>NZ_CP026362.1:1632500-1937500 GCF_004116955.1 Bacillus vallismortis | reverse complement strand
GTCATGGCTGCTGTTATCGGTTTTATCGGAGTCTTTACGTATGTTGTATTATATACAATGTGGACGAAACGCCGCTATACCATTAACACAGTAGTAGGAAGTGTTTCCGGTGCAGTCCCGCCGCTTATTGGATGGACGGCAGTGGAAGGGCATATCGGTGTCGTCGCATGGGTATTATTCATGATTTTATTTATTTGGCAGATTCCTCATTTCTTAGCATTGGCTATTAAGAAAACTGAGGATTACAGAGCTGCAAATATTCCGATGCTTCCTGTCGTATACGGATTTGAAGTGACAAAAAGACAAATAATTGTGTGGGTTGCGTGCCTGATGCCGCTTCCGTTTTTCCTTGGAAGTCTGGGCCTTCCGATTGTCATCCTCGGCTTGCTGTTAAATATCGGCTGGCTGATTCTAGGCTTGATGGGCCTCCGCACCAAAAATATCATGAAGTGGGCAACGCAGATGTTCATTTACTCGCTTAATTACATGACAATCTATTTCGTTGCCATGGTTGTCTTGACTCTTTTCTAAAAAAATAGATACATTGTTTGTTTTATCGCTTCAAAATAATCGATGACAACTAGTAAATGCCGCCTTGACCTTTTCCTTCATCAGGCGGCTTTACTTTTATACATAGATGGCATTTTGAGTAAAAAAACTCATAATTTAAGAGAAGAGGAAATGTAAGTGCTTTATTGGTGATAGGCTGGATTGCGAGTCTGCTCTCCGCCTTTGTATTGACCAGAAAAGGGGTTGGGTGAAATGGTAAAGCATTGGCGTCTTATTTCATTATTAGCCTTAGTGCCGCTTCTATTAAGCGGATGTGGAAAACCTTTTTTATCCACGCTCAAGCCTGCTGGCGAGGTGGCTGATAAACAGTATGACCTGACGGTGCTCAGTACATTGATTATGGTGGTTGTTGTTGCAGTAGTATCTGTTATCTTCTTTTATGTGATTGTGAGATTCAGAAGATCACGGGTCGGTGAGAACACGATACCGAAACAGGTAGAGGGGAACAAATTTTTAGAAATCACATGGACTGTGATCCCGATTTTGCTGCTCATTATTCTTGTGATCCCTGTCGTACTATATACGCTAGAGCTTGCGGATACATCACCAATGGATAAGAAAAGCCGCAAAGCTGAGGATGCGCTTGTAGTCAATGTCCGGGCAAATTTATACTGGTGGGAGTTTGAATACCCTGATTACGGCATTATCACAAGCCAGGAGCTGATTGTGCCGACAGACCAGCGTGTATATTTTAATTTAAAAGCCTCAGATGTCAAACATTCCTTCTGGATTCCTTCAGTTGGAGGAAAACTTGATACGAATACGGATAACGAAAATAAGTTTTTCCTGACATTTGATTCAAAAAGAAGCAAAGAGGCAGGAGATATGTTTTTTGGGAAGTGTGCAGAGCTTTGCGGCCCTTCACACGCGCTGATGGATTTTAAGGTGAAAACGATGTCTGCAAAAGAATTTCAGGGCTGGACAAAAGAAATGAAAAACTATAAGTCTACAGCAGAGAGTGATTTGGCTAAGCAGGGCGAAGAACTGTTTAAAGAGAAGAACTGCCTGAGCTGCCATGCCGTTGAGCCGAATGATAAGCGGGCAGAAGCAGCAAGAACGGCTCCCAACTTAGCGACCTTCGGTGAAAGGGCAAAAGTGGCAGGGGTGAAAGACGCCAACGAAGAAAATGTGAAAGCTTGGCTCAAGGATCCTGAGAGCATAAAACCGGGGAACAAAATGACAGGAACTTATCCGAAGCTCTCAGACAGTGAAACAGATGCGCTTTATGAATACTTAAAAGGCTTAAAAACGGAAAGCAAGTAGGGAAGAAAGGGAGATATTGGGGGAGGTCACATATGTTGAATGCGCTTACAGAAAAGCGGACGCGCGGATCTATACTTTGGGATTATTTGACGACGGTGGACCATAAAAAAATCGCGATTCTTTACTTAATCGCCGGGGGATTCTTCTTTCTTGTCGGGGGAATAGAAGCGATGTTTATCAGAATCCAGCTTGCAAAGCCGGAAAATGCTTTTCTCAGTGCTCAAGCGTACAATGAAGTCATGACAATGCACGGGACAACGATGATCTTTCTGGCTGCGATGCCGCTTTTATTTGCCTTGATGAATGCGGTCGTGCCTTTGCAGATTGGGGCTCGGGACGTTTCGTTTCCATTTTTAAACTCGCTTGGTTTTTGGCTCTTCTTTTTCGGAGGCATTTTCTTAAATCTAAGCTGGTTTTTGGGCGGAGCGCCAGACGCGGGCTGGACATCATACGCTTCACTTTCGCTTCATTCGGAAGGGCACGGCATAGACTTTTTCGTCCTCGGACTGCAAATATCGGGGCTCGGGACGCTGATAGCAGGGATTAACTTTTTGGCTACGATTATTAACATGAGGGCTCCTGGCATGACGTACATGAGGCTGCCTTTGTTTACTTGGACGACATTTGTGGCTTCGGCATTGATTTTGTTTGCCTTTCCGCCGCTGACGGCCGGATTGGCTCTGATGATGCTGGATCGGCTGTTCGGCACCAACTTCTTTAATCCGGAGCTTGGCGGGAATACGGTCATTTGGGAGCATTTATTTTGGATTTTTGGCCATCCCGAGGTTTATATCTTAATTTTGCCTGCATTCGGTATTTTTTCAGAGGTCATCCCTGTGTTTGCCAGAAAGCGTTTGTTTGGGTATTCATCAATGGTTTTTGCCATCGTGCTCATTGGCTTTCTGGGCTTTATGGTTTGGGTGCACCACATGTTTACGACAGGTCTCGGACCGATTGCAAATGCGATTTTTGCAGTTGCCACAATGGCTATCGCGATTCCGACCGGGATTAAAATTTTCAACTGGCTATTGACGATTTGGGGAGGAAATGTAAAGTATACGACCGCGATGCTGTATGCCGTCTCATTTATACCGTCCTTCGTGCTCGGCGGTGTGACGGGAGTCATGCTGGCAGCCGCTGCTGCTGACTATCAGTTCCATGATACGTATTTTGTGGTGGCGCATTTCCACTATGTCATTATTGGCGGAGTGGTATTCGGCCTTTTAGCCGGTGTTCATTTTTGGTGGCCGAAAATGTTCGGTAAAATTCTGCATGAGACGATGGGGAAAATTTCATTTGTATTGTTTTTTATCGGCTTTCACCTCACGTTTTTCATTCAGCATTTTGTCGGATTAATGGGGATGCCGCGCCGGGTTTATACATTTTTGCCGGACCAGGGTCTTGAAACAGGCAACTTGATCAGTACAATCGGGGCGTTTTTTATGGCGGCAGCAGTTATTCTTCTGCTGGTCAATGTCATTTGGACATCGGTAAAAGGAGAATATGTCGGAGCTGATCCATGGCAGGACGGACGTACGCTTGAATGGACCGTTTCTTCACCGCCGCCTGAATATAATTTTAAACAGCTTCCTTTTGTCAGAGGGCTTGATCCGTTTTGGATCGAGAAGCAGGCAGGACACAAATCAATGACGCCGGCTGAACCGGTTGATGATATTCATATGCCAAACGGCTCAATCCTGCCGTTCATCATTTCCTTTGGCCTCTTTGTCGCAGCGTTCGGGCTGCTGTACAGAACCGATTACGCTTGGGGGCTGCCGGTGATCTTTATCGGGCTCGGCATCACATTTATCACGATGCTGCTTCGCTCAGTCATTGATGATCACGGCTATCATATTCATAAAGAGGAACTTCCGAACGATGATAAAGGGGTGAAGGCATAATGCAAATTGAAGAAAAATTCACCGCGGAAACCTTTCCAGCTTCTCCCGAAAAAGTAACACTGGAAGGGAAAAATAAATTTTTAGGCTTTTGGCTTTTTCTTGGGGGAGAGACAGTTTTGTTCGCGTCTCTCTTCGCCACGTTTCTCGCACTCCGGAATTCAAACGCCGGTGACCCGCCTACGACGGAAATGTTTGATGTGACGCTTGTGTTTATCGCCACAATGCTCTTATTAACGAGCAGTTTAACGAGTGTGTACGCGATGTACCACATGAAGAACTTTTCATTCGGAAAAATGCAGCTTTGGCTGGGAATTACGCTCTTATTGGGGGCGGGATTTTTAGGACTTGAAATCTATGAATTTAAGCATTACACCCATGAGTTTGGCTTTACGATCACAAGCTCTGCGCTCGGTTCCGCGTTTTACACGCTTGTCGGCACACACGGCGCCCACGTGGCATTTGGGCTTATGTGGATCAGCACCCTGATGATCCGCAATGCCAAAAGGGGACTAAACCTGTATACGGCGCCTAAGTTTTATGTTGCAAGTCTTTATTGGCACTTTATTGATGTCGTGTGGGTCTTCATCTTTACCGTTGTATATTTAATGGGGATGGTGGGATAAACATGGTCGGTAAAAAAAGCAGAAGGCATATCAACAGCGGCCTTGAATTTAAGAAAAAGAAGCACGCTCAGGAGATGAAATATCAGGTTCTGTCTTTTGGCTTAATGATCGGCCTTACGATTGTGGCCTTTCTGACTGTGGCAACGGATGGCATCGGCAGCTGGTTTACAATTCCTTTCATTATTCTGCTAGCTGCGATTCAAGTCATCTTCCAGCTTTATTATTTCATGCATATGAATCAAAAAGGGCATGAAGCGCCGGCACTGTTTTTGTATTCAGGCATGTTTGTCGCGTTCATCACTGTGCTTGCGTTTGTCACAATTATATGGTGGTAATGTGAACAGCCGCCGGAGGTGAAATAATGGATCAGTTAGACGTGTTTGGGTTTCGCGCGATGTGGAGCCCTTATCTTTTTTGTATCCTGTTGGGCATTACGGTGCTTTATCTCTATTTTTACTGGCGAATGTTTTCTAAGCCAGAACGGATAACAGGTAAAGAGATGGTGTGCTTTCTATCGGCGATGCTGTTTTTATATGCAGCGGAGGGGAGTCCGGTCGATCTGCTCGGACACATTATGTTCAGCGCTCATATGGTGCAAATGGCTGTCCTGTATTTGGTCGTCCCGCCATTATTGATTGCGGGAATTCCCGCATGGCTCTGGGAAAAAATCATTTTCAGGCCTGCCATTAAACAGGTTTTTTCATTTTTTACGACGCCTTTAATTGCTTTGCTTTTGTTTAACGGCATTTTTTCTTTATATCATGTTCCGCTTATTTTTGATACTGTCAAAACGGACCCGTTTTATCATACGGTAATGACTTGGCTTATCTTTGTGCTGGCGTTTTTCATGTGGTGGCCGCTTGTTCATAAGGTAGAGCGCCTTCGGCAGCTCAGCGGCTTGATGAAACTGGGATATATTATGGCGGACGGTATGCTGCTTACGCCAGCTTGCGCGCTGATCATGTTCAGCGGTGCGCCGTTATATGCCACCTATACAGATCCATCTGCGTGGGCTGAAGCAATGAAGCTTTGTGTGCCTGCGGATATGATGGGGCAGATCCCATTAACAGGACCAGAGATGTTCAATACACTCCCTTTGTTGGAGGATCAGCAGCTCGGAGCAGTCATGATGAAAATCATTCAGGAAATTGTATACGGCACTTTTTTGGCGATTGTTTTTTTCCAATGGGTGAAGAAAGAAAGAGAAAAGGACGGGCAGGAAGAACCGCCGTATATTCAGCAGACCATATCATAAAAGGTACAGCAGAAGATGCTGTACCTTTTCATTACATTTGAACTGTTTTTAGCGTGTCGGTTATGTCCTGAATCAGTGCCTTGCTTTTTGTTACAACCTGTACAGGGAACAATTCCGTTTCTCCATATTCTACGCCGTGCGGGTAGTAATGCTTGCCTAAGAGAGGGGACATTAATTGAATCACGGCGCGGCCGCTTCCTACATCGCCCTCAGCCGCAATGCCCGGTATCCGCAGGTAAAACGTACCCTCAATCGTCGAAAACTTTCTGTCATAGGTGACTCTTTCATAATCCCATTGACCCGCTCTGATGAGACCTTTGCTTTCCATCAAGTCGTCTAGCCAGCTGAGCTCAGCCTTTACCCCTTCAAGCCCGCTTTCAGTAAACTTCAACACTGACCCCTCCTTATAAAATTTACCTTTCCTGACAATCATAGTATGAAAGCGTTAAACTTTCAATGGATCTTCTTCCTTTGAAAGTATGCAAAAAATAAATTTTGACGACAATAGCACTAGACTAAAGGAGGTTATACGGATGACAAAAATAAAAGATCTGATGACAGCCGACTTGCAATATTGCACGGTATTAGATAATGTATATGAAGCTGCAGTGAAGATGAAGGACGCGAATATAGGTGCGGTTCCGGTAGTTGATAAGGATGGAGAAACACTTGTTGGCATCGTGACCGACCGTGATCTCGTGTTAAGAGGGATCGCGATAAAAAAACCGAACTCGCAAAAAATCACTGACGCGATGACCGAAAAACCTGTCAGTGTGGAGGAAGATGCTTCAGTTGATGAGGTTCTTCATTTGATGGCATCACATCAGCTCAGAAGGATACCTGTTACAAAAAACAAAAAGCTGACTGGAATCGTCACGCTTGGTGATCTATCTTTATCTGAGCAAACGAATGAACGTGCAGGCACCGCCCTATCGGATATATCCGAGGGTGATGACAGAAGAGAAGGCTTTTTTCATTAACACATAAATCTTTGACATGTTAAATAGGCTGTATTGTAATGAGATGTAAGGCAAGACACGTGATGGCACGGGGGTGATAGATTGAAAAATATATTGAGAGCAATGGTTGTCCTCTTGATTATCTGCGGAACTTATGTTCTGTTTATTCAATATGGAGCTTCTCCTGAAAAAAAATCAAATGACAGTGAACCTCAGGTGTCTAATGAGGAAGCGCAAAGCGGCAAACGAATACATATGCCGACATCAGGGTTATTGTCCTTTATGGGCAAGTCCGCCGAAGAAGTAACGAAAAAGCTTGGGGAACCTGAACGCATTGACCCTTCCGCTTATGACTACAATTGGTGGATTTACAGTCAAGGAAAGGACCAGTATGTCCAAATCGGAGTATTAAATCATAAAGTAGTCACATTATTTGCAGCTGGGAATGATATTAACGCAAAGCCATTCAAAATTGGCGAATCAACCGGAGAAGTATTCAAGACGACTCAGGTTGCACCGTTTGTGAATGTAGAGTATAAAGGAAATTCCTATCGTTTTGAGTTTTCTGAAGAGGATATCAATACAAGGCCGACTGTAAAGATAGGAAAAATGTATGTCCAGCTGTATATGGACAAATTTGAGGGGAAGCTATCCAGCATCAGGGCATTTGATGCGCAAACCTTTGTCAAGCAAAGGCCTTATGAGGTTGTATACCGCGGTGAATTAATGAAACCAGAAGCTGTTTCAGATGATAAGTGGAAAAAGATCCAAACGACGAGTGAAAAGCAAATATTTGATCTGACGAATGTGATACGTGTCAAGCATGGGCTTGCGAAGCTTGAGTGGGACCAGCCGACGGCAGAAGTGGCTTTTGGGCATAGCGAGGATATGAAGGACAATAACTATTTCTCCCATGTTTCTAAAAAATACGGGACATTGAAAGACCGATTAGAAAAAGGGAATGTTGACTTTCAGCAAGCGGGGGAAAATATCGCATACAATTATGTGGACGGTCCGGCCGCTGTAGAAGGCTGGCTCAATAGTGAAGGCCATCGAAAAGCGCTTCTAAATGCAGATTATACGCATCTAGGTGTCGGAGTAGACCGGAAATATTACACTCAAAATTTTATTAAGCGATGGTAATGAAAAGCCGCGGCCAAATGGTTCCGCGGCTTTTCTAATTTCAAAGGCTTGTTGATCTGAATGCATCCTTCAATAAGGGTTTTTCACGAGTGTATCGAGAAAAGCTAAAAATTTATTTTGTGAATGAATATAGGCGAACACAATGCCTCGCAAAACGATACATTGTAGTAGGTATCGATTTTCGGAGGGGGTGAGGATTGTGGCGAATCAACATGCCAATCATTCAATCAACGACTTTAAACAATTCGTCAAAAAGCATCCCAAGCTGATAAAAGAAGTGCGTAAAGAACAAAGAAGCTGGCAGGACGTCTATGAAAATTGGGTCCTTTTCGGGGAGGGCGACCCGATCTGGGATCCATATCGGGAACCGGAAGAAGCTGCCAAAGCTGTGCCGGAAACATCGGAAAAAAATGATTTTGTCTCTAAAATGGTGACAGCGGTGAAAAAAATGGATGTCAATCAAATGAACGAACAAATCAATAAAATGAGCCAGTCAATTTCATCACTGCAAAGTCTTCTTCATACATTTTCCGGGAGCGGCCAGAACCAATCTCAGCCAGGATCAGGACAGCATCCTTTTTCATTTCGAAAGGATTAAAAAAGGGGAACTCGTATGCGCAAAGAGGTTCAGGAATTTATTCTAGCCAACGAACAACGGAAACGATTCATCAGAGAACAGCCGATATGGTACCGCAGGCTTTCGAGGAAACCGGATGATCTGTCCTCCTTTCAGCTTGAGATGATGAACTTTTATGAAAAAACCATACCGCACAGGGTGAATCAATTTACAAACGGGATTCAAATGGCGCAAATGATGATGCAAATGTTTCAAGCGATGCGGACAAAAGATTAAAAGGCCCGAAATAGGGTCTTTTTTCATGATGTAAATGCAGAGAGACAGATTGTTTTCGGGCTGCGGATTAAGCATTTTCCAATTGGCTGGTTTCGTGGTAAACTAACAACTGGAGGTGCGTGCTATGTATGCGACGATGGAATCCGTGCGGCTTCAAAGTGAAGCTCAGCAGCTTGCCGAGATGATTCTGCAGTCGGAGACGGCTGAGAACTACCGCAATTGTTACAAGCGTCTCCAAGAAGATGAAGAGGCAGGGCGGATTATTCGTTCTTTTATCAAAATAAAAGAGCAGTATGAGGATGTACAGCGTTTTGGCAAATATCATCCTGACTATAGAGAAATATCCCGGAAAATGAGGGAGATCAAGCGGGAGCTGGATCTGAACAATAAGGTGGCTGACTTTAAGAGAGCTGAAAATGAACTCCAGTCTATTCTTGATGAGGTCAGCGTCGAGATTGGAACAGCTGTTTCAGAGCATGTGAAAGTGCCGACTGGGAACCCTTATTTTGACGGTTTGTCTTCATGCGGAGGCGGCTGCGGTTCAGGCGGAAGCTGCGGATGTAAAGTGTCCTGACGAGACTGGCCGTCTCGTCTTTACATATAAGAGAAATCAGGCAGGTGATTGTATTGGAGAATAGGCGCCAGGGCATGATTGTGTATCTGCATTCCCTAAAACAAAGCAAAATGCTGAGGAAGTTCGGAAATGTGCACTATGTATCAAAACGCTTAAAATATGTCGTCCTATATTGCGATATGAACCAAATTGAAAAAACAATGGAAAAGATCGCATCTTACTCATTTGTAAAGAAAGTGGAGCCTTCTTATAAACCGTTTTTAAAATTGGAATTTGAGTCAAAGCTTGATAAAGCGAAGGAATACGATTATAAAATCGGCATATAGCAGTATAAAAAAAATCCCCGCAGACTTCTGCGGGGTCCTTCTATTCCTTAACAAGTTAAGGAGAAGGCAAAGGGAGAGGAGAAACCGGAGGAAGAACTTATGGGGAAACGTAAGTCTTCTCCGCGGTTGGCAACAACATCCTCTAGATGCTGTTGCTTATAGTATGGACAAGGATCAACCTGCCTATACACATGTTTGATCAAGATTAGCGTTCATTGTTTGAAAGAATGCTTTATGTTAAGATAGGGTTGATTTTTTTCTATGTACATAGCGGCGTCCGGCCGGATAAGAAAACAAAATAGCTTTTAGAAAAAGTGGTGTGGAACATGAGAGTAATTTCTGGATCAAAAAAAGGCCGTTCACTAAAGGCTGTGCCGGGAACGTCAACAAGACCGACAACCGATAAAGTGAAGGAATCCATTTTCAATATGATCGGCCCTTATTTTGACGGGGGCAGGGGACTGGACTTATTCGCGGGAAGTGGAGGTCTTGGAATCGAAGCGCTTTCACGAGGGTTTGAGCATTGCATATTCGTTGACCGTGATTTTAAAGCAATTCAAACGGTCAAATCAAACTTAAAATCGCTGGAGCTTACAAAACACGCACAGGTATACCGCAATGATGCGGAACGGGCTTTGCAAGCTGCTGCAAAAAGAGAAACCGGCTTTCGGGGAATTTTTCTTGATCCGCCATATAAGGAACAAAGGCTGAAAGCGCTTTTAACGATGATTGATGAATATCAGATGCTGGAAGACGGCGGCTTTATCGTTGCTGAACATGACAGAGAGGTCGAGCTTCCCGAAACCGTAGGAAATCTTGTTATGACAAGAAAAGAAATCTATGGGCTAACAGGTGTAGCGATTTATAAAAAGAGGGGGTAGTGATGTGGCGAGTATAGCTGTCTGTCCCGGCAGTTTTGATCCGGTGACCTACGGGCATCTGGACATTATCAGACGCGGGGCGCATATTTTTGAACAAGTGTATGTGTGTGTATTGAATAACTCTTCAAAAAAACCTTTGTTTAGTGTTGAAGAGCGGTGTGAGCTTCTGAGAGAAGTGACAAAGGACATTCCGAATATAACAGTTGAAACGTCGCAAGGACTGTTAATTGATTATGCCAAACGAAAAAATGCGAAAGCGATTTTAAGAGGTTTGAGAGCAGTGTCTGATTTTGAATATGAGATGCAGGGGACATCTGTTAACCGTGTGCTTGATGAATCCATTGAGACGTTTTTTATGATGACAAACAATCAATATTCGTTTTTAAGTTCAAGCATCGTCAAAGAAGTGGCAAAATACAATGGCTCTGTATCAGAATTTGTGCCGCCGGAAGTAGAGCTGGCGCTTCAGCAAAAATTCAGACAAGGATGAGGGGGGTTGGACTCATCCTTTTTTTGTGCCGTTTGTCAGTCTGTAAGTAAAAATGATAATGTACGTAAACAGCGCGCATAATGTGACAGCAGGTCCAATTTGTACAAGCAGATTCCAGCCGTTTATCAGTGCTGTTGGCATTTCGCCGCTATGAAGGGATTTGAACACATTCTGATACGGATCATTCCATGCCGTGTATAGAGGCTTCCATAAAAGCATGACGAAGACAGCGGCATACACGCCCTGCAGCAAACGCGCGATAAAAAATGGTTTAAATCTGATATCGGTTTCCGATAAAATACCTGCCACCTGAGCTTGAACGGAAAAGCCGCTAAACCCGAGAATAAAGCTGACGATAATGGCTTTTTGCAGAAGAGTAACGTCTGTCTCGCTGACAAGTTTGCTTCCTAATGTGATTTCAAACATTCCTGATAATAGAGGGATGTCCAGTTGAGCCGGAAGCTGAAACAAGGTCAGCGCGCCTTTTGTGAATACAGACAGAATATCAGTCAGCTGCACCACGGATAACAGCCTGTTAAAGACAGAAAACAAAATAATAAACCCGCCCACCATAAGAAGGGTTTGAACAGAAGAGGTTACGGCATCGCCTAAAATTTTGCCCAAAGGCCGTTTTTCCGCAAGTCTGGCGGTATGCAGAGCGTGCAAGGCATCTTTGATCGAAGGAAAAGGTATTGTATTTTTTCCTCTGAGGTGCTGCTCTTCCTTGCGTCCATATGAACGCATCGTTAAACCGACAGCCAGATTCCCCAAATAGTGTGCAGCGGCTAATAAAATGCCCAATGACGCGTTTTGAAAGAAACCGACGGCAACAGCGCCAAAAATAAAGAGCGGATTTGAAGAGTTGGTAAACGACGCAAGCCGTTCTGCTTCTACTCTTGAAATCTGTTTTTCCTGCCGAAGACGGGCAGTGAGTTTAGCTCCCGCCGGATTTCCTGATGCCATCCCCATTGCAAGAACGAAGCCGCCGACACCCGGCACCCGGAAGATCGGCCGCATAAAAGGTTCAAGCAATACACCGACAAACCGCACAATGCCAAAACCGATTAAGAGTTCAGACAGAATAAAAAATGGCAGCAATGACGGAAACACAACCTCCCACCACATAGAAAGCCCGGTTTTAGAGGCTTCGAATGAAGCCTGTGGATGTGAGATGACAGTCGCTGTTAAAAAAAGAAAAAACGAAGCAATTAAAAGTGTATGAATCTTCGACAAGTTCATTCTTACCTCCCCGATGCTAAAAATGCCCAATAACATGAATATCATGATAAAATATGTATGACACGAAACGGCCAAGCAGTACCTGTCCTCTTGAATCTTTGTACTAATATACGAGCATAGGGGTTCAGTTTAGACCATAGAATTCGGTATACAGGGAATTCAGGCAGGAGGTTAACGCGTTGGCTAAACCTAAAATCGGCTTGGCGTTAGGATCGGGAGGGGCCAGAGGGCTCGCTCATCTCGGTGTGCTCTCCAGTTTACATAAGCATCACATTAAAGTGGATATGATTGCCGGGAGCAGCATGGGCGCTTTGGTAGGCAGTTTCTATGCAGCCGGCCATGACGTAGCCACGATGAAAAAAGTCGCTAAAGCCTTTAAACGTCGGCTTTATGCTGATTATACAGTTCCAAGACTCGGTTTTTTAAAAGGCGATCGCGTCAGGCAGCTTGTGCATGCTTATACATTCGGAAAACCGATCGAAGAGCTTCAAATCCCGCTGGGCATTGTTGCGTGTGATTTACAGACAGGAGAAAAGATTGTGTTCCGAAAGGGTTCGGTGTCAGATGCGGTGCGGGCCAGCATCAGCATACCGGGTATCTTTATTCCGCAGAAGCTGGACGGGCGGCTGCTTGTGGACGGCGCGGTCGTCGACCGAATTCCGGTTTCGGTTGTCAAAGACATGGGGGCTGATGTTATCATCGCTTCAGATGTCTCCAGAGTTCGAAAAACCGAAACGGCGGGGCATATTTTTGATGTGATTATGCAAAGTATGGATATACTGCAAAATGAATTGGTGCGGCATCAGACGATCGCCGCGGATATCATGATTCGCCCTTCTCTTGAAACATACAGCTCAAGCTCGTTTGCCAATATTGAAGCAATGATAGCGGCAGGCGAGGAGGCGACAAATCAAATGATCAGCAATATAAGAAAAGAAATAGAGAATTGGGAGGGCTCATAATTTGCTTCGTAAAAAACATTTTAGCTGGATGCTTGTCATCCTCATTCTGATTGCCGTTTTATCATTTATAAAACTTCCATACTATATTACAAAACCGGGAGAAGCGACAGAGCTTGCTTCACTGATAAAAGTGGAGGGAGGCTATCCGGAAACGGGGAGTCTGTCGTTAATGACTGTCAAAGTGGGGCCGGCTAATCCGTTTACATATGTGTGGGCAAAGATGCACCCTTATTATGAAATTGTTCCTGATGAAAGCATCAAGGAAGAAGGGGAATCAGATAAGGAGTATATGAAAAGGCAGCTCCAAATGATGCAGAGCTCGCAAGAAAACGCGGTTATAGCCGCCTATCAAAAGGCAGGAAAAAAAGTCAGCTATTCGTTTAACGGCATATACGCCAGCTCAGTTGTAGAAAACATGCCTGCAAAAGGGAAAATAGAAGTCGGTGATAAAATCATCAGTGCAGACGGCAAAAACTATCAGTCTGCTGAAAAGCTGATTGATTATATCAGCAGCAAAAACGCGGGAGATAAAGTACGGTTGAAAATCGAAAGAGAAGAAAAAGAAAAGCGTGTCACCCTTACATTAAAACAATTTCCTGATGAGCCGGATCGCGCAGGAATCGGCGTTTCGCTCTATACGGACAGAAACGTCAAAGTGGAGCCTGATATTGATTTTGAAATCGAAAATATTGGCGGCCCGTCAGCAGGGTTAATGATGTCTCTTGAAATCTATAATCAGCTGACAAAACCAGACGAGACAAAAGGCTACGATATTGCGGGAACCGGTACGATTGATGTTGACGGAACAGTAGGCCCGATCGGCGGCATTGATCAAAAAGTCGTCGCCGCAGACAAAGCCGGAAAAGACATTTTCTTCGCGCCAAATCAAAACGGCGCCAGCAATTCCGATTATAAAAACGCAGTAAAAACAGCAAAAGATATTGATTCAGATATGAAGATTGTGCCTGTTGATAAGATTCAGGACGCGATTGATTATTTGAATAAGCTGAAAGCGAAAAGCACCTGATATTCTCAGGTGCTTTTCTATATATTAAAAAAACGTTGTTCATCCTCGTCATATCGAATCGGTGCATGCCCGTATTCCTGCAGGTCAAATTCAGTTCTCAGCGGTTCTTCTATCGCCAGGCTGTAGATTTTGCTTGCTTTTATATCCAGATCGAGTACAGGATGGGAGAATGAGGACAGTTTGCTGACAAGCGGAACAGACAGCGCTTTTTTCTTTTCCGCTAAATAAGCCTGTCCTTTTTTCGTCATGCCAAGAAGCCTAATATACGGCACCTCTTTATCGGCAAGCAGATTATGCATCTCCTGTTTGTTTGCCCTGTTTAAAATGTGCGTGTTCATCCGCTGGAGCCTTGTCCACGTATAACGTTTCGTTTTCAGCAGCTGCATAAATTCCTGGTAGGAGCTGGCTTTTCTGATCGAACGAAGAATTCTGTGCTCTAAGCCTTCCTCCACCTCGTATACTTGCTGTAATTCCTGTGCTGTTACGATCGACAGGCTGTATTTTAAGTAAGAAAAATAGCTTTCAGGTGTATGCCACAGTCCGAAAGATTTTCGGTAATGTGCTAATTCACTTACAGATGTATCAGGAAGAAAACGAAGGCAGGCTTCAAGACTCTGTTCAAACATGGCTTTTCTGATGCTTGTGGCGCTTGCGATATGGTTTTCGCCTTCAGGAAGGTCAGCATCATGATAGTCCGAGGAAATGCGCGCTGTGGTAGAAGGTTTCATTGAGTATCCCCCGGAAAGAATGGACGTGACATAATGATATCCCAGAATGTTGTTTGGTTTTGACAAATCAAGTGCGTTTTCAGTATGTAAAATGGATCTGAAGGCGATAGCTGCTGCGGCTGGGTAACTGGCCCCCTTTTTAAGTTCTTCCTTGACACATTGATCAAACGTATCCTTATGCTCATCAATAAGCTTTGCTGTTTCTAAAAACGGCGCAATATCACCATTTTCGCTTCCGAAAAAAAGCGCCTCGCACCCAAGTTTATTCAGGGTGGAAACACTGCCGCGCGCAAAAATCTCCGCTTTTTGCACCGCATAAAGATAGGGCAGCTCAATGACCAGGTCGATTCCGCTTTGCAGAGCCATTTTTGTACGGGCCCACTTTGACACAACCGCCGGCTCGCCGCGCTGTAAAAAATGTCCGCTCATGACAGCAACAGCCGTGTCACATCCGGTTTGCCGCTTTGCTGTTTGGGCATGATAAAGGTGACCGTTATGGAAGGGATTATATTCAACCACCAATCCGACAGCTTTCATATTTTTTCCGCCTTTCTTGCTATGTTTCAAAACGTATGGTACATTTGCTGATGAAAACTCTTACGCCTTATATTTATTTTAAGTGTATGCATCGCATATGCCGCTGTCAACGATACGTCAATGGCAGCATTATGCTGTAAAGAAAAAATATTGACAAAAACAATCTTAAAAGCTATAATCATGTTTGTTGCTTTCATGAGGTGATACAAATGAAATGGACGATTTATCAGCTGCATCAAATGCCGAACCAAAGTTTTGAGTTTGATGAAACAGTTGAGTTACATGAGCTGACAAAGGTGAATTCTGACATTCGCCGCATTTCTCCCGTTCGGGTGAAGGGCAGAGCGGATATCAAATCCAAACAGGTTTCGTTTGATTTTACAATTTCAGGCGAAATGATTTTGCCATGCTCAAGAACACTCGTTGATGTTCCGTATCCATTTGAAATTTCAACAAAAGAACTGTTTATATTTCATCAGACGGATGATATAGAAGATGATGACGTTCACATTGTTGAGGACGATGCTATCGACTTAACTCCGATCGTGAAAGAAGAAATTCTTTTAGAAATCCCTATGCAAATCTTTTGTGAATCTGAACAAGAAAAAGGAGCTGCTCCTCAAGAAGGAAAGGACTGGCAAGTCATTTCGGAGGAAGACAAGAAGAATCAAGTTGATCCAAGACTTGCAGCCCTAGAAAAGCTCTTAAAACAAGATGATGAATCTTAACTCTTTAAGGAGGTGGGAATAATGGCTGTACCTTTTAGAAGAACTTCTAAAATGAAGAAAAGATTGCGCCGTACACATTTCAAACTTAATGTACCTGGTATGACAGAATGTCCGTCATGCGGAGAGATGAAATTGTCTCACCGTGTATGCAAAGCATGCGGATCATACAACGGCAAAGACATAAATGTAAAAAGTAACTAATAAGAAAAGCGCTGGGTGAAAGCCCTGCGCTTTTTCTTTTTCTCTCCTTGTCAGCTTGCGGAAAATTTGTGAGTGCAAATAGTCTATCTAATCTATTACCGGCATATGTATGAGATAAATAAGCTGACATGGAGGGAGATTGAATTTGACCATTACAAGACAAGATGCTTGGACTCAGGATGAGGATTTGCTGCTGGCAGAAGTAGTGCTTCGTCATATTCGAGAGGGAGGAACACAGCTATCCGCCTTTGAGGAGGTTGGAAGGGCGCTGACCAGAACCGCGGCAGCATGCGGGTTCAGATGGAACTCATATGTGAGAAAACAATACCAATCAGGCATAGAGCTTGCGAAAAAGCAGAGGAAAGAACTGAGAAAACAAATCGGCGTTCATTCGGTCAATATGCCGAATTCCGTCAAGCAGACTGCCGCGGCACCGTCAGCAGAAGGAAAACGAGATTTGTCCATTCAGGATGTCATTCAATTTCTTGAACAATTCAAAGAAACGCCGTCTGTGCATGAATTTCAGCTTGAAAGGGAAAAACTGCAGGAGGAAATCAAATCGCTGCAAAAAGAGCTTGAGGATGTACGGAGTGAAAACCAAACATTGAGGAACCAGCTAGAGATGACAGAAGAGGATTACAAGGCACTGATCGATATTATGGATCGGGCCAGAAAAATGGTTGTTTCAAAAGAAGACGGAAGAATGAAAAAAGCGGCTCAAGAAACGTAAGGAACGCCTGAAATGAACCGGCCATAGAGTGTGTATAGGCCGGTTGTTTTTATTTCTATGCAGACTCTCCCGGTGTCATTTCTTGGTCCATATCAGGATGCCAGATGAGCGGGTTTTCCCCTTTATCCCGCGCCATATCATATTTAACAGCTTCAAAATTCATTTTATTCCAAAATTCCGCTGATTTCATTCGCGGATTTGTCCGTATCGGCATGTTGAATGATTTTGCGAATTCAACCAGCGCTTTTCCATATCCCCTCTTTTGGTAGCCCGGAAGAACCTCAAGCTTCCACAGCTCCAAATAATCCTGACGGTTGTCGAAATAAGGATTCGATTTGCCGTTAACTTGATATAGGCTCATTCGCGCTACAAGTTTATCCCCAAAATAAATCCCGTAAAAAGGCGAGGTGCTGTCATTTTCAATAATATTATCCTGAAGATCTTCAAGCATGGACAGTTCCTGAATGCCATATTCTTTGAACCTTTTGAATTCTTCAAGCGTTTTATAGTTGACGAGCAGACGTTCTACCTTTACCATTCCAATCTCCCCCTTTGTTGTTTCTACATATATTGTAAACGTTTTATTTAAAAAATCCAAATATTTAAATTTTGATTTTAAGCACACGGAATCTTTGAGAAGTAATTTTTTCGTACTTCTGCTATGATAATACGTAAATGTTAAATTGGGTGTGACAACATGAAAATTGGGATTATTGGCGGAGGCTCCGTCGGTCTTTTATGCGCCTATTATTTTTCACTTCATCACGAGGTGACTGTTGTGACGAGGCGGGAAGAGCAGGCTGCGGCTATTCAGTCGGAAGGGGTCCGGCTTGATAGAGGCGGAGAAGAATTCAGCACTGATTGCAATGCGGACACGAGTCTGAATTCGGATTTCGATCTTCTTGTCGTGACAGTGAAGCAGCATCAGCTTCAGTCTGTTTTTTCGTTGTTTGAACGGGTCGGGAAAACGAATATATTGTTTTTGCAAAATGGCATGGGGCATATCCACGATTTGAAAGACTGGCGCGTCGGACATTCCATTTATGTTGGAATCGTTGAGCACGGAGCTGTAAGAAAATCAGATACAGTTGTTGAACATACCGGCTTGGGTGCGATAAAATGGAGCACGTTCGACGACGCTGAACCAGATCGACTTAACACTTTGTTTCAGCATAATCATTCGGATTTTCCAATTCGTTATGAGGCGGATTGGTACCGCTTGCTGACGGGCAAGCTGATTGTAAATGCTTGTATCAATCCATTAACCGCGTTACTGCAGGTGAAAAATGGAGAGTTGCTGACAACCCCCGCTTATCTGGCTTTTATGAAGCTGGTTTTTCAGGAGGCATCCCGCATTTTAAGGCTTGAAAACGAAGAAGAGGCTTGGGAGCGGGTTCTGGCCGTTTGCGGGCAAACAAAAGAAAACCGTTCTTCTATGCTGGTTGATATTATCGAAGGCCGGCAGACGGAAGCTGACGCCATTATCGGATATTTATTGAAGGAAGCAAGCCTTCAAGGCCTTGATGCTGTTCACCTTGAGTTTTTATATGGGAGCATTAAAGCTTTGGAGCGAAATACAAACAAAGTCTTTTGAGCTTTTTCGGTAACATGCTATACTCATTTCGGATAACTAACTATTTATTGGAGAAAGGAAGTTCTAGAAGATGCAGCTAACTGAACTTTCCATCAAAAATCAGAACGTGTTTGTACAGCACTATATAGATGGCAAAGAAGAAATGTCTTCTTTTTTTGATTACAGCATTCATCATAAGGACATATGGCGCGACAGACTGAAAGACTTATCCTCCCGGTTTTTCGCAAGAGAGGAATTGGCGGCGTACTTATCCTCCTACCATCATAAATTTGGTTCGAGTGCCATGCAGTCTGCTATTGAGAAGCTGAAGGATCCGTCAAGTGCCGCTGTTGTCGGCGGACAGCAGGCCGGACTTTTAACAGGGCCGCTTTATACTATACATAAAATCATTTCAATCATTGTGTTAGCAAAGGAACAAGAAAAGCAGCTGCAAGTGCCTGTCATACCGATTTTTTGGGTGGCCGGAGAAGACCACGATTTGGATGAGATTAATTTTGTCCATACATCTGGAGAGAATGGTCCTGCGAAGACAAAGCTGGCCCAGTCTTATTGGAAGAAATCTTCGGCAGCGAGCACATCGCTTGATCAGGAAAAATGCGCCGCATGGGTCGATGATGTATTTGCCGCTTTTGAAGAAACAGATCATACGAATGCACTTCTCGACAACGTGAAACGATGTTTAAGGGAATCTGTTACATTCACTGATTTCTTTGAACTGCTGATCGCGGATCTGTTCCAAGAGGAGGGATTGGTGTTATTAAATTCTGGAGATCCGGGGATTAAAAAGCTGGAAACGGCCATGTTCCAAAAAATTCTTCAGGAAAATGATAAACTCGCCCTTGCTGTTTCAGATCAGCAGGCCTTCATGCGTGAAGCTGGCTACAAACCCATTATTGAGTCCGGAAAAGAGCAGGCGAATCTGTTTTATGAATATGAAGAAGAGCGTTTTTTAATTGAAAAAGACAACGGCCGTTTTGTCATAAATGAGCTTGATCTCGCATGGACGATGGATGAACTTTATACACATATAGAAGAACATCCTGAGCGCTTCAGCAATAATGTTGTAACGAGACCGTTAATGCAGGAATATCTCATTCCGACTTTAGCCTTTATTGCAGGACCCGGAGAAATCAACTATTGGGGCGAGCTCAAACAGGCCTTTCGGGTGATGGGCTTCAACATGCCTCCTGTTATGCCAAGGCTGAACATCACGATACTTGAACGGCATATTGAGAAAAAGTTGCTTGAACGGAATATCTCATTACAAGACGTGATTGAACGCGGAACGGAGAATCAAAGAGAGACATACTTTGAGCGCCAGATTCCAGAAGAGTTTACCGCGGTCATAGATCAGGCAAAAAACCAAATTGAAGCGATTCACAAAACAGTCCGCCAGGAGGCGTTAAAGGTTGACCAAAGCATGGAGCCTTTACTCCTGAAGAATGCCGCTTTTATTCAGGATCAGCTACAGTTCTTAGAGCGGACAGTGACAAAGCGAATTGAAGAAAAAGAAGGCTGCGTCCTAAAGGATTATGAGAGAATCCAAAATAGCATTAAGCCGATGCTTGCGCCGCAAGAGCGAATTTGGAATATCATGTATTATTTAAACAGGTACGGCCCAAAATTCTTCATTTCATTCAAGAATCTGCCATTTTCTTTTCAAAATCAACATCAAGTTGTCAAACTTTGAAATAAAGTTTTAAAGAACCCTGACTAGTTCAGGGTTTTTTTTTATGGGTAAACAGTGTAAAATGAAGTTGTGGAGAGAAGTGGTGGATAGTGGTGAGTTAAGGAGAGAAAGTGGGGCAAGAGATCATGTTTATGGGTGAATATCAGCATACCATCGATGCGAAGGGCCGCATGATCGTACCCGCTAAATTCAGAGATGGCCTTGGCGAGCAGTTTGTGCTGACCAGAGGGCTTGACCAATGTCTCTTCGGCTACCCTATGCACGAATGGAAACAAATTGAAGAAAAACTAAAAGCTCTTCCTCTCACTAAGAAAGATGCCCGCGCGTTTACCCGTTTCTTCTTTTCAGGGGCGACCGAATGCGAACTGGACAAGCAAGGCAGGGTAAATATTGCATCATCTCTATTGAATTACGCCAAACTGGAAAAAGAATGTGTTGTTATCGGGGTTTCTAATCGAATTGAATTGTGGAGTAAAGTAATTTGGGAACAATACACAGAAGAGCAAGAAGATTCATTTGCTGAAATTGCTGAAAACATGATTGGGTTTGATATATAATGATTCTTCGTGTATAACACTCTACAAATAATTTCAATTCATCCTGATAAAAGGTGGGACCAACACAATATGTTTCAACACAAGACAGTACTTCTTCGTGAAACCGTAGACGGGCTCAATATTAAACCGGACGGTACATATGTAGACTGCACACTCGGCGGAGCTGGGCACAGTACATACTTATTGCAACAGTTATCCGAGAAGGGGCGTTTAATCGCTTTTGACCAAGACGATACGGCGTTACAGCATGCGAAAGAAACGTTGTCCAATTATAAAGGGCAGCTCATTCTGATCAAAAGCAATTTCAGGTATTTAAAAGAATGTTTGAATGAACAAGGCATTACAGAAGTAGACGGTATTTTATTTGATTTAGGGGTGTCCTCGCCGCAGTTGGATACACCGGAACGCGGATTCAGTTACCATCATGACGCACCGTTGGACATGAGGATGGACCAGTCGGCCACGCTTACGGCGAAAGAAGTCGTTAATGAGTGGCGCTATGAGGATCTCGTCCGTATTTTCTTTAAATACGGCGAAGAGAAGTTCAGCAAACAGATCGCCAGAAAAATTGAGGAGGCAAGAATCAAATCTCCTATTCAAACTACGGGCCAACTGGTCGATCTAATAAAAGACGCGATTCCCGCTCCAGCGAGAAGGAGCGGAGGACATCCCGCAAAACGCGTGTTTCAGGCAATCAGAATTGCCGTGAACGATGAACTGAAAGTGTTTGAAGAGGCATTGGAGCAGGCGATTGAGGTTCTGAAACCAGAAGGAAGGGTATCAGTCATTACCTTCCACTCGCTTGAAGATAGAATCTGCAAAACCACTTTTAAAGAAAAGTCGTCGCTTCCAGAACTTCCTCCGGGTCTTCCTGTCATACCGGCAGAGTTTGAACCAGAGCTGAAGCTCATCACACGTAAACCGATTACGGCATCCCAAGAAGAGCTTGAAGAAAACAATCGGGCCCGTTCTGCGAAGCTCCGGATTGCCGAAAAAAGAAAATAACGAAACGCGAAGGCAAAATGAAAAGGAGGTCATCAGCCTATGAGCAATTTAGCTTACCAACAAGAGAAACAGCAGCGGCATGCGATCAGACCTGAGAAAAAAGTGATTGTCAAGAAAAGGGCTTCCATTACTCTCGGAGAAAAAGTGCTTCTTGTCCTCTTTGCTTCGGTGGTGCTCTGCGTATCGCTTTTGATCGTATCGAAGGCGTATGCAGCATATCAAACCAATATTGAGGTACAAAAACTTGAGGAGCAAATTTCATCCGAAAACAAGCAAATTGGTGACCTCGAAAAAACCGTTGCTGATTTAAGCAAACCGCAGCGCATCATGGACATTGCGGAAAAAAACGGCTTGAATTTAAAAGATAAAAAAGTGAAAAACATACAGGAATGATCCAAATGCCAAAAAAGAATAAATTTATGAATAGAGGAGCGGCGATTCTAAGTATTTGTTTCGCTCTCTTTTTCTTTGTCATCCTGGGGAGAATGGCATACATTCAAATAACCGGAAAAGCAAATGGTGAAGTGCTTGCGACAAAAGCGACAGAACAGCATGAAAAGAAACGGACCATCGAAGCAAGCCGCGGCTCGATTTTAGACCGAACCGGAAAAGTGATTGCAGAGGACACAGCGACGTATAAGCTGATCGCTATTCTCGATGAAAAAATGACCACTGATAAAAAGCACCCTCAGCATGTTCAAAACAAAGAAAAAACGGCGGAAGCGCTGTCTAAAGAGATAAAGATGGACAAAGCTGACCTCCTTGATATCTTAAACAAGGATGCAAAACAAGTGGAGTTCGGTTCAGCGGGGCGGGATATCACGTATTCTCAAAAGAAAAAAATTGAAAAGCTAAAACTTCCCGGCATTTCATTTTTACGAGATACAAAACGTTTCTATCCAAACGGTGTTTTTGCATCTAATTTAATCGGCTATGCCGAGGTTGATCGAGATACAAATGAAATTTCCGGCGCGATGGGACTAGAAAAGGTACTGGATAAGTATTTGAAAGAGCAGGACGGATATGTGACTTATGAAAGCGACAAATCCGGCTGGGAGCTCCCGAACAGCAAAAATAAAATTTCAGCGCCAAAAAATGGAGACAATGTTTATTTAACCATTGACCAGAAAATTCAAACCTTTCTGGAAGACAGCATGACAAAAGTGGCGAAAAAATATAACCCGAAAAAAATCATGGCCGCAGTCGTCGATCCGAAAACGGGCAAAGTGCTTGCCATGGGACAGCGCCCAAGCTTTGATCCGAACAAACGCGATGTGACAAACTACTATAATGATTTGATTTCATATGCGTATGAACCTGGTTCAACGATGAAGATTTTTACACTTGCTGCTGCGATGCAGGAAAACGTGTTTAATCCGAATGAAAAATACAAATCCGGTACGTTTGAAGTTGGCGGGGAACCTGTGAGGGATCATAATCAGGGTGTAGGCTGGGGGCCGACAACGTATCATGACGGCGTCCTAAGATCGTCTAATGTTGCATTTGCGAAACTGGCGAAAGAAAAGCTGGGGTACGATCGCCTCAATCAGTATTTACACAAATTCAATTTGGATCAAAAAACAGGTATTGATTTGCCTGGAGAAGTCTCAAGTAAAATCAACTTTAAGTATGAATTCGATAAAGCATCAACCGCATATGGCCAAGCGTCTGCTGTTACACCAATTCAGCAGCTTCAGGCCGCAACAGCAATAGCAAATGACGGCAAAATGATGAAACCTTATGTCATTGACCATATTATTGATCCGGACTCAGATAAAACCGTCTATCAAAATAAGCCGGAATCAGCCGGAACTCCAATTTCTGCAAGCACTGCGAAAAAAGTGCGAGATATTTTGGGAGAAGTCGTTACATCGAAAATCGGAACAGGGAAGCCCTATAAAATTGAAGGGTTTGATGTTGCCGGAAAAACAGGTACTGCACAAATAGCAGGTAAAGGCGGATATTTGGACGGAACAGATAACTATATCTTTTCGTTTATGGGTATGGCTCCGAAAGATGATCCTGAGCTTTTGATTTATGTTGCTGTACAGCAGCCGCAGTTAAAAGCGGGACAAAGCAGTTCAGACCCAGTTTCTGAAATCTTCAACCCAACAATGAAAAACAGCCTGCACTACCTGAACATCGAACCGACTGAAAAATCTGACTCGGATAAAGAAGAAACAAAAGCGCAGACGATGCCTGATTTGACAGATCAAACGGTAGCTGGTGCTCAAAAGAAAGCAAAGGAAGAGAATCTCACACCGGTTGTCATCGGCAGTGATGTCGCTGTAAAAGAACAGTATCCGAAAGCGGATGAGGAGGTTCTAACCAATCAGAAGGTCTTCCTGAAAACGGGCGGAAAAATCAAAATGCCTGATATGACTGGCTGGTCGAGAAGAGAGGTTCTTCAGTACGGCGAACTGGCGGGGATTCATATGGAAGTAAGCGGACAAGGCTACGCTGTCAGCCAAAGCGTTAAAAAGGACAAAGAAATAAAAGACAAAACCGTCATCAAGGTGACGTTTAAAAACCCTGATTAAATAGAAAGAAAGCTTGCTGGGGATTTCCCCATTATGCAGGCTTTCTTTTTTTATACCTTCAGAGGAGCATCGTTCTACCTGTCCAAGTTCAGGCATAAAATGAAACAAGCTTAAATAAGGAGTGAACGGTCTCTTGCGCGTCTCGAATGTAACGGTTAGAAAACGTTTATTATTTGTTTTGCTTTTTGGCGTGATCGTGTTTCTGATCATTGATACAAGGCTGGGGTATGTTCAGTTTGTGATGGGGGAAAAACTGACTTCGCTAGCAAAAGATTCCTGGAGCAGGAACTTGCCGTTTGAGCCGGAGAGAGGCGAAATCCTGGATCGGAACGGTGTGAAGCTCGCAACAAACAAAAGTGCGCCGACCGTATTCGTCGTGCCGCGCCAAGTCCAAAACCCGATGAATACGAGCAAGCAGCTTGCGGCAGTTTTAAACATGTCAGAAGAAAAAGTATATAAGCATGTGACAAAAAAAGCGTCAATCGAAAAGATAACTCCTGAAGGGAGAAAGATTTCGAATGAAAAGGCGAAAGAAATCAAAGCGCTCGATTTAAAAGGAGTGTATGTTGCGGAGGACAGTATCCGCCATTACCCGTTCGGAAGCTTTTTATCTCATGTGCTCGGATTTGCTGGAATTGACAATCAAGGTCTCCTAGGTCTGGAAGCTTATTACGATGATGATTTAAAAGGGGAAAAGGGCTCTGTTAAGTTTTATACAGACGCCAAGGGGAAGAAAATGCCTGATGAAGCGGACGATTATACACCGTCTAAGGACGGGCTTGATCTGAAGCTGACGGTTGATTCAAAGGTTCAGACGATACTGGAAAGAGAGCTTGATAACGCTGAAGCTAAATATCATCCAGACGGTATGATTGCAGTGGCCATGAATCCGAAAAACGGAGAAATATTGGGAATGTCCAGCAGGCCTGACTTTGACCCGGCCGCTTATCAATCAGTCGATCCGTCCGTCTACAATCGGAATCTGCCGGTATGGAGCACGTATGAACCGGGATCTACCTTTAAAATTATTACACTTGCAGCAGCTCTTGAAGAGCAAAAGGTAAATTTGAAACGTGATCAATTTTTTGATAAAGGGCATGTGGAAGTGGACGGAGCGAGACTGCGGTGCTGGAAAAAAGGCGGGCACGGACTGCAAACGTTTCTAGAAGTTGTACAGAATTCCTGTAACCCGGGGTTTGTTGAATTGGGCGAGCGTCTAGGCAAGGATAAGCTTTTTAAATATATTAAAGACTTTGGTTTCGGCCAAAAAACAGGAATTGACCTGCAAGGTGAAGGAACAGGAATCTTATTCCCGCTTGACAGAGTAGGCCCGGTCGAGCAAGCGACTACAGCTTTCGGACAGGGAGTGTCCGTCACGCCGATTCAACAGGTTGCAGCCGTATCCGCCGCTGTAAACGGAGGAACGCTTTATACACCTTATATCGCAAAGGAATGGATTGACCCTGTAACGAAAAAAACGGTCAAAAAACAATCGCCAATCGCAAAGAAACAAGTCATTTCTGAGGGAACGTCCAAACAAATCCGCTATGCTTTAGAAAGTGTTGTCGCAGAAGGCACCGGCCGCAACGCGTTTGTAGAAGGATATCGTGTCGGCGGTAAAACGGGAACGGCACAAAAGGTTAAAGATGGAAAATACCTTGAAAACAACCACATTGTATCATTTATCGGTTTCGCTCCGGCTGATGATCCGAGTCTTGTCGTCTATGTCGCAGTGGATAACCCGAAAGGCACGATTCAATTTGGCGGAACGGTTGCAGCGCCTATTGTCGGGAATATGATGAGAGACAGCCTGCCGGAGCTTGGTGTGAAACCTCGTAAAAATCAAATCGAGAAAAAGTACCAATGGAACGACACAAAAACAGTAGAAGTTCCGAATGTTGTAGGGATGTCTGTCTCAGATCTTGAGTCGATTTTGGTGAATCTCAATGTGGATGCTTCCGGGAAAGGAAGCAAAATTGTGAAACAATCGCCGGCTGCCGGAACGAAAGTAAAAGAGGGCTCAAAGATACGAGTTTATTTGACTGAAGAGGATGAAAAGGAGGCAGCCGATTGATTCGGGCTGCCTATTATTTTATTGCAGAAAAATGCTGATATCTTTCAAGATTAGCTGGATGTATCCTTTTATTTACGCTAAAATATGAACTGTATGCTTAAAATCATTATCACATCATTTGACGTGACTTCAATGATAAAAAGAACGAATTAGAATGTTGAGAGGTTTGATACGATGAAACTAACAAAGCTGCTACGATACTTAACAACCGAACCTTCTGTAAACGACTCACAAGACCCTGAAATAACTTCAATTGAGATGGACTCCAGGGAAGTAAAGAAAGGGAGTCTTTTTGTATGTGTAAAAGGGTATACGGTGGATGGACATGATTTTGCCCAAAAAGCAGTAGAAAGCGGCGCAGCGGCTATTGTGGCAGAAAGAGAGCTTGATGTGGATGTGCCTGTCATTATTGTCCGGCAGTCACTGCGGGCGCTCAGCGTTCTGTCTGATGCGTTTTACGGACAGCCGACTAAGAAGCTTCAGCTGATCGGGATAACTGGCACAAACGGAAAAACATCAACGACCCACATGGTTGATGAGATTCTGAAAAAAGCGGGAAAACGCACAGGCTTGATCGGCACCATGTACATGAAAATCGGCGATGAAACACTTCCCGTTAAAAACACGACACCTGAAAGCGTCACGCTGCAGAAAACGTTTAAGAAAATGAATGACAAGCAAGTTGACACTGCCATCATGGAAGTTTCTTCTCACGCATTGTCTTTAGGACGTGTTCATGGCTGTGATTATGACATTGCCGTGTTTACGAATTTAACGCAGGACCATCTGGACTATCATAAAACGATGGATGAGTACCGACAGGCAAAAAGCCTGCTCTTTTCTCAGCTGGGCGGGGCTTTCAACCATGAACGTCCAAAGTGTGCCGTACTGAACGCTGACGATGAGGCGAGCGCTTATTTTGAAAAGGTGACCGCAGCGCATATTTCTACATACGGAATAAAAAACAACGCTGATGTAATGGCGAAAAACATCACGATCACGGCACAGGGCACAAGCTTTGATCTTGTGACCAACAAAGGCACTAAACATATCACCATGTCGCTCGTTGGACAGTTTAACGTGTATAACGTGCTGGCAGCTGTTACAACATGTATTGCAGCAGGCATACCGTTTGAAACGATCACTGAAGCGGTTCAAGAATTGCATGGTGTAAGAGGCCGATTTGAATTGGTGAATCAGCAGCAGGAGTTTCCGGTTATTGTTGATTACGCGCACACACCGGACAGCCTTGAAAATGTCCTGAAAACATGCAAAGACATGACAGAAGGAAAGCTCTTTGTCGTTGTCGGCTGCGGGGGAGACAGAGATAAGTCGAAACGCCCGAAAATGGCTAAAATCGCTGTGGAGCTGTCTGACGAGCCGATTTTTACTTCAGATAACCCGAGAAGTGAAGATCCTCGCGCGATTTTAAGAGATATGGAAGCCGGAGTAGAGAACGCATACTACCATAGCATTGCAAACCGCGAACAGGCGATCTTTTTCGCGATTGCCAATGCCAAAAAAGGCGACGTAGTCCTCATTGCAGGAAAAGGACATGAAACCTATCAGCAGATCGGAAACAAAACTTTCGATTTTGACGATGCTGAAGTGGCGGCGAGAGCGATTGTCGAACTCAATAAGAATAAGACAAATTCATAGGAAAGAGTGTTATTGAATAATGGAGCTTGAAAAGATTTCTCATATGGAAAAAAATCATGAATATGATAACTACGTATGTCGTTTGAAAGAAACAGGAGGAGAAAAGGACAATGCTTGAGCAAGTCATTCTGTTTACAATTTTAATGGGGTTTTTAATTAGTGTTCTGCTCTCTCCGATTCTTATTCCGTTTTTAAGAAGATTAAAATTCGGCCAGAGTATTAGAGAAGAAGGACCGAAATCACATCAAAAAAAATCAGGGACGCCGACAATGGGCGGGGTCATGATCATACTTTCTATTATTGTGACAACAATTGTGATGACACAGAAGTTTTCAGAAATAAGCCCGGAAATGGTGCTGCTTCTATTTGTAACACTCGGCTACGGTTTGCTTGGCTTTTTAGATGATTACATCAAGGTCGTCATGAAGCGCAACCTTGGATTGACGTCAAAGCAAAAACTGATCGGACAAATTATCATTGCGATTGTATTTTATGCCGTGTACCATTACTACAATTTTGCGACGGACATTCGCGTGCCTGGAACTGACTTATCATTTGATCTTGGGTGGGCTTACTTTATCCTGGTGCTATTTATGCTTGTCGGCGGATCAAATGCAGTTAACCTGACTGACGGTCTTGACGGTTTATTATCCGGCACAGCTGCGATTGCTTTTGGCGCCTTTGCCATCCTGGCATGGAATCAGTCTCAATATGACGTAGCGATTTTCTCAGTTGCCGTCGTCGGAGCGGTGCTGGGCTTCCTCGTATTTAATGCTCATCCGGCCAAAGTTTTTATGGGAGATACGGGATCGCTGGCATTGGGAGGAGCCATTGTTACCATTGCTATTTTAACGAAATTAGAGATCCTGCTGGTTATCATCGGCGGTGTATTCGTTATCGAGACATTATCGGTTATTCTGCAGGTCATCAGCTTTAAAACGACAGGTAAACGAATCTTTAAAATGAGTCCATTACATCACCATTATGAGCTTGTCGGCTGGTCTGAATGGAGAGTGGTCGTAACGTTTTGGGCTGCGGGACTTTTGCTTGCCGTTTTAGGAATTTACATCGAGGTGTGGTTATAAGTGGAAAACGATCAATTTTTACAGAATCAGCATTTTTTAATCCTGGGACTTGCGAAAAGCGGGTATGCGGCGGCATCTATTCTTCATGACAAGGGCATTTATGTTGCAGTCAATGACCAAAAGCCTTTTGAAGAAAACGAACCAGCGCAAAAGCTTTCTGAAAAAGGAATTGAGGTTGTTTGCGGAGAGCATCCTGTTTCTCTGTTCGATCAGCATCAAATCACGGTTCTGATCAAAAATCCTGGCATTCCTTATGAAAATATTATGGTACAGGAAGCGGAAAAAAGAGGCATTCCGGTTTGGACGGAAATAGAGCTCGCTTACTACCTGACAAACGCCAAGTTTATCGGGATTACCGGATCAAACGGAAAAACGACCACGACAACGCTGATTTATGAAATGCTCAAAGCTGACTCGCAAAAAGCACTGATTGCCGGAAACATCGGCACAGTCGCAAGTGAGGTTGCCTATCATGCTGATGGGGATGAATGGATCGTTACTGAACTGTCATCGTTTCAGCTGATGGGAACACACGCTTTCAGACCGGAAATCAGCTTGATTTTAAACATATTTGACGCTCATTTGGATTATCACCATACGCGAAAAAACTATGAAAAAGCGAAACAGAAAGTGTACCTTCATCAGACTGCTTCAGATAAAGCCGTTGTCAACCAGGATGATGAAACCGTCGTGCGGCTGGCTGAGGCCGGAAAAGCCGCCATCATTCCTTTTTCAGTCAGCAAAAGGCTTGAAAAGGGCGCTTACGCAAAAGACGGTATGTTGATGTTCAACGGAGAAGCTATTCTTCCTCTTGAAGAAGTTGTGCTGCCCGGGACTCATAACATGGAGAACATTCTAGCTGCCATCGCAGTTGTGAAAACGGCAGGAGTGTCAAACGAAGCTGTCAAAAAGGTGCTGACAAGCTTTACTGGCGTGAAGCACCGTCTACAATATGTCACAACAGTGAAAGACCGCAAGTTTTATAATGACAGTAAAGCAACAAACATTTTGGCGACAACCAAGGCGCTTTCAGCATTTGACAAACCGGTCATTCTGCTTGCGGGCGGACTGGATCGCGGAAATGGTTTTGATGATTTAAAACCGTATATGAAGCATGTCAAAGCGGTGCTTACATTTGGCCAGACAGCACCGAAACTCGAGGAGCTCGGCAATGAGATGGGAATACAACATGTCAAACGTGTCGATAATGTTGAACAAGCAGTATCTGCGGCGTTTGCGCTCTCAAATGAAGGCGATGTCATCCTGCTGTCACCTGCGTGTGCGAGCTGGGATCAATTCAAAACATTTGAAGAACGCGGTGACATGTTTATAGATGCCGTGCATATGCTTAAGTAAGGGCTTGTCTTGAAGTAAATCGGCAGCCCTAATGACTTTAAGCTTGGGGTGTCGGTTGCTTTGACTACTAAAAAAACATCGCCTGATTTGTTATTGGTCATCATTACGTTATTATTATTAACAATCGGATTAATTATGGTGTACAGTGCGAGTGCTGTATGGGCGGATTATAAATTTGACGACTCTTTCTTTTTCGCGAAACGGCAGCTTCTGTTTGCGGGGATCGGCGTCATTGCCATGTTTTTTATCATGAATGTTGATTATTGGACTTGGAGGACATGGTCCAAATTACTGATGGTTATCTGCTTTTTCCTCCTGGTGCTTGTTTTGATACCAGGCGTCGGCATGGTGCGGAATGGCTCCAGAAGCTGGATCGGAGTCGGAGCATTCAGCATACAGCCTTCAGAGTTTATGAAGCTTGCGATGATTGCATTCCTTGCTAAATTTCTCTCTGAAAAGCAAAAAAACATAACATCATTCAAACGGGGGTTTGTCCCGGCACTTGGCATTGTGTTTTCAGCTTTTTTGATTATCATGTGCCAGCCTGACCTTGGAACGGGGACAGTAATGGTCGGAACTTGTATTGTCATGATTTTTGTGGCCGGCGCGCGCATCGCCCATTTCGTCTTTCTCGGGCTCATCGGACTCAGCGGATTTGTTGGGCTCGTCCTATCAGCTCCATATCGGATAAAGCGGATTACCTCCTACTTAAATCCATGGGAAGATCCGCTCGGCAGCGGTTTCCAAATCATTCAGTCGCTTTATGCAGTGGGGCCCGGCGGATTGTTCGGAATGGGGCTTGGGCAAAGCCGACAGAAGTTCTTTTATTTGCCTGAGCCGCAAACAGACTTTATTTTCGCCATACTGTCAGAGGAACTTGGCTTTATCGGGGGAACCCTTATTTTGCTCCTCTTCAGCGTTCTGCTGTGGAGAGGGATCAGAATTGCGCTCGGTGCGCCTGATTTGTACGGAAGCTTTGTCGCAGTCGGCATTATTTCAATGATTGCCATTCAAGTCATGATTAATATAGGTGTAGTAACAGGCCTTATTCCGGTAACAGGCATCACGCTGCCGTTTTTGAGCTATGGAGGTTCTTCATTGACCTTGATGCTGATGGCAGTCGGCGTTCTGCTGAACGTGAGCCGATACTCGAGGTATTAGTGGAATGTATTGCTAAGCGTCCTATGAAACAGGAAGCTGGGAAACAATTGATGCGATAACCCTGTCCAACAAAACAGGGTTATCGCTATGTTATAGAGAACGTAGACTGGGGGAAGAGATATGCGAATAGCAATAAGCGGAGGCGGTACTGGAGGACACATTTATCCTGCACTTGCTTTTATTAAAGAAGTACAACGCCGTCATCCTGAAGTGGAATTTTTATATATCGGAACAGAAAACGGGCTGGAGAAAAAAATAGTTGAGCGGGAGAATATACCGTTCCGTTCAATTGAAATTACAGGCTTTAAAAGAAAGCTGTCATTTGAAAACGTCAAAACTGTGATGCGTTTTCTGAAGGGTGTAAAAAAGAGCAAATCGTATTTAGCAGAATTTAAGCCCGATGCCGTCATTGGAACGGGCGGTTACGTATGCGGGCCGGTTGTCTATGCTGCAGCGAAAATGGGAATTCCGACTATTGTCCATGAACAAAATAGCCTGCCAGGGATCACGAATAAGTTTCTTGCAAAATATGTTAATAAAGTAGCGATCTGTTTTGAAGAAGCAAAATCACATTTTCCTAACGAGAAAGTTGTATTTACGGGAAACCCGAGAGCCTCTGAAGTCGTCTCAATAAAGACGGGCCGTTCAATGGCTGAATTTGGGCTTTCTGAAGAGAAAAAAACGGTCTTAATTTTCGGCGGAAGCCGAGGCGCCGCACCGATTAACCGTGCTGTCATTGATATGCAGGACGCGCTGAAAACAAGAAACTATCAAGTGCTGTATATTACCGGTGAAGTTCACTATGAAAAAGTGATGAGTGAGCTGAAAACCAAAGGTGCCGCTGATCATATGGTCACAAAGCCGTTTCTTCATCAAATGCCGGAGTATTTAAAGGCCATTGATGTCATTGTGGCCAGAGCCGGTGCGACGACGATTGCTGAAATTACTGCTCTTGGAATCCCGAGTGTGCTGATTCCAAGCCCATACGTAACAGCGAATCACCAGGAGGTCAATGCGAGATCTCTCGGCCAGCAAGATGCGGCGATTGTTCTGAAAGAAACAGAGCTTACCGGAGAAAAGCTGATTGCTGCGCTTGACCGGATTGTGCTAAATGAGCAAACGTTAAAGGAAATGAGCGAACGGACAAAGTCACTCGGCGTTCCTGACGCGGCTGCCCGTTTATACAACGTACTCGAAGAATTGAAAAAATAATAGAAAAGCAATGGAATGCGGAGGTTTACGATGGAGAAAGTGATACAGGAATTAAAAGAACGCGAAGTCGGCAAGGTCCTTGCAAATGAACCGCTCGCGAATCATACAACGATGAAAATCGGCGGCCCTGCGGATGTATTGGTGATTCCAAGCAGTGTAGATGCTGTCAAAGATATCATGGACGTTATTAAAAAATATGATGTGAAGTGGACAGTCATCGGCCGCGGATCGAATCTTCTTGTTTTAGATGAGGGAATCAGAGGCGTAGTGATTAAGCTGGGTGCCGGTCTTGACCATCTGAAGCTTGAAGGGGAACGAGTGACGGTCGGAGGCGGTTATTCCGTGGTCCGTCTTGCCACATCATTGAGCAAAAAAGGCCTGTCTGGTTTGGAATTTGCTGCGGGTATTCCAGGATCAGTCGGCGGAGCGGTTTATATGAATGCCGGCGCTCACGGTTCTGATATGAGCGAAATCCTCGTTAAAGCACATATTTTATTTGAAGACGGTACGATTGAGTGGCTGACCAATGAGCAGATGGATTTCAGCTACAGAACTTCTGTATTGCAAAAGAAACGCCCGGGCGTTTGCCTAGAAGCTGTTCTGCAACTGGAGCAGAAGGATAAGGAATCAATCGTTCAGCAAATGCAAAGCAATAAAGACTACAGAAAAAATACACAGCCGTATTCAAGCCCTTGTGCGGGAAGCATATTCAGAAACCCGCTTCCGAATCACGCCGGAAACCTTGTAGAAAAAGCAGGCTTAAAAGGATATCAAATCGGCGGTGCAAAGATATCGGAGATGCACGGAAACTTCATCGTCAATGCGGGCGGCGCATCAGCAAAAGATGTGCTTGATCTCATTGACCATGTGAAAAAGACAATCCGTGAAAAATACGAGATTGATATGCACACAGAGGTTGAAATCATCGGTGAAAATCGCTGATTCAAGTTCTGACTGAAGCTGTTCATATGATATACTGTAAGCAAACGACAAACGGCATCATAGTATGCCGTTTGTTTTGGAATAGACAGACTTTTAACAGCTGTTTCATTTGAATGAGGTGAACAGGCAATGAACCCGGGGCATGACCGAGAAAAAATTGTAAACATTGAAGAACGGATTCCCAAAATTAAAGAGCAGCGGAAACAGAAGGCAAACCGCCGTCTCATTTCTTTTATTATGCTCTTTTTTATGATGGTGTTGATCATCGTGTACCTGCAGACGCCAATCAGTAAAGTATCAACAATCTCTGTTACAGGGAATGAGAATGTATCCAAAAAGGAAATTATCGACCTTTCCGATATTAACAGCGGAGATACTGAGTTTTGGAGTTTGGACAAGAAAAAAACAGAAGAGAAGATTCAGCAAAATAAATTAGTGAAAAAAGCGGTGATCAGCAAATCGCTTCCTAATAAAATTAACATTGAAATCAAAGAATATAAGGCGATTGCTTATTTACAAAAAAACAATGTGTACTATGAAGTGCTTGAAAATGGTTCTGTTCTGCCAACCGAAGTAACGCCGGATGATGCCGGGCCGATTTTGGTGAATTGGACTAACGCGAAAAAACGGTCTCAAATGGCCAAACAGCTTAATTCCTTGTCAGATTCTTTAAGTCAGTCAATTTCAGAAATTTACTATACACCTGTAAAAATGGATGAAAACCGTATTAAATTGTACATGAACGACGGTTATGTTGTCACTGCGTCTATAAAAACCTTCGCAGACCGAATGAAAACGTACCCTTCTATCATTTCACAGCTTAGCAGCAGTAAAAAGGGAATTATTCATCTAGAAGTTGCCACCTATTTTGAAGAGTTTGGAAAAAATGATAAAGCTGCTAAAAAGGAAGATGAAAATTGAGGGGCAAATCAGCAGTCCTTCTTTCATTAATCATGCTGATCGCAGGCTTTTTGATTTCGTTTTCTTTTCAAACGACCAAAGAAAACGAGACAGGCACGGCTAGGCCGGAAGAGTGGAAAAAAGAATATGCGCTGAGAGATGAACTGTTGAAACAGGAGAAAGAAAATAAAAATCTTGAAAAAGAATTGTATCAAAAGCAAAACAAAGTCCGTGAGGAAGAGAAAAAGCTGAAGAAAGAAAAGACGGAATACTATAACGTCCTGGAAGATACAGAAAAATACAGAATGTATATTGGGGAAGTCGGTGTGCAGGGAGAGGGTGTTCAGGTGACCTTGGAAGATGCGTCCTACATACCGGAAGGGGAGAATGTGAACAGTTACATCGTTCACGAAAGCCATATCTTTCAAGTGGTAAACGAACTCTATATTTCGGGTGCGGCGGCCGTTGCTGTTAATGGCCAGCGTTTGACACATGATTCCTATATCAAGTGCAACGGTCCTGTTGTAACGGTAGACGGAGTGCAGCATCCCGCTCCCTTTACGATATCCGCTATTGGAGATCCTGATGTCCTGTTGCCTTCATTAAATATAGCAGGCGGTTTGATCAATCAGCTGTCAATGGATCATATTTCTGTTTCTGCAGAAAAAAAGAAAAACGTACAAATAAAACCGATTCTGAAAACGAAGGAATGACTGTAAAAAGCGGGTGAAACAGATTGAAAATAAAGCGTTCCTTCATGAGCATCAGTGTGCTTATGGTCATCTTCGGGCTCATGATATCTGTTCAGTTTAACTCGTTAAAACGCCCTCAAGTCCGTGATACGAGAGATATGTGGGATATAAGGGAAGAACTGACATCAGAGCAGAAGAAGCAGGAAAAGCTGCTGGATGAAATAAACAAATATGATAAATTACTGAATAGCTATTCGCAAACGAAAGAAATGGCAAAAGAAACCGCGCTTAATAATACACTGCAAACCTTAAAAAAAACAGCCGGCATGACCGATATAACAGGTAGCGGAATTGTCATCACCATATCCCCGCTTTTTTCTGAAAGCTTAACAGGAGAGCCGATTGAAAATCCGCCTCCGGATTTGCTGAAAAAGCTGATCAATGAACTTAACTCCTTTGGTGCAGAGCATATCTCGATTAATGAGCGAAGAGTTGTGAATCATACGGTCATTAGGGATATAAATGGCACAACGAAAATAGACGGATACGACCTTGACGATTATCCTTTAACAGTAAATGTGCTTGCCGAAGATCCGGACATGCTGTACAGCAGAGTGAAGGGATCAGGTCTTGAGGATCTCTTTGCATCTGAAAATTTAGCATTAAAAGCCGGCAAATCTGAAAGCGAATTGACATTAAAAGCATATGACAGACCACTGGATGTACAACAGCTAACACCGCTTAAAGACTGAAAAGGAGGAGAACCGTCATGTGGCTGCCCGTGCTGGGGCTGGTGCTCGGAATTGCGATTGGACTGATGACAAACTTAACGATCCCGAGTGAATACTCGAACTATTTATCGCTTGCGGTGCTTGCCGCACTTGATACATTAATCGGCGGAATCAGGGCGCATTTACAAGGTACATATAATGAAATGGTATTTGTTTCCGGTTTCTTTTTTAATATTATATTGGCAATAAGTTTAGCTTTTCTGGGAGTCCATCTTGGTGTAGACTTGTATTTAGCAGGTATATTCGCATTTGGTGTCAGATTATTTCAGAATATTGCCGTGATCAGAAGAAATCTACTAACAAAGTGGACTCTTTCTAAAAAAAATAAAAAAAATGTGATATAAAAGAGGATATACATAGGATATAACGAATATTTTCAATAAACATAAAATGTGAAAAGCACATAAGGAATATTCCGTTGTTATTTTTTGTTACACACTTGTAAAGCCACATTCATTGTATTGTTGTTCCGCAAATAATAGAATAGAAATGATCGAAATGTGAGGAGGTGCCATAGAATGAACAACAATGAACTTTACGTCAGTCTTGACATCGGTACGTCCAATACAAAAGTGATCGTCGGAGAAATGACAGATGATTCCCTAAATATTATCGGTGTGGGAAATGTGCCGTCTGAAGGGTTGAAAAAAGGCTCAATCGTTGATATAGATGAAACCGTTCATTCTATTAGAAAAGCGTTTGACCAAGCTGAAAGAATGGTAGGTTTTCCGCTTAGAAAAGCTATTGTCGGCGTTAATGGAAATTATATCAATATTCAAGATACAAACGGTGTTGTAGCAGTTTCCAGTGAAAATAAAGAAATTCAGGTTGAAGATGTGCGCCGAGTGATGGAGGCGGCACAGGTTGTTTCAGTACCGCACGAACAGCTGATTGTGGACGTCATTCCTAAGCAGTTTATCGTAGATGGAAGAGATGAAATCACCGACCCGAAAAAAATGCTGGGTGTGCGTTTAGAAGTAGAGGGCACCTTGATCACCGGTTCAAAAACAATTTTACATAACTTGCTACGCTGCGTTGAAAGAGCCGGTGTTGAAATCACTGATATTTGCCTTCAGCCGCTGGCAGCCGGTTCTGCTGCATTGTCAAAGGACGAGAAAAATCTTGGTGTGGCTCTCATTGATATAGGGGGAGGGTCAACAACCATTGCCGTATTCGAGAATGGACATCTCACTTCTACCCGTGTCATTCCACTCGGAGGCGAAAATATCACCAAAGATATCTCCATCGGACTGAGGACGTCAACAGAAGAAGCAGAACGCGTGAAAAAGCAATTTGGACATGCCTACTATGACGAAGCTTCGGAAGATGAAGTATTTGAGGTAACCGTTATCGGCACCAATCAAAAACAAACATTTACACAGCAGGAAGCAGCGAATATCATTGAAGCAAGAGTTGAAGAAATTCTTGAAATTGTTTCAGAAGAGCTTCGCAGTATGGGAATTACCGATCTGCCGGGAGGCTTCGTGCTGACAGGGGGACAAGCAGCAATGCCGGGTGTCATGTCATTGGCACAGGATGTTTTGCAAAACAATGTCAGGGTGGCAAGCCCGAATTATATCGGTGTAAGAGACCCTCAATACATGACGGGAGTGGGCCTGATTCAATTCGCCTGCCGAAATGCAAGAATCCAAGGCAGAAAAATAGGCTTCAAGATGCCTGAAGAAGCGATACAGGAAATCGCAGTCTCTTCAATTGAGGAACAAGAGCAGCATCATCACCAGAGTGAGATGCAGCAGCTGCCAAAAGGAAAACAAAAAACACAAGCCGAACATAATAAACAGAGCAAAATGAAAAAACTATTAAGCATGTTTTGGGAATAGATAGATAGTCATTCGGCAGATTAGGAGGATTTAGCATGTTGGAGTTCGAAACAAACATAGACGGCTTAGCATCAATTAAAGTAATCGGAGTAGGAGGCGGCGGTAACAACGCCGTTAACCGAATGATTGAAAATGAAGTGCAAGGAGTAGAGTATATCGCGGTGAATACCGATGCTCAAGCTCTTAACCTGTCAAAAGCAGAAGTGAAAATGCAAATCGGCGCAAAGCTGACTAGAGGATTAGGAGCAGGTGCGAATCCGGAAGTCGGAAAAAAAGCTGCTGAAGAAAGCAAAGAGCAGATTGAAGAAGCGTTAAAAGGCGCTGACATGGTATTCGTGACAGCTGGTATGGGGGGCGGAACAGGAACAGGTGCCGCACCGGTAATCGCACAAATCGCGAAAGATTTAGGCGCTTTAACAGTCGGAGTCGTCACAAGACCGTTCACATTTGAAGGACGCAAAAGACAGCTTCAAGCTGCAGGCGGAATTACAGCAATGAAAGAAGCGGTGGATACACTGATCGTGATCCCGAACGACCGAATCCTTGAAATTGTTGATAAAAACACGCCGATGCTTGAAGCATTCCGTGAAGCGGATAACGTCCTCCGTCAAGGGGTTCAAGGTATTTCAGACTTGATTGCTACACCTGGTCTCATCAACCTTGACTTTGCTGACGTGAAAACAATCATGTCAAACAAAGGATCTGCTTTGATGGGTATCGGGATTGCGACTGGAGAAAACCGCGCGGCAGAGGCAGCGAAGAAAGCAATCTCCAGCCCGCTGCTTGAAGCGGCTATTGACGGCGCGCAAGGCGTCCTTATGAACATCACTGGGGGAACAAATCTCAGTTTGTATGAAGTTCAGGAAGCTGCAGACATTGTCGCTTCGGCGTCTGATCAAGACGTAAATATGATTTTCGGTTCTGTTATTAACGAAAATCTAAAAGACGAGATTGTGGTGACAGTGATTGCGACTGGTTTCATTGAACAAGAGAAGGACGTGACAAAACCTCAGCGTCCAAGTTTAAACCAAAGCATTAAAACACATAATCAAAGTGCTCCAAAGCGTGAGCAGAAACGTGAGGAACCTCAGCAACAAAACACAGTAAGCCGTCAGACCTCACAGCCGGCTGATGATACTCTTGATATCCCGACATTCTTAAGAAACCGCAATAAACGCGGCTAATAGAAAGGGCAAAATCGTTTTCGATTTTGTCCTTTTTGTTTTTCAACCTTTTCTCCTTATTAAAGACCTTTCTCCTATATATTCCTTCATATCGCCGCCAAGCAGACTATAAGACTCATTCGGATATCATGACAATTTTATCATTTTCATATATATGGAAATAAAGTGACATAAAACGACAATATCTGTAATGTGAATTGTCTACAGTTAACGTACAGCGATGTTCTGACAAACCATTCATTTGGAAAAGGAGGGACGACATTTTTTTTGGCAAAGCATGTTGAAAAAGGGGGATAAAAATGAGGAAACAAACGAAAAACAGACTCATTAGCTCTGTTTTAAGTACGGTTGTCATTGGTTCACTGCTGTTTCCGGGTGCAGCCGGGGCAAGCAGCAAAGGTGCCTCAACTTCTGTTAAACAGGAGCTTCAATCTGCTGAATCCATTCAAAACAAGATCTCGAGTTCATTAAAGAAAAGCTTTAAAAAGAAAGAAAAAACAACCTTTTTGATTAAATTTAAAGACAAAGCTAACACAGAAAAAGCGGCAAAAGCGGCTGTTAAAAAAGCGAAATCGAAGAAGCTGACTGCCGCTAAGACGGAATATCAAAAGCGTTCTGCCGTTGTGTCATCTTTAAAAGTCACAGCCGATGAATCCCAGAGAGATGTCTTAACATACTTGAACAGCCAGAAAAATAAGGGAAATGCAGACCAAATTCACTCTTATTATGTAGTGAATGGGATCGCTGTTCATGCCTCAAAAGAAGTGATGGAAAAAGTAGCGCAGTTCCCTGAAGTGGAAAAGGTGCTTCCAAATGAGAAACGGCAGCTGTTTAGGTCATCTTCTCCATTTAATATGAAAAAAGCGCAAAAAGCTGTCAAAGCAACTGACGGTGTGGAATGGAATATAGACCAAATCGACGCCCCGAAAGCTTGGGCGCTTGGATACGATGGAACTGGTACGGTTGTCGCGTCCATTGATACAGGCGTGGAATGGAACCATCCGGCATTAAAAGAGAAATATCGCGGATATCATCCAGAAAATCCTGATGAGCCTGATCATGAAATGAACTGGTATGATGCCGTAACGGGCGAAGCAAGCCCTTACGATGATTTGGCTCATGGAACTCACGTGACAGGAACGATGGTGGGATCTGAACCCGATGGTACAAATCAAATCGGTGTAGCCCCAGGCGCAAAATGGATTGCTGTTAAAGCGTTCTCCGAAGATGGCGGCACTGATGCTGACATTTTGGATGCAGGTGAATGGGTTTTAGCTCCAAAGGACGCAGAGGGCAATCCTCATCCGGAAATGGCTCCTGATGTTGTCAATAATTCATGGGGTGGAGGCTCAGGACTTGACGAATGGTACAGAGACATGGTCAATGCTTGGCGTGCGGCCGATATTTTCCCTGAGTTTTCAGCAGGAAATACTGATATCTTTATTCCGGGCGGTCCCGGTTCTATTGCAAATCCGGCAAACTATCCGGAATCGTTTGCAACGGGAGCGACTGATATTAACAAAAAGCTTGCTGACTTTTCTCTTCAAGGACCATCTCCATATGACGAAATAAAACCAGAAATTTCTGCCCCGGGTGTAAATATCCGGTCTTCCGTTCCTGGCCAGACATATGAGGACGGATGGGACGGCACATCAATGGCAGGACCGCATGTGTCCGCTGTTGCTGCATTGCTGAAACAGGCGGATGCCTCACTTTCTGTTGATCAGATGGAGGATATATTAACGAGCACGGCTGAACCGTTGACGGATTCAACATTTCCCGATTCTCCGAATAACGGATACGGCCATGGTTTGGTGAACGCTTTTGATGCTGTGTCAGCTGTTACAGATGGTTTAGGAAAAGCAGAGGGACAGGTTTCTGTAGAGGGAGACGATCAAGAGCCCCCTGTCTATCAGCATGAGAAAGCAACAGAAGCCTATGAAGGCGCGAACCTGCCGCTGACTTTGGTAGCTGAAGACAATGTAAGTGTGACATCTGTCAAACTGTCCTATAAGCTTGATCAAGGGGAGTGGACAGAAGTAACGGCTAAACGAATCAGCGGAGATCACCTGAAAGGAACGTATCAGGCGGTGATCCCGAACGTAAAAGGAACTGCCCTAAGCTATAAGTGGATGATTCAGGATTTTGGCGGCCATAGCGTTGAATCTGATATATACGATGTTATAGTGAAACCAAGCATCACAACGGGCTATAAGCAAGACTTTGAAACTGAACCCGGAGGCTGGATGTCAAGCGGAACAAATAACAGCTGGGAATGGGGAGTTCCGTCAGTAGGCCCAGCTACAGCAGCTTCGGGAGAAAAAGTATATGGAACAAATCTGGCAGGAAACTACGCCAACTCAGCAAATATGAATCTCATGATGCCTCCTATTAAAGTGCCGGATGACGGAAACCTGTATCTCCAATTTAAAAGCTGGCACAATGTAGAGGATGATTTTGATTATGGCTACGTTTTTGTTTTGCCTGAAGGTGAAAAGAATTGGGAGCAGGCTCGTGTTTATAATGGAAAAACATCAAGCTGGATGGATGAAGAAATTGATTTATCCGCTTATAAAGGTCAAAATATTCAAGTCATGTTTAACCTTCAATCCGATGATAGCATTGCAAAAGAGGGCTGGTATATTGATGATGTAGTGCTTTCTGACAAATCAGCCGGAAAAACAGTCAAAAAGAATAAACTGGGTGTTGAAAAAAAATCGCCTGGAAAGCAAAAGAAAAAGACGGTGAATCCGAAAAAAGCTAAGCCATCTGCTAACCAAGCGGTAAAGGCTCAGAGCAAAGCGATACAGCCTCAAGTTTTGCCGCTCAGGGCGCAAGTCAGTGTTGCAGAAACGGGAAAATCAACATATTCTGATCAATCCACAGGGCAGTTTACGCTGACGCACAAAGCGGGAGACTATACGCTTATGGCAGAAGCATACGGCTATCAATCGAAATCGCAAAAGGTTTCTCTGCAGGCAGATCAGACGACACAGGCTAACTTTACGTTAGAAGAATTGAAGAAAGGCACCTTAAAAGGCACAGTCATTAATAAAACGACAGGAGAGCCGGTAAAAGGAGCCTCCGTTTATGTTGTGGAGGATGCTGCGGTAGAACCTGCTACGACAAACGACAAAGGTGAATATGCGCTTGAGGCCTATGAAGGCTCCTATACGATTAGAATCGCTGCAGCGGGTTACTATAGCGATGAATTTACCGTTGATTTAAAAGGCGATGTTACGAAAGAAACTGTACTAAAGCCTTTCGTCGGTTATCCGGGTGAGATTGCATATGATGACGGGACGGCGGAGAATGCCAATTCCTATTTTGCAGCCGGTAACGGATGGGCGGTCAAAATGACGCTGGCTGACGGCAAGGACAAAGGCATGCTTACAGGAGGGCTGTTCAGATTCTGGGATACAGAGTTCCCTGATCCTGGAGGGACAGAGTTTAAGGTTGAGGTTTACGATGCTACAGGAGAAGACGGAGCACCGGGCAAGAAAATTGCCGGGCCATTTAATGCTGAAGCCCTTCGCAATGGCGAATGGACTAAGGTTGATCTCAGTTCAAAAGGGATTATGGTCGATAAAGATTTTTATCTCGTATACATCCAATCGAAACCAGATCCATATTCACCAGGACTGGCAATGGATGAAACCGGTCAGAATTCGGGCCGCAACTGGCAATATATAGACGGGGAATGGCTGCCGGGTGATGAAGCCGACGGCAACTATATGATCCGCGCATTGGTTGATTATGAAGCGGCTGTACCTGAGATCACTTCACCGGCAGACAAATCATACACAAATAAGGAGAGCGTCACCGTAAAAGGAAAAGCCTCTCCGGGAACAACGGTACACCTTTATAATGGAGAGCAAGAAGCAGGAGAAACAAAAGCTTCTGCTGATGGCACGTTCCAGGCAAGCGTCTCACTCAGCGAGGGTGAAAATGAGCTGACGGCCACTGCATCAACAGACAAAGGGACTACGGATGCTTCCAGCCCCGTGACAATTACCCTTGACCAAAACAAGCCTGAATTAACGCTGGACAATCCAAAGAATGGCGAGAAAACAAACAAAGAAGCGCTGACTGTCAAAGGGTCTGTATCCGATGACAATCTGAAAGATGTCAAGGTGAATGGCAAAAAAGCAACGGTAACTGATGGTTCATACTCAGCCCGTATTCTTTTAGAGAATGGAAGCAATGAAATCAAGGTGATTGCTACAGACTTAGCAGGCAACAAAACAACGAAAAAGGCTGTCATCGATGTCAACTTTGACAAGCCTGTCATCTCCGGTTTGATTCCGGGAGAGGACAAAATCTTAAAAGCCGGTGAATCTGTAAAAATCGCATTCTCAAGCGCTGAAGATTTGGATGCAACGTTTGTCATTCGTATGCCGCTGACAAATGCAAGAGCGAGTGTGCAAAACGCCACAGAGCTCCCGTTAAGAGAAATCTCTCCGGGGAGATATGAAGGCTATTGGACAGCTACTTCTTCTATTAAAGCTAACGGAGCAAAAGTAGAAGTGATTGTACGTGATGATTATGGAAATGAAGCAAGAAAAACAGCGAATGGAAAACTCTATATCAATACTGAAAATTAAGAGTAAAAAGCTGCCGGTCAACGGCAGCTTTTTTATCTATACTCTCATATATTCCCTCGACAAATTAAGCAGATATCTCTGAAAAATTGTATTTTCCTCTCAACATTAACTGACAGACTTTCCCACAGAGCTTGATTTATACTATGAAACAAGAAGGGGAGCAGCGTGATGCAAGAAAGGAGTCAGATGTGAAAATCTATTTAGATGTCATTTGGCTGTTAAACTTTTGTTTTGATGCGCTTTTGCTTTTGCTCACGGCATTTATTTTAAAACGGCATGTGAAAAAAAGAAGAGTGATAGGCGGAGCGTTCATCGGTTCAAGTATTGTCGTGTTGGTGTTTACTCCTTTTTCGCCAATTGTTGAACACCCGGCCGGTAAGCTGGCTTTTTCAGTTGTTATTGTGATGGTGACATTTGGCTTTAAAAGATTTCGTTATTTCTTTCAAAATTTGTTTTCCTTTTATTTTGCCACTTTTTTAATGGGGGGAGGAATTATCGGTGCCCATTCTTTGCTGCAGACCAATTCCGTTGTTCGAAACGGTGTCATGATCACCAATCAAACTGGGTTTGGAGACCCGATCAGCTGGTTGTTTATTGTTGCTGGCTTTCCAGCATTGTGGTTTTTTTCTAAGAGAAGAATTGAAGATATTGATACAAAAAACATTCAGTATGAGGAACGAGTCAGCATTCAGGCGGATTTAGGCGGCCAAACGCTTCATGCCAGAGGACTGGTTGATTCTGGTAATCAGTTGTACGATCCGCTTACTAAAACGCCGGTCATGATTATTCACATTGATAAACTGGAATCGATTTTCGGAGCAGCCGAAACAATGATCATTCGCAACACAGATCCATTGGAAGCCACCCAACAGCTCGATGATTCGTTTCGCTTTTTAGATAAACTGAGGCTGATTCCATATAGGGGAGTAGGTCAGCAAAATCAATTTTTATTATGCGTTAAACCGGATCACGTAACAATTATGACAAAAGAAGAAATGATTTCTGCGGATAAATGCTTAATCGGAATCAGCACAACAAAGCTATCAGCAGATGGAGAGTTCGACGCCATTATTCATCCGAAAATGCTTTCGGGCAAGGCCATCAAACACGTTTCATAATGTTCGCAAATGTCCGTTACTTATCATACTCAAAAGACGTGACATTTAGAAGGGAGAGGAAGATGAAAAAACTGAAATTGCGATTGACGCACCTCTGGTATAAGCTGCTGATGAAACTTGGGCTGAAAAGTGATGAAGTCTATTACATAGGCGGGAGTGAAGCCCTGCCGCCTCCATTATCTAAAGATGAGGAACAGGTTCTGTTAATGAAGCTCCCAAACGGCGATCAGGCGGCTCGCGCCATTTTGATTGAACGCAATTTGCGCCTCGTCGTCTATATCGCCCGTAAATTCGAAAATACGGGAATTAATATAGAGGATTTAATCAGCATCGGCACCATCGGATTAATCAAAGCTGTGAATACATTCAATCCAGAAAAGAAAATCAAGCTGGCGACCTATGCCTCACGCTGTATAGAAAATGAAATCCTCATGTATTTAAGAAGAAACAACAAAATCCGATCAGAGGTTTCCTTTGATGAGCCGCTAAATATTGATTGGGACGGCAATGAGCTTTTGCTTTCTGATGTGCTCGGCACTGACGATGACATTATCACAAAAGACATAGAAGCAAATGTAGATAAAAAGCTTTTGAAAAAAGCGCTTGAACAGCTTAATGAGAGGGAAAAGCAAATCATGGAGCTGCGGTTTGGGCTTGTCGGTGAAGAAGAAAAGACCCAAAAGGATGTAGCGGATATGATGGGAATTTCTCAGTCCTATATTTCGCGTCTGGAGAAAAGAATTATAAAAAGGCTGAGAAAAGAGTTCAACAAAATGGTGTAAAAATTTTTGTGGTTTGGAACCCCTTGATTTTACAGGGATTTCCTGGATTCGACTGTTTTTCGGTCTCCGTGCAGTGCATATTTTTCCCACCCAAGGAGATACTTAACGTTGTACAGCAGCTCCTGTAGGGAGGGAAAAAAGTGTCGAGAAATAAAGTCGAAATCTGCGGGGTGGATACCTCCAAATTACCAGTACTCAAGAATGAAGAGATGAGAAAGCTGTTTAGGCAGCTGCAGGATGAAGGCGATGATTCAGCGAGAGAAAAACTTGTAAACGGGAACTTGCGTCTTGTCTTAAGTGTCATTCAAAGATTTAATAACAGAGGAGAGTATGTTGATGACTTATTTCAGGTCGGCTGCATCGGACTAATGAAATCCATTGATAATTTTGACCTAAGCCACAATGTTAAGTTTTCAACATACGCTGTACCTATGATTATCGGAGAAATCCGCAGGTATTTACGCGATAATAACCCGATTCGTGTTTCAAGATCACTCCGGGATATCGCTTACAAGGCACTTCAGGTAAGAGAGCGGTTAATCAGTGAGACAAGCAAGGAGCCGACTGCAGAAGACATCGCAAAAGTTCTTGAAGTACCGCATGAGGAAATCGTATTTGCGCTCGATGCTATCCAGGACCCGGTTTCTCTATTTGAGCCGATCTATAACGATGGCGGAGATCCGATCTATGTAATGGACCAAATTAGTGATGAGCGCAATAAAGATTCACAATGGATTGAAGAGCTAGCTTTAAAAGAGGGCATGAGAAGGCTGAATGATAGGGAAAAAATGATTTTGAGAAAGCGGTTCTTCCAAGGGAAAACACAAATGGAAGTAGCCGAGGAAATCGGGATTTCCCAAGCTCAGGTGTCCAGGCTTGAAAAAGCGGCTATCAAACAAATGAATAAGAATATTCACCAATAATGAAAAGCCTTTAAAACAGTTTTTGTTTTAAAGGCTTTTCTATTGATTGCACGTGGTTTACGTCTTGGAAAAAATAAGGTATCCTAGTCTGTACAAAGTTTTATGAAAATTTAAATAATTATCAAAGGCAGTAAAGAGGGGGACCACGATGATTTTGCAGCTTGACAATGTCTCACTAAAACGAAATGGAAAATGGATACTGAAAAATATTCATTGGAAGGTGGAAAAAAAGGAAAATTGGGTGCTTTACGGGCTGAATGGAGCCGGCAAGACCGCGCTGTTAAATATGCTTTGCTCTTATTATTTTCCAACATCAGGCGAGATGCAGGTGCTTGGCCATGAATTTGGCAAAACGGAGCTTGGGGAGAAGCTTAGACGGAAAATCGGCCTCGTCTCAGCGGCACTTCAGCAAAAATTTTATCCGGCAGATTCAGCATTTGAAATTGCTTTGAGCGGAGCTTACGCTTCAATTGGATTATATGAAACGCCAAGTGCGCAAATCAGGGAAAAAGCGATCGGTTTGTTAGAGGACTTGGGGGCAATTGAATATGCGGACCGCCGTTATGAGACGCTTTCTCAAGGAGAAAAACAAAGAGCTTTGATTGCAAGAGCGCTAATGGCCGATCCTGAGCTGTTGATACTGGACGAACCAGTGACAGGGCTGGATTTTATTGCCCGGGAAAAGCTGTTAGATACGATTACATACATTGCAAGTAAAGAAAATGCGCCATCGATCCTTTACGTGACTCATCATGCGGAAGAAATTTTGCCGGTCTTTGACAAAGCCCTTTTATTAAAACAGGGAGAGGTCTTTCAATCGGGAGAAATGAAGGGAATGCTTACTGATCATATACTTTCCGCTTTTTTTGATACGCCAATCCATGTATTATGGAATCAGGGCCGGCCGTATTTAACAAGAGCCGAGCCGATCACGAATGCCTGACAAACTCATATTGATTCATCCTAGGGGTGCTTTTCGAAGCTGAGAGAGACATAGGTCTCAACCCTTTTGACCTGATCTGGATCATGCCAGCGGAGGGAAGCGGTGAAAAATTCGGAGTACATAGGACTCTGTTTATTTTGATGAAGCCGTTTCATACATGTGAAACGGCTTTTTGATTTTTAAAAAAGGAGCGGATGACATGAAGCCACAAATAGACTCTCTGATAAAAAGAGCGGAAGGTCAAAAGGAGGAGCTTATTCAGCTAGCAAAAACGCTGATTTCCTATAAAACACCTGCTCCGCCTGCAAGAAATACAGCCGGCATTCAGTCATGGGTTGCAGAATTTTTAAAGAAAAATGGATTCTTGATCGACAAATGGGACGTGTACCCGGGAGACCCCAATGTTGTAGGCTTGCTAAAGGGAACAGATTCAGCAGATTATCATAGCTTGATCATCAATGGCCATGTAGATGTGGCAGAGGTAAAAGAGGATGAGGAGTGGGAGGATGATCCATTTCACCCAATTGAAAAAAACGGTCTCTTAATCGGGCGAGGCGCTTCTGATATGAAAGGCGGAATGGCGTGTGTGCTGTTTGCGGTGAAATTGATTCGTGAAGCCGGTATTGAACTTCCCGGTGACTTGATTCTGCAATCGGTGATCGGGGAGGAAGTTGGAGAAGCCGGCACGCTTGAATGCTGCAAAAGGGGCTATCATGCTGATTTTGCAGTTGTGGCGGATACGAGTGATATGCATATACAAGGCCAAGGCGGAGTCATTACAGGCTGGATTGAAATCAAAAGCAGTCAAACGTTTCATGATGCGACGAGGCGGAATATGATTCACGCAGGCGGGGGAACATTCGGAGCAAGCGCAATTGAAAAAATGGCAAAAATCATTGCGGGGCTCGGTGAACTAGAACGCCACTGGTCCATTATGAAAAGTTATCCCGGTTTTACACCAGGCACAAATACGATTAACCCGGCTGTCATAGAAGGCGGCAGACATGCGGCTTTTATAGCGGACGAGTGCCGGCTATGGATCACAGTCCATTTTTACCCAAATGAAACCCATGAACAAGTGGCAGAGGAAATAGAAGATTACATCAACCGCCTGAGTGACAGTGATATTTGGCTGAGGGAAAACCGCCCTGTTTTTAAGTGGGGAGGCTCTTCTATGATTGAAGACAGAGGAGAAATTTTCCCGGCACTGGAAGTTGACCCATACCACCCAGGCGTCTTAGCGCTTACGGCGTCTCATGAGGAGGTGAAACGGGAGCGTCCGGTTATGGACGTTTCTCAATCCGTTACAGACGGGGGGTGGCTGTATAATGCCGGCATACCAAGCGTAATCTACGGTCCTGGTGATCTGCACAATGCACACTCTGTGAACGAGGAGGTATCGATTGAGCAGCTGATAGATTACACAAAAATCATGCTTGATTTTATCATCAGGTGGTGCAGCGGTAAAAAAGAACAGTAACTACGAAAATTTCTTCTTGCTGACAAGGTTCAGCCCGCCCGTTCATATACTTGAAAAAAGGACGGAAAAAGGACGTGATGGAATGATCAGCATTTCTGAATTTCAGGTGAAGGATGTCGTTAATGTCTCAAACGGAAAAAAGCTGGGGAGCATTGGCGATATCGATATCAATGTGACCACAGGCAAAATTCAGGCAATCATACTGGGGGGAAATGGGAAAGTTCTCGGATTTTTTGGAAAAGAAGAGGAATTGGTCATTCCATGGCGAAATATAGTAAAAATCGGGGAAGATGTGATCTTGGTCCGATTAAGTGAGCCGCATGCATAACCTGTTTTGTATGCCGTTGATTGGCAAATGCCGGAAGCCTAGATTCTTTCGGCACATTTCATTTAGAAATATGCAAATCGGCGCTCAACGAATGCAGAAAGATGTGGTAAAATAAGTGGGAAATTCCGCTTTTTTTAATGTTTGTCGAAAGGTTGGATCACCATGAATACATATCACCCATTCAGTCTTACCACACCTCGACACTCATGATACAAGACTGGACACAAGCGATTCAAAACGACAGAGAAGTCATCGCCGGGTTTACAACGAAAAACGGCGGTGTCAGCCAGAAGCCTTTTGAATCGTTAAATACAGGATTGCACGTTCATGACAAAGATGCAGATGTAGTTAAAAATCGTGAATATATTGCCGATATGTTTAATATTGATTTGCAGTCTTGGGTATTTGCTGATCAGACACACGATAATCGCGTCCAAAAAGTGACGCACAGTGATAGGGGAAAAGGCGCCCGTGAGTATCAGACAGCTTTAAAAGCAACAGACGGGCTCTATACAAATGAAAAGAATGTATTTTTGGCATTATGCTTTGCTGATTGTGTGCCTCTTTTCTTTTATGATCCGGTTACATCGCTTGTCGGGGTTGCCCATGCCGGGTGGAAAGGCACTGTCAAACAGATTGGCAGAGAAATGGTGAAGCAATGGGCCGAACAGGAAGGTTCAAATCCCTCAGATATTTATGCTGTGATTGGACCGTCTATCAGCGGAGCATGCTATACGGTAGACGATCGAGTCATGAATGCTGTCCGCGCATTGCCGGTTTCGGCAGAACGTGCCGTAAATCAGACGGGACAGGGACAATATCAGCTTGACTTGAAAGAACTGAACCGCCTCATACTGATCGACAGCGGTTTGGCAAATGAACAGATCTCTGTCAGCGGTTTATGCACGGAAAGTGAGCCGTCTCTTTTCTATTCACACCGCCGCGATCAGGGGAAAACTGGACGGATGATGTCCTTTATCGGAATGAAGGAGGCATAAAAGATCTTGCGTGTTGTTGATCATTTACGACATATAAACGAACGAATAAACGAAGCATGTAACAGATCGGGCCGCAGCTCCGATGAAGTTACGGTTATTGCAGTCACGAAATATGTATCGCCTGAAAGAGCACAGGAGGCAGTGGATGCGGGCATCACCTGCCTCGGAGAGAACCGGGACGCGGAACTGCTCCGCAAACAGGAAATCATAAAAGGGAATCCGGAATGGCATTTTATCGGCAGTCTGCAATCAAGAAAAGCAAAAGCCGTTGTCAATGCGGTTTCTTATATCCATTCCTTAGACCGGCTCTCATTAGCGAAAGAAATTGAAAAACGGGCTGAAGGTACTGTCAAGTGCTTTGTGCAGGTCAATACCTCTCTTGAGCCTTCTAAACACGGCATAAAAAAAGAGGAAGTCATTCCATTCATACAGGAGCTTTCCGGTTTTAGCCATATCGTTGTGGCCGGACTGATGACAATGGCTCCGCTGACTGATGATCAAGATCAGATCAGAAGCTGTTTCAAAGCGCTGAGAGAACTCCGTGACCAGGTTCAGGAGCTAAAACAGCCGAACGCTCCGTGTACAGAACTGTCGATGGGCATGTCAAATGATTTTGAAATTGCAATTGAAGAAGGGGCTACTTATATTAGAATCGGCTCATCGTTAGTCGGAAATGAAACAGGGGGTGTACAGCAATGAGTATGAAAAATAAACTGAAAAACTTTTTCTCAATGGAAGATGAAGAATACGAATATGAATATATTGAGACAGAGCGGGAATCTGACGGGGAGCAGGAGCAAAAAGAAAAGCCGGCTTACGCTGCCCAAAAACCTGCGGGCAAACAGAATGTAGTGAGCTTGCAAAGTGTTCAGAAATCCTCTAAAGTGGTGTTGAGTGAGCCGCGCGTTTATGCGGAGGCGCAGGAAATAGCAGACCATTTGAAAAACCGGCGGGCAGTTGTCGTCAATCTTCAGCGGATCCAGCATGACCAGGCTAAGCGAATTGTTGACTTTCTAAGCGGAACCGTTTATGCCATCGGCGGCGATATTCAAAGGATCGGCTCTGATATTTTTCTCTGCACGCCTGACAACGTAGACGTATCAGGCACAATTTCTGAGCTCATATCTGAAGACGAACATCAGAGGTGGTAAAGCGAGATGATCCTTTATCAAGTTTTTTCGGTTTTAAGCTTATTAATTACAATATACTCATTTGCCCTGATCATATATATTTTTATGTCATGGGTGCCGAGTACAAGAGAAACAGCGGTCGGGCGGTTTTTAGCCCAGATTTGTGAACCGTATCTCGAACCATTCAGAAAAATCATCCCGCCAATCGGAATGCTCGATATTTCACCGATTGTGGCTATTCTTGTGCTTCGGTTTGCGACAACCGGCTTGTGGGGGCTTTATCGCATGATTGCGTTTTAAAGTGACAGTTTGATAGGGGCTTGGCAGCAGCCAAGCCTCTTTACATAGAAGGGAAAGACGATGAGCGATATCTATCAGCACTTCAGAAAAGACGAGCGGGCCTTTATAGACCAGGCGCTCGAATGGAAAAGAATTGTCCAGGAACAGTACAGAATGAAGCTGACCGACTTTTTAGACCCTCGAGAGCAGGTCATCCTCTCTGCTGTTACGGGACAGGCCGATGTTGGACTTGCTTTTTTCGGCGGCTATGACAGAGCGGAGCGAAAACGGGCGATCCTGTATCCAGAGTACATCACTCCGGAAGAGTCGGATTTTGAATTGCAGGCGTTTCACGTCCGGTACGCTGAAAAATTTGTCTCAGTAGATCACCGTGCTCTGCTTGGTGCATTGATGGGCATAGGCTTAAAGCGGCAAAAATTTGGTGATATCGTGTTTTCTGAGACGGCAGTGCAATTGATTGTCTCAGCCGATACCGCTGATTTTGTGGCGGCACAGCTGACCCAAGCAGGGAAAGCGGCGGTCAGCCTTGAGAAAATTGACTTGTCAGACCTTAACATTCCAGCAGTTGATGTCGAAATAAGAGATGACACGGTTTCTTCTTTAAGGCTTGACGCCGTCTGCGCCTCTATGAGCAGACAATCCCGCCAGAAATCACAGACGCTTGTAAAAAACGGCCTCGTGAAAGTGAACTGGAAGGTAGTTGAAGATCCTTCATACATAGTGGCAGAAGGGGACATGCTGTCTATCAGAGGCTTTGGCCGCTGCAGCTTAACAAAAATCGAAGGAAAAACCAAAAAAGACAAATGGAGAGTAACGTTTGAACGACAAAAATAGTCGGTTTTTCAGTTTTTTTCTCCATCTGTGCAAAATTTGTTTTATAATGTGAACTAGATAACCGTACTGAAATGTAAAAATGGAGGTGGCATCATGCCATTAACGCCAAATGATATTCACAACAAGACGTTTACAAAAAGCTTTCGCGGATATGATGAAGATGAAGTAAATGAATTCCTAGCGCAAGTCAGAAAAGATTACGAAATTGTTCTCCGTAAGAAAACGGAGCTGGAAGCGAAAGTCAATGAACTTGATGAAAGAATCGGACACTTTGCCAATATTGAAGAAACGCTGAATAAATCGATTTTAGTTGCTCAAGAGGCGGCTGAAGACGTAAAACGCAATTCTCAAAAAGAAGCAAAGCTGATCGTTCGGGAAGCGGAGAAAAACGCTGATCGCATTATTAACGAATCTTTATCAAAATCAAGAAAAATCGCCATGGAAATTGAAGAGCTGAAAAAACAGTCTAAAGTATTCAGAACACGTTTCCAAATGCTGATTGAAGCTCAGCTCGATCTTCTGAAAAATGACGATTGGGATCATCTGCTTGAGTATGAAGTCGACGCAGTATTTGAGGAAAAGGAATAAATTCTCTGATTGCCTTGACATGTTCTTAGCTTGTCGAATATAATACGTTCATAAATTCAGATGAAAAGACGGTTGAAAGGGACAGTCATGTTTCCTTCAGGCTTTCATAGCGACCCGGAGATGGTGAGAGTCCGGGATGGCCGGAATCATGTAGATCAGCCCTTAAGTTTCCTTTCTGAACTATCAGTAGGTTAGGACGCTCATCACGTTACGATGCTCGAGAGGAAAAAGCGCCTGTTTGCTTTTTCTAAAAGGGTGGTACCGCGAGATAAGCTTTCTCGTCCCTTATGGGATGAGAGGGCTTTTTTTATTTTCTGAAAAAATGCAGTGGAGGAATGAAAATGGATTTTAAAGACACGCTCTTAATGCCGAAAACAGATTTCCCGATGCGAGGAAATTTGCCAAATCGTGAGCCTGATATGCAAAAGAAATGGGAAGAAGAGGATATCTACCGTCTTGTGCAAGAACGGACGAAAGACCGCCCGAAATTTGTTTTACATGACGGACCTCCGTATGCAAACGGCGATATCCATATGGGCCACGCGCTTAACAAGATTTTAAAGGACTTTATTGTCCGCTACAAATCAATGAGCGGCTACAACGCGCCGTATGTACCGGGCTGGGATACACACGGGTTGCCGATTGAAACAGCCCTTACAAAAAACAAAAAAGTCAACCGCAAAGAAATGTCTGTAGCGGAATTCCGCAAACTGTGCGAAGAGTACGCTTGGAAGCAAATCGAGGGCCAGCGTGAGCAGTTCAAGCGCCTTGGTGTCCGCGGTGATTGGGAAAACCCATATGTGACATTAAAACCGGAATACGAAGCGCAGCAAATCCGCGTTTTTGGTGAGATGGCAAAACGAGGCTACATTTATAAAGGTCTTAAACCGGTTAACTGGTCACCTTCAAGTGAGTCTGCGTTGGCTGAAGCCGAGATCGAATATCAAGACAAACGCTCTGCATCTATTTACGTTGCTTTCGGTGTGAAAGACGGAAAAGGCGTTCTGGACAGCGGCGAGCGCATCATCATTTGGACAACAACGCCTTGGACAATTCCGGCGAACCTCGGAATTTCGGTGCATCCTGACCTTGAGTACAGCGTGATTGCAGTAGGAGAAGACCGTTTTGTTGTAGCAAGTGCTTTAGTCGAAAATGTGGCGTCTGCATGTGGGTTTGATCAGTATGAAGTGACAAGAACGATCAAAGGGAAAGACCTTGAGAACATTGTCGCCGAACACCCGCTATATGGCAGAGACTCTCTTGTAATGCTTGGCGAACACGTAACAACTGATGCCGGAACAGGCTGTGTTCATACTGCGCCGGGACACGGGGAAGATGACTTTATCATCGGCCAAAAATACGGTCTGGATGTACTATGTCCGGTTGATGCAAAAGGTGTCATGACAAGCGAAGCGCCAGGCTTTGAAGGCATGTTCTATGATGATGCGAACAAAGCGATCACACAGCAGCTTGATGAAAAAGGCGCGCTTGTGAAGCTTGAATTCATTACCCACTCTTATCCGCACGATTGGAGAACAAAAAAACCAACCATTTTCAGAGCGACAGCGCAATGGTTTGCTTCAATTAAAGATTTCAGATCAGACCTGCTGGATGCCATTAAAGAAACCAAATGGGTCCCTGAATGGGGCGAGCAGCGTTTGCACAACATGGTTCGTGACCGCGGAGACTGGTGTATTTCCAGACAGCGTGCGTGGGGTGTGCCGATTCCGGTTTTCTATGCTGAAAACGGAGAACCGATTATTACAGATGAAACCATTGAACATGTTTCTGAATTGTTCAGACAGCACGGATCAAACATCTGGTTTGAAAAAGAAGCGAAGGATCTTCTTCCGGAAGGCTTTACGCATCCTGGCAGCCCGAACGGCACGTTCACAAAAGAACAGGACATCATGGATGTTTGGTTTGATTCAGGCTCTTCCCATCAAGCGGTGCTTGAAGAGCGTGAAGACCTCGTTCGACCGGCTGATTTATACCTTGAAGGATCTGACCAATATCGCGGCTGGTTTAACTCATCTCTTTCTACAGCGGTAGCCGTAACAGGAAAGGCGCCATATAAAGGTGTGCTCAGCCATGGTTTCGCACTGGATGGAGAAGGGCGCAAGATGAGTAAATCAATCGGTAACGTCGTTGTTCCAGCTAAAGTTATGAAACAGCTTGGTGCCGATATCTTGAGATTATGGGTGTCTTCAGTTGATTATCAGGCGGATGTTCGCGTGTCAGACGCAATCCTAAAGCAGGTTGCTGAAGTATACCGTAAAATCCGCAATACGTTCCGTTTCCTTCACGGCAACCTATTCGACTTTGATCCAAAAACGAATGCGGTGGCTGTCGAAGATCTTCGCGAAGTGGATCAGTATATGCTGATTAAGCTGAACAAATTGATTGACAAAGTGAAAAAAGCGTATGATGAGTATGAATTTGCAGTTGTGTACCACAGCATCCATAATTTCTGCACAATCGAATTGAGCTCATTCTATCTTGATTTCGCAAAAGATATTGTCTACATCGAGCATGCGGATCATCCGGACAGACGCAGCATGCAGACGGTATTCTATGAAACGCTTCTAGCATTAGTGAAGCTTTCAGCGCCTATCCTTCCTCATACCGCTGACGAATTATGGGCTCATTTAGCATTTGTTGAAGAGCAGAGCGTTCAGCTGACAGATATGCCGGAAACAATCGCGGTTCCAAACAGCGAAATGACAGAAGATAAATTTGACCGCTTTTTGACTTTCCGTGACGATGTGCTAAAAGCGTTAGAAACTGCCCGGAATGAAAAAATTATCGGTAAATCATTGGAAGCGAACTTGAAACTGTATCCAAACAAAGAAAACCAAGAGCTCTTGGCTTCGATTAAAGAAAATCTTTCTCAGCTGTTTATTGTTTCTGAACTGACAATCAGCGAAGAAAATGAAGCGCCGAACGATGCGCAAAGCTTCGCGACAGGTAAAATCGCTGTCGAGAAAGCCGAAGGCGAAATGTGTGAAAGATCCCGAGTGATTTCAAAAGACGTGGGGGCAAATCCGAAATATCCTACACTTTCATTGCGAAACGCTGAAATCGTTGAAAAATACTATCAAAATTAATGAAAAATAGCCTGGCGTAAAAGCCGGGCTTTTTTTGTGCCAAGAGTGACATCGTTTAGAACGGCAGGAAAAATCTTATGGGCTTTAGATCATCATTCACAGGCAACAATATAGGTATTACGTTAAGAGCAGGAGTTGTGATGAATGAATGATCAACTGACCGCAATTTATACGGAACTTCTTCTAATGAAAGAAGAATTACAGTCGAGATTATTTGAGTATTCTTGCTTTCAGGCTTCAACAAGCCCGCAAGCAGCAATCAATCATAAACAAAAAGCAACTCTGGTCTATCACATTAAAGAAGAGCTTCAAGACGTTCTTCTCGCTTTGTCCAAAATCGAAAACGGCACATTCGGATATTGTGAAGAATCTGGGACTCCCATTCCTCTTTCAAAGCTTGCTGTACTGCCGACAGCCCGTACAGCAAACGATTTTATTTATTCTGTCCAATTTGAAAAAAAAACGCTTCCGCTGTGGAAATCAACGGATATCGAATATGGACAGGCACTGTATGAATAACAGTGCCTGTCTGGTTTATATGCCTGATATATCTTTACTCCGGTGCTTTTTATTGATAAAATGCATAATGGATTAAAGTAACCGTAAACTGGAGGAACGTTTGTGCTGTATTATATCATTGCACTTCTTATTATTGCAGCCGATCAATTGACAAAATGGCTAGTCGTCAAGAACATGGAGCTTGGACAAAGCATTCCGATCATTGATCAGGTATTCTATATCACCTCCCATCGCAATACGGGTGCTGCATGGGGGATATTGGCCGGTCAGATGTGGTTTTTCTACCTCATTACAACCGCGGTTATTATTGGCATTGTTTATTACATACAGCGTTATACTAAAGGACAAAGGCTTCTTGGCGTAGCTCTCGGACTTATGCTTGGCGGTGCCATCGGCAACTTCATCGACAGGGTCTTCAGACAGGAAGTTGTGGATTTTATCCATGTCATCATTGTGGATTACAATTACCCGATTTTTAATATCGCGGACTCTTCACTATGTGTCGGCGTCATGCTTTTATTTATACAAATGCTGTTGGACAGCGGGAAAAAGAAAAAGGAGCAATAGCATGAATCAAATTGATATAACCGCCTCAGAAGAACAAAAAAGTGAGCGGATTGATAAATTTCTGGCATCGACTGAGAATGATTGGTCGAGAACCCAGGTGCAGCAATGGGTGAAAGACGGACAAATTGTCGTAAACGGAAGCCCCGTAAAATCCAATTATAAAATTCAGCCGGGTGATCAGGTGACTGTCACTGTACCTGAGCCAGAAGCGCTCGACGTGCTGGCAGAACCTATGGATCTTGATATTTATTATGAAGACCAGGATGTGCTGGTCGTCAATAAACCTCGCGGAATGGTTGTTCACCCAGCCCCCGGGCATCTTACGGGGACACTTGTAAACGGCCTTATGGCTCATTGCACGGATCTTTCCGGCATTAATGGCGTGATGCGTCCGGGGATTGTTCACAGAATCGATAAGGACACGTCCGGCTTATTGATGGTGGCGAAAAATGATATGGCGCATGAGTCACTCGTGAACCAATTGGTCAACAAAACGGTTACGCGTAAATATACGGCGGTTGTCCACGGGCTTATTTCTCACGATGACGGCACTATTGACGCGCCGATCGGCCGGGACAAGAAAGACCGTCAAAGCATGACTGTAGCGCGTGATGGCAAAAACGCCGTCACTCATTTTCATGTACTTGAGCGTTTTCAAGATTTTACGCTGGTGGAATGCCAGCTTGAAACAGGAAGAACGCACCAAATTCGTGTGCATATGAAATATATCGGATTTCCATTAGCGGGCGATCCAAAATACGGGCCAAGAAAAACGATTGATTTTAACGGCCAGGCCCTCCACGCCGGCATTTTAGGTTTTGATCATCCTCGCACCGGTGAATATGTCGAATTTGAAGCGCCGCTTCCGGACGATATGGCAGAATTAATCGAAAGCCTCAGAAAAAACGGTTGACAGGCTGTTTCTTTTCTGAAATAATAAACGAAGCTGAATAGATTCTTTAAAACAGTCCAGAGAGGCTGAGAAGGATAATGGATAGACGGGATGCGTGTGTTGGCGCGTACCTTGTCCTAAAACCCCTCTATGCTCTGGCAAGAGGGGTTTTTTCTTCTATATGAACTGTGAGGTGTCACACATTGAATCAAAAAGCTGTCATTCTCGACGAACAAGCAATCAGACGGGCGCTGACCAGAATTGCTCACGAAATGATCGAACGCAATAAAGGAATGAATAACTGCATTCTTGTTGGGATCAAGACAAGAGGAATTTACTTGGCGAAACGCCTTGCGGAACGAATCGAGCAGATTGAAGGAAGTCCTGTAACAGTCGGTGAAATTGATATTACTCTTTACAGAGACGATCTTTCCAAAAAAACGAGCAACGAGGAGCCGCTTGTGAAAGGTGCAGATATTCCGGTAGACATCAACGATCAAAAAGTTATTCTTGTTGATGATGTCCTATATACCGGAAGAACGGTCAGAGCAGGCATGGATGCACTCGTTGATGTAGGCAGACCTTCTTCCATTCAGCTGGCTGTGCTTGTGGACAGAGGGCACCGGGAGCTGCCGATCCGAGCGGATTATATCGGGAAAAACATCCCGACATCAAAGGCTGAAAAGGTAATGGTTCAGCTTCATGAGGTAGATCAAAACGATCTCGTGGCCATTTATGAAAATGAATAATAGATCACCTTTTTAAAGGCAATCCAGAGAGGTTGCAAAGAGGTACAAAAACAAAGTCCCGAACGTATTCGGCAGGACTTTGTATGCCTCTTTGCGTAAAAATAGCAAAGAGGTTTTTTTATACAGTCATTGAGTCATCCTAATATAAAGTTAACAATCAGGGGGAAAATCATCATGAGTAAGAAAAAAGTAAATTTAGGAGTCAGGGATGTCCCGACACCTTTCTCGTGGGTTTCATTCAGCCTGCAGCATTTGTTTGCCATGTTTGGTTCAACGATTTTGGTTCCGAAGCTGGTCGGAATGAGTCCTGCAGTGGCATTGGTGACAAGCGGCATCGGGACACTGGCTTACCTTCTCATTACGAAAGGGCAAATTCCTGCGTATCTCGGTTCATCCTTCGCTTTTATTTCTCCGATCATATTGGTCAAAGCGACCGGCGGGCCGGGAGCGGCCATGGTCGGAGCGTTTCTTGCGGGGTTAGTGTATGGGCTGATTGCCTTATTGATCAGGCAGCTAGGAACAGGCTGGCTGATGAAGGTTCTCCCTCCTGTAGTCGTAGGCCCTGTTATTATCGTCATCGGGCTGGGGCTGGCAAGCACTGCGGTAAACATGGCGATGTACGCTGATCCGAACGCGAGTGAATTGGTCTACAGCTTAAAGCATTTTAGTGTCGCAGGGGTTACGCTGGCCATCACGATTATATGCGCAATTTACTTGCGAGGATTTTTAAGCCTGATACCGGTTCTGATTGGCATTATCGGCGGATACCTATTTGCCCTTATACAAGGGATTGTCAACTTCCAGCCGGTGCTTGACGCGAAATGGTTTGCAGTGCCTGAATTTATCATCCCGTTCAAAGACTATTCACCGTCAATAACACTCGGCATCGCAGCGGCCATGGTTCCTGTCGCGTTTGTGACAATGTCTGAGCATATCGGCCATCAAATGGTGCTAAGCAAAGTTGTCGGACAAGATTTCATTAAAAAGCCGGGGCTTCATCGCTCCATCATGGGTGACAGCGTGGCGACAATTCTGGCTTCCCTGATCGGCGGTCCGCCGACAACGACTTACGGAGAAAACATTGGCGTGCTGGCCATTACAAGAGTATTCAGCGTCTTTGTCATCGGCGGCGCTGCAGTAATTGCATTATGCTTCGGCTTTATCGGCAAAATCTCAGCGCTGATCAGTTCAGTGCCGTCAGCGGTCATGGGAGGCGTCTCCTTCCTGCTGTTCGGAATCATTGCTTCAAGCGGTCTGAGAATGCTGATAGACAACAAAATTGATTATGAAAACAACAGAAACCTCATTATCACATCGGTTATCCTTGTGATTGGTGTAGGAGGCGCGTTTATCCAAGTGTCTCAAGGAGGATTCCAAGTATCAGGAATGGCGCTTGCTGCGATTGTCGGTGTCATTTTAAACCTGATTCTTCCGCAGGCGAAAGAAGAGCAGGTGGATACATCTGAACAACATCATATTTAAAACCTTTTAATGAAAGTCCAGAGAGGCTTGGAAGGGTTATGAAGAGAAGGAAGCTTCAATGCTGCCCTCTATTTAACCATACCCCGAGTCTATCTTAGACCGGGGTTTTTTTCAGCCTTAAAGTTGAAATGAGAGGGGAAAGAACATGAAGCATTTAACGACGATGAGTGAACTCAGCACTGAGGAAATCAAAGATTTGCTTCAAACAGCACACGATCTCAAAAGCGGAAAAACAGACAATTGGCTTGCGGGGAAATTTGCAGCGAACCTGTTTTTTGAACCGAGCACAAGAACACGGTTTAGCTTCGAAGTCGCGGAAAAAAAGCTGGGCATGAATGTCCTGAACCTTGATGGAACAAGCACAAGCGTGCAAAAAGGCGAAACCCTATATGACACCATCCGGACGCTTGAATCAATCGGTGTGGACGTATGCGTCATCAGGCACAGTGAAGATGAGTACTATAAAGAGCTTGCCAGCCAGGTGAATATTCCGATTCTGAATGCCGGGGACGGATGCGGCCAGCATCCGACACAATCACTGCTTGATGTCATGACGATTTATGAAGAGTTCAATACATTCAAAGGTCTTACCGTCTCCATTCACGGCGATATCAAGCACAGCAGAGTGGCAAGGTCGAATGCGGAGGTTTTGGCAAGACTGGGTGCCCGCGTACTGTTTTCCGGTCCTTCGGAATGGCAAGATGAAGAAAACACATTCGGCACATATGTCTCAATGGATGAAGCAGTTGAGTCTTCCGATGTCGTGATGCTGCTGCGCATTCAAAATGAAAGACATCAGTCCGCTCGTAGCCAAGACGGTTATTTAAACAAATACGGCTTGACCGTAGAACGGGCTGAGCGTATGAAGCAGCATGCGATCATTATGCATCCTGCTCCGGTAAACAGAGGAGTGGAGATTGATGACAGCTTAGTAGAAAGCGAAAAATCAAGAATCTTCAAGCAAATGCAAAACGGCGTATTTATCAGAATGGCAGTGATACAGCGTGCCTTACAAACCAAAGTGAAAAGAGGAGAAGCAGCGTATGTCATATCTCATTAAAAACGGCTGGATACTTAACGAAAATGGTGAAAAAACAGAAGCGGATATTCGAGTGACAGGAGAAATCATCTCCGAAGTCGGCAAGCTTGATGCAGCGGAGGGAGAAACGGTCATTGATGCAAACGGATTGCTCGTTTCACCTGGGTTTGTCGATCTCCACGTCCACTTCAGAGAGCCGGGCGGTGAGAAGAAAGAAACCATTGAAACCGGAGCAAAAGCAGCGGCGCGCGGCGGATATACAACTGTGGCGGCAATGCCGAATACGCGGCCGGTTCCTGATACGAAAGAGCAAATGGAATGGGTGCAAAACAGAATTAAAGAAACCTCATGTGTCAGAGTTCTTCCATATGCGTCCATTACGATCAGACAAATCGGTGATGAGATGACAAACTTTGAAGCTTTAACAGAAGCCGGAGCATTTGCTTTTACAGATGACGGCGTCGGTATACAGACAGCAGGAATGATGTATGAAGCGATGAAACGGGCAGCTGCGATCGACAAAGCGATTGTTGCACATTGCGAAGACAACTCCTTAATTTACGGAGGAAGTGTGCATGAGGGAACATTCTCAAAAGCAAACGGGCTCAACGGCATTCCTTCTGTGTGTGAATCGGTTCATATTGCCCGCGATGTGTTGCTGGCTGAGGCGGCAGGCTGCCATTACCATGTATGCCATATCAGCACAAAAGAGTCTGTCAGGGTCGTGCGTGATGCGAAAAAAGCGGGAATCAAAGTGACAGCAGAAGTGTCACCGCATCATTTGCTCCTTTGTGATGAGGACATTCCAGGACTTGACACAAATTATAAAATGAATCCTCCGCTTCGCAGCGCAGAAGACAGAGCTGCTTTAATCGAGGGTCTTTTAGATGGAACAATTGATTTTATCGCAACAGATCATGCGCCGCATACAGAAGAAGAGAAAAACACAGAAATGAAGCTGGCGCCATTCGGAATTGTCGGTTTAGAAACAGCATTCCCGCTTCTTTACACACACTTTGTCAAAAATGGCAGCTGGTCGCTGAAACAGCTGATTGACTACATGACAATCAAACCATGCGAAGCGTTCGGTCTCCCATACGGAACATTACAAACGGGGCAAGTTGCCGATATGACGTTAATTGATTTGGAAAAAGAAGCGGCGATCGACAAAGAGACATTTTTATCAAAAGGAAAAAACACACCATTCAACGGCATCAGCTGCACCGGCTGGCCGGTCGCCACAATTGCGGCAGGGAAGCTTGCTTATGAAGAGGGGAGACTTGTCAAATGAAGAGACGATTAGTACTGGAAAACGGAGCGGTATTCGAGGGAAAAGCCTTCGGAAGCTTAGAACACAGCATGGGAGAAGTCGTTTTTAACACGGGAATGACAGGTTATCAGGAAATTTTATCTGATCCTTCTTACTGCGGGCAGATCGTAACATTAACGTATCCGCTTATTGGGAATTACGGCATTAACCGTGATGATTTTGAATCCATTACCCCTTTTGTAAAAGGGCTGGTCGTCAAAGAATTGTGTGAACTGCCTTCAAACTGGCGTTCCGCATACACTTTAGACGAATATTTAAAAATGAAAAACATTCCAGGACTGCAGGGGATTGATACAAGAAAACTGACAAGAATGATCCGCACATCAGGCGCGCTGAAAGGAACATTCGCTGCACCAGATGAAGATATAGAAGCAGTGCTGAAAAGGCTCACTGAAACTGAACTCCCGAGACATCAAGTATCCCAAGTATCAGCCAAAACAGCATATCCGAGCCCGGGAAGAGGCAAGCGTATCGTCTTGGTTGACTTCGGCATGAAGCACGGCATTCTTAGAGAGCTGAACAAACGGAAATGCGACGTTATTGTTGTGCCTTACAACATTACAGCGGAAGAAGTGCTTCAGCTGAAACCGGACGGCATCATGCTTTCTAATGGACCTGGAGATCCGAAAGATGTGCCTGAAGCGATTGAAATGATCAAAGGTATTCTCGGAAAAGTGCCATTATTCGGAATATGCCTCGGCCACCAGTTATTTGCGCTGGCGTGCGGAGCGAATACTGAAAAAATGAAATTCGGCCACAGGGGCTCAAACCATCCGGTAAAAGAGCTGGCCACCGGAAAAGTAGCTTTAACATCCCAAAACCATGGCTATACAGTGTCATCCATCAGCGAAACAGAGCTGGAAGTGACACATATCGCAATTAACGACGATACGATTGAGGGGCTCAAGCATAAAACATTACCGGCATTTACGGTTCAATATCATCCCGAAGCTTCGCCAGGCCCTGAGGATGCCAACCATCTATTTGACAGATTCATCGAAATGATCGAAACAACAGAGAAAGAAGGGGAAGCGGTATGCCAAAACGTGTAGACATTAACAAAATTTTAGTAATCGGGTCTGGACCGATCATCATCGGCCAAGCAGCAGAATTTGACTATGCGGGAACGCAAGCCTGCCTTGCGTTGAAAGAAGAAGGCTATGAAGTCATCCTTGTCAACTCAAACCCTGCCACGATCATGACAGATACAGAAATGGCTGACAAGGTTTACATCGAACCGCTCACTCCTGAATTCCTGACGCGAATCATCAGAAAAGAGCGACCGGATGCGATTCTTCCTACTCTTGGAGGCCAAACCGGCTTGAATCTTGCGGTTGAGCTTTCTGAAAGAGGCGTGCTGGAAGAGTGCGGCGTCGAAGTGCTTGGAACGAAGCTGTCTGCGATTCAGCAGGCTGAAGACCGCGACTTGTTTAGAACACTGATGAATGAGCTGAATGAACCGGTGCCTGAAAGTGAGATCATCCACTCCCTGGAAGAAGCAGAAGCCTTCGTCAGCCAAATTGGATTCCCTGTCATTGTCCGCCCGGCATATACATTAGGCGGAACAGGCGGCGGCATCTGCTCGAATGAAACTGAGCTGAAAGAAATTGTTGAGAACGGCTTAAAATTAAGCCCGGTTCACCAATGTCTGCTTGAAAAAAGCATCGCCGGCTATAAAGAAATCGAATATGAAGTCATGAGAGACAGCCAAGACCACGCCATTGTCGTTTGTAATATGGAAAATATTGATCCGGTCGGAATCCATACTGGCGACAGCATTGTTGTCGCGCCGAGCCAAACGCTCAGCGATCGCGAATATCAGCTCTTGCGGAATGTATCATTAAAACTCATTCGCGCGCTTGGAATTGAAGGCGGGTGTAACGTACAGCTCGCTTTAGATCCAGACAGCTTCCAATACTATATTATTGAGGTAAACCCGCGTGTCAGCCGTTCATCCGCTCTTGCGTCAAAAGCGACGGGATATCCGATTGCGAAGCTTGCTGCTAAAATTGCCGTCGGCCTTTCGTTAGATGAAATGATGAATCCGGTAACAGGAAAAACATATGCAGCATTTGAACCGGCTCTTGACTATGTCGTCTCCAAAATTCCGCGCTGGCCGTTTGATAAGTTTGAATCAGCAAACAGAAAGCTCGGCACGCAAATGAAAGCGACAGGAGAGGTCATGGCGATCGGCCGCACGCTCGAAGAGTCACTGCTGAAGGCTGTGCGTTCACTGGAAGCGGATGTGTATCATCTTGAATTGAAAGACGCTGCTGACATTTCAGATGAGCTTCTTGAAAAACGAATTAAAAAGGCCGGTGATGAACGCTTATTCTACTTAGCTGAAGCGTACAGAAGAGGCTACACGGTAGAAGATCTCCATGAATTTTCCACAATCGATGTTTTCTTCCTGCATAAGCTGTTCGGAATCGTACAGTTTGAAAAAGAACTGAAGGCAAAAGCGGGCGATAAGGATGTGTTGAGACAGGCAAAAGAACTCGGATTCTCTGATCAGTACATCAGCCGTGAGTGGAAAATGAAAGAATCGGAGCTTTATAGCTTAAGAAAGCAAGCGGAAATTGCGCCGGTATTCAAAATGGTAGATACGTGTGCTGCGGAATTTGAATCAGAAACGCCATACTTTTACAGCACATACGAAGAGGAAAATGAATCTGTCGTTACAGAAAAGAAAAGTGTGATCGTGCTTGGTTCCGGTCCGATTCGAATCGGTCAGGGTGTTGAGTTTGACTACGCAACTGTTCACTCTGTGTGGGCGATTAAACAGGCAGGCTATGAAGCCATTATTGTCAATAACAACCCGGAAACCGTTTCAACAGACTTCAGCATCTCAGACAAGCTGTATTTTGAACCGCTTACGATTGAAGATGTCATGCACATCATTGATCTCGAACAGCCAATGGGGGTTGTCGTACAGTTTGGCGGACAAACTGCCATTAACCTGGCAGACGAGCTTTCTGCACGCGGAGTCAACATCCTTGGGACTTCATTAGAAGATTTAGACCGTGCGGAAGACCGGGATAAATTTGAACAAGCGCTTGGAGCTCTTGGTGTTCCGCAGCCGCTTGGCAAAACAGCGACATCAGTTGAGCAGGCGGTCAGCATCGCGAGTAACATCGGCTATCCGGTATTGGTGCGCCCTTCCTATGTACTTGGCGGCCGGGCGATGGAGATTGTGTATCATGAGGAAGAGCTGCTTCATTACATGAAAAACGCAGTCAAAATCAATCCGCAGCACCCTGTATTAATTGACAGATATTTAACCGGGAAAGAAATTGAAGTGGATGCAGTATCTGACGGTGAAACAGTTGTCATTCCGGGAATTATGGAGCACATTGAACGGGCGGGCGTTCACTCCGGAGACTCAATCGCGGTTTATCCGCCTCAGTCTCTCACAGAAGACATTCAGAAAAAAATTGAACAATACACGATCGCATTAGCCAAAGGGCTGAACATTGTCGGGTTGCTCAATATCCAATTCGTGTTATCACAAGGCGAAGTGTACGTGCTTGAAGTCAATCCAAGATCAAGCAGAACCGTACCGTTCTTAAGTAAAATTACGGGTATCCCAATGGCGAACCTCGCCACAAAAGTCATTCTCGGCCAAAAACTGGCTGCGTTCGGCTACGCCGAGGGCCTTCAGCCTGAACAGCAAGGGGTGTTTGTAAAAGCACCGGTCTTCTCCTTCGCTAAGCTGAGAAGAGTGGACATTACGCTAGGCCCTGAAATGAAATCAACTGGTGAGGTCATGGGGAAAGATTCCACCCTTGAAAAAGCGCTCTATAAAGCGTTGATTGCTTCAGGCATTCAAATCCCTAACTACGGTTCCGTGCTTTTAACAGTGGCTGATAAGGACAAAGAAGAAGGGCTTGCTGTCGCTAAGAGGTTTCATGCGATCGGCTACAACATTTTAGCGACGGAAGGAACGGCAGGTTATCTGAAAGAAGCCTCCATTCCAGCGAAGGTCGTCGGAAAAATCGGCCAGGACGGCCCGAACTTGCTTGATGTGATCAGAAACGGAGAAGCGCAGTTTGTCATCAATACGCTGACAAAAGGAAAGCAGCCGGCAAGAGACGGATTTAGAATCAGACGTGAATCAGTAGAAAACGGTGTTGCCTGCTTGACGTCATTAGATACGGCAGAAGCGATATTGCGAGTGCTTGAAAGCATGACATTCCGTGCTGATCAAATGCCGGCAGTCAACACAAATCAGGAGGCGGCAGTCACAATATGAAAAAAGCGTATTTGACAGTATGTTCTAACCAGCAAATTGCAGACCGGGTGTATCAAATGGTTCTGAAAGGGGAACTTGTCCAAGGGTTTACAACCCCGGGGCAGTTCCTCCATCTTAAAGTGAGCGAAGCGGTTACGCCTCTTTTGCGAAGGCCAATCAGCATCGCCGACGTCAACTTTGAAAAAAATGAAGTCACCATCATTTATCGAGTAGATGGGGAAGGGACAAGACTCTTATCTCTGAAGCAACGAGGGGAACTTGTGGATGTCCTCGGACCATTGGGAAATGGCTTTCCTGTCAATGAAGTCCAACCCGGAAAGACGGCTTTGCTGGTGGGAGGCGGTGTAGGTGTGCCGCCTCTCCAAGAGCTGTCGAAACGCTTGCACGAAAAAGGGATAAAGGTCATACACGTGTTAGGATTCCAATCGGCAAAGGATATTTTTTACGAAGAAGAGTGCCGGCAATACGGGGACACATATGTCGCAACAGCTGACGGAAGCTATGGGGAGACCGGATTTGTCACAGATGTGATAAAACAGAAAAACTTAGAGTTTGATATTCTTCTTAGTTGCGGGCCGACACCGATGCTGAAGGCGTTAAAGCAGGATTATGCCCATAAAGAAGTTTACCTGTCCATGGAGGAACGAATGGGTTGCGGTATTGGGGCATGCTTCGCGTGTGTGTGCCACACAAACGAAAGTGAGACATCCTACGTAAAAGTATGTCTCGACGGACCTGTATTTAAAGCTCAGGAGGTGGCGCTGTAATGCTAGAGGTGAAATTGCCGGGACTTGATTTGAAAAATCCGATCATTCCTGCATCAGGCTGCTTCGGTTTTGGAAAAGAGTTTGCGCGTTTTTATGATTTATCTTGTCTCGGAGCCATTATGATCAAAGCGACGACAAAGGAGCCTCGCTTCGGGAATCCGACCCCAAGGGTAGCCGAGACTGGCGCTGGAATGCTCAATGCGATCGGTCTGCAAAACCCGGGGCTGGAAAGCGTTTTGCAAAATGAGCTGCCATGGCTTGAGCAGTTTGATACGCCGATCATCGCCAATGTCGCAGGTTCCAAAGTCGAGGATTATGTACAGGTCGCGGCGAATATCGGTAAAGCGCCCAACGTTCATGCACTTGAGTTGAACATTTCCTGCCCGAATGTGAAAACAGGCGGAATCGCTTTTGGCACGAACCCGGAAATGGCTGCCGATTTGACAAAAGCGGTTAAAGAGGTTTCAGATGTGCCCGTTTATGTGAAGCTTTCTCCGAATGTGGCAAATATCACAGAAATTGCATCAGCGATCGAAGAGGCGGGAGCGGACGGTCTTACGATGATTAACACACTAATCGGCATGAGGCTTGATTTAACATCAGGCAAGCCGATATTAGCGAATCAAACAGGCGGGCTCTCCGGACCTGCTGTGAAGCCGGTTGCCATTCGCATGGTGTATGAAGTCAGCCAGGCTGTCAACATCCCGATTATCGGAATGGGAGGCGTGCAGACGGCAGAAGATGCACTGGAGTTTCTTCTCGCAGGAGCAAGCGCGGTCGCTGTCGGAACGGCAAACTTTGTGAATCCTTTTGCATGCCCGGACATGATTGAACAGCTGCCATCTGTATTGCGCCAATACGGCTATGAATCAATTGAAGAATGTATCGGAAGGAGCTGGAACCATGAAAAACGACCTGCCCATCATCGCGCTTGATTTTGCATCAGCTGAAGAAACACTTGCGTTCTTAGCGCCTTTTCAGCAAAAACCGTTATTTGTAAAGGTTGGAATGGAGCTTTTTTATCAAGAAGGGCCGTCGATTGTTAAACAACTAAAAGAAAGAGAGTGCGAGCTGTTTTTAGATTTAAAGCTTCATGACATCCCGACCACTGTGCACAAAGCGATGAAGCGCTTAGCCGCTCTTGGGGTAGACCTCGTCAATGTTCATGCGGCCGGAGGCAAAAAAATGATGCAAGCAGCTCTGGAAGGCTTAGAAGAAGGGACGCCATCCGGGAAAAAACGCCCTTCCCTTATCGCGGTAACCCAGCTGACAAGCACATCTGAACAAATCATGAAAGATGAACTGCTGATCGAAAAGCCTTTGATTGACACGGTCGTCCACTACAGCAAACTAACAGAAGAAAGCGGATTGGATGGAGTGGTCTGCTCTGTTCATGAAGCAAAAGCCATTTACCAAGCGGTGCCGTCTTCATTTCTGACTGTCACTCCAGGGATCAGGCTGTCAGAAGACGCTGCGAATGACCAAATCCGCGTAGCGACACCTGCAATTGCAAGAGAGAAAGGGTCATCCGCAATTGTAGTAGGACGCTCGATTACAAAAGCGAAAAACCCAGTAAAAGCCTATGAAGCTGTCAAACTCGAATGGGAGGGATTCAAGTCATGAAGCAAACCATCGCAAAACATTTATTAGACATTCAAGCTGTATTTTTACGCCCGAACGAGCCATTTACATGGGCAAGCGGCATTTTATCGCCAATTTACTGTGACAACCGCCTTACGCTATCTTTCCCGGAAGTCAGAAATGATGTGGCCTCAGGCATCCACAAGCTTGTCGAAGAGCATTTTCCTGAAGCTGAAATGATTGCGGGTACAGCGACAGCCGGTATTCCTCATGCTGCTCTGGCGGCTGACCGTTTGAACCTTCCGATGTGTTATGTGAGAAGCAAGCCGAAAGCGCACGGAAAAGGCAATCAGATTGAGGGAGCCGTGCAAAAGGGGCAAAAAACGGTCGTCATTGAAGACTTAATCTCTACAGGAGGCAGCGTGCTTGAAGCTGCGGCAGCTTTACAAGCGGCTGGCTGTGAAGTGCTTGGTGTCGTCTCAATCTTTACGTACGGGCTTTCTCAAGCGCAGGAAGCGTTTGAGAAGGCAGAACTGCCATACTACTCTTTAACTGATTATGATGCGCTCACACAGGTCGCGCTTGAAAACGGAAATATTCATTCAGGGGATTTAGAAAAGCTGAAAACGTGGAAACGAAATCCCGAGTCAAAAGATTGGTTTAAAAAATAACAAATAAATTTCGCAGATGCACAGAGGCCTCAAAGCCTTGATGCAGTTGAAAACAGGCCCCGAGGTCTGTTTTTTTATTAATCCTATAAAAAAAGTCGGGTTGACTTATGTTAGAATTGTGCTAAAATTTACTACAAATCTAAAAACTTATCAAGAGCGGCTGAGGGACTGGACCTATGAAGCCCGGCAACCTGCACAGTTTGTAAGGTGCTACTTCCAGCAAAATGAAATCCATTTTGAAAGATAAGGGCTGCATGCTGTTCTTGTCTTTCTTTCCGCCGGATCGAAAGTTTTTTATTTTAAGAGGAAGAAGGGATGGCGGCAATCACCGCAGCCGCGCATGACATTACAATTGGAAAAAGGCAATCAGCAGAAAGCGACTGTTTGTCTCCGAAAGGAGGAAAGAAGAAATGTTAACGTACGATAATTGGGAAGAGCCAACGATTACATTTCCGGAAGACGATCCTTATAAAGGAGCGCTGTCAGTTTTAAAGTGGGCATACGGCCATTACGGCAATCAGCTTGTTTATGCCTGCAGTTTCGGAATTGAGGGAATCGTTCTGATTGATTTAATTTATAAAGTGAAAAAAGACGCAGAGATTGTGTTTCTTGATACAGGACTTCATTTTAAAGAAACCTATGAAACGATTGAACGAGTGAAAGAGCGTTGCCCGGGTCTTCATATCATCCTGAAAAAACCAGATCTCACGCTTGAGGAGCAAGCTGGTGAATATGGCGACAAACTGTGGGAGAGAGAACCGAATCAATGCTGCTATCTCAGAAAGATCGTTCCTTTAAGAGAGGCGCTTTCGGGACATCCGGCCTGGCTTTCCGGTCTGCGCCGTGATCAAGGGCCGAGTCGTGCCAATACGAATTTCTTAAACAAAGATGAAAAATTCAAATCAGTAAAAGTATGTCCGCTTATCCACTGGACTTGGAAAGACATTTGGAGATACACATCCCGGAATGAGCTGGACTACAATCCGCTTCATGACCAAGGATATCCAAGTATTGGCTGCGCGCCTTGTACCGCTCCAGCTTTTACTGCAGAGGATTTACGCTCAGGAAGATGGAATGGTATGGCGAAAACAGAATGCGGACTGCATGAATAAGGAGCTGTAAAATGGAATTAGCCGCTATTTTATTTAGCTTGTTTTTCGCGATGAATATTGGTGCAAGCGGCGCTGCAGCTTCGATGGGAGTTGCTTACGGCTCTGGAGCCATCAAAGAGAAAACATACGCTTTAATTCTGTGCGCAGTCGGTGTGCTCGCTGGAGCGGTCATTGGCGGGGGCGAGGTTGTAAAAACCATCAGCTCTGGGATTATCCCTGAGCAGACCATTACACTGACGGTTGTTTGCATTATTATTGGAGCCGCTGCGCTGTCACTCTTTACAGCTAACCTGCTCGGCATTCCTTTGTCGACAAGTGAAGTAACGGTCGGCGCTGTTGTCGGCGTGGGAGTGGCTTACAAGGTATTGTTTGTGAACAGCCTTCTGGTCATTGTGTCGTTTTGGATTTTTGTCCCGCTGTTCGCTTTCGGTTTCACATATTTCGTGTATAAGCTGTTTCGTTATTTTAAGATTGAATTGAAATCGTCTAAAAAGCAAAAAATCCTTGGCATTGCGTTGTTAGGTGCCGGATTTTTCGAAGCGTTCTCTGCTGGCATGAACAACGTGGCGAATGCCGTTGGCCCGTTAGTTGCGGCCGGTGTGCTGGATGTCGCGAAAGGAACCTGGTACGGAGGGGTTTTTGTTGCACTTGGCGCGCTGTTATTAGGCCGGCGGGTATTAGAAACAAACGGGAAGAAAATTACGAGATTTTCAAAAGGAGAGGGCATTCTCTTATCCAGTACAGGAGCGGGACTGGTGATCATCAGTTCTGTATTTGGGATGCCGGTGCCTTTGGCTCAAGTCACGTCATCGTCTATTATCGGAATAGGCATGGCAAAAAACGGTCCGAATGTGTTCCATAAACAAGTTGTTCAAACGATGCTGAAGGTATGGATTGTATCGCCGTTTTTATCTTTATCGATTTCTTATATGCTCGTATCCTTGTTTTTAAAAGCGGATTATTATGCAATCTTTATCATGGTAAGCGTGCTCTTAGCGACGGTGGGTGCCGTCAGCCTGACGAAGGCCATACGTAAAGAGAGGCGATCTGTCCATGAACAAGGCGGGGGAATCTGATTATTAATCTGAGTTTTTTTATATGTTAACTAGGAGGAAGTGGATATTATGAGCTTAGCACCTCACGGAGGAACATTAGTAAACAGAGTAGATGAATCATATGATATAAGCAGCATTCAAAAAGAAATTGAACTTGATTTGATATCTTTTGCAGATTTAGAGTTAATTGGAATCGGCGGGTACAGCCCGATCGAAGGCTTCTTTAATGAAGAAGATTACGTATCTGTTGTTGAAAACATGCGACTTTCTTCCGGTGTTGTCTGGTCTCTCCCGATCACGCTCCCGGTCAGCGCTCAAAAAGCAGCTGATCTGTCAGTCGGTGAAACGGTAAAGTTAACGTATGAAGGAGAAACATACGGCGTGGTACAAATTGAAGACCTGTACGTGCCTGACAAACAAAAAGAAGCAGTCAATGTGTACAAAACAGACGATCAGAAACACCCGGGTGTTAAAAAGCTGTTCAGCCGCGGCGATACATATGTGGGCGGACCGATCACATTGATTAAAAAAGCTTCAAAACAGTTCCCTGAATTTACGTTCGAACCGGCAGAAACTAGACGCCAGTTTGCAGAAAATGGCTGGAATACAATTGTCGGTTTCCAAACAAGAAATCCTGTTCACAGAGCACATGAATACATTCAAAAAACCGCTCTTGAAACAGTAGACGGTTTGTTTTTAAACCCGCTGGTAGGTGAAACGAAATCTGATGACATCCCAGCTGACGTGCGGATGGAAAGCTACCAAGTGCTTCTTGACAATTATTATCCGAAAGATCGCGTGTTCCTTGGTGTCTTCTTAGCAGCGATGCGTTATGCAGGGCCGAGAGAAGCGATTTTCCACGCGCTTGTCAGAAAGAACTACGGCTGCACGCATTTCATCGTCGGGCGCGACCATGCTGGTGTAGGCGATTATTACGGAACATATGAGGCGCAGGAGCTGTTTGACACATTTAAACCTGAAGAACTCGGGATTACACCGCTAAAATTCGAGCACAGCTTCTTCTGCAAAAAATGCGGAAATATGGGAACAGCGAAAACTTGCCCTCACGGCAGAGAGCATCACGTCATTTTATCAGGCACTAAGGTGAGAGGCATGTTGAGAGACGGTGTGCTGCCGCCTGCTGAATTCAGCCGCGCAGAAGTCGTAGAAGTATTGATCAGAGGAATGAAGAAAAAAGAAGAAGCAGGCGTATTTTAAGGGGGACTGGCAGTGACAAATCGCGATATCGTATGGCATGAAGCCTCTATTACAAAAGAAGAGTACCAACAAAAAAACAAGCACAAAAGCTCCATTCTCTGGCTGACAGGATTAAGCGGTTCAGGTAAATCAACGATTGCCAATGCCGCTGCAAGAGAACTGTTTGAGCAGGGCTATCAAGTCATTGTTCTGGACGGAGATAATATTCGGCACGGTTTAAATAAGGATCTTGGTTTTTCTGACGAAGACCGAAAAGAAAACATCCGCCGAATCGGAGAGGTGGCGAAGTTGTTTGTCCAGCAGGGCACCATTGTGATTACTGCTTTTATCTCTCCTTTCCGTGAGGACAGGGAACAGGTTCGCCAGCTTGTAGGAGCAGGCGAATTCAATGAGGTATACATTAAATGCGATCTCGATATTTGTGAACAAAGAGATCCGAAAGGGCTCTACAAAAAAGCAAGAAACGGGGAAATTCCTTTCTTCACAGGAATTGATTCTCCTTATGAAGAGCCGGAAGCACCGGAACTCATTCTTGATTCAGGACAGCATGACCGTGAAGCTTGTAAAAACCAGCTGATTGAGTTTGTTGAACGAAAATTGAGCTAATATGATCTGCTGTGTTCTTTACAGATGCCGGAATGCAAGCGAGAACAACATGACAGTGAATGTTTCTGGAAGAACTCGAATAGATCGGGGGAAATACGATGGGGAAAGTATATATTGTAGGAGCGGGTCCCGGTGACCCTGATCTGCTGACAATTAAAGCACTGAAAGCCATTGAAAAAGCTGATGTCATCTTATATGACAGATTAGTAAATAAAGAAATTTTACAATATGCCAAAGAGCAAGCAGACCTGATCTACTGCGGGAAGCTTCCAGATTTTCATACGATGAAGCAGGAAACCATTAATCGATTTCTTGTGAAGTATGCGCAAAAAGGGAAAATCGTTGTCAGATTGAAAGGCGGAGACCCTTTTGTGTTCGGCAGAGGGGGAGAAGAAGCGGAATGCCTCTCTGACAACGGAATTCCGTTTGAAATCATCCCTGGCATTACATCAGGAATTGCGGCAGCGGCTTACGCGGGGATTCCTGTTACTCATCGAGATGCGGGCTCTAACGTCGCTTTTGTAACGGGTCATTATAAAAAAGAAGAAGATTTTGACGAAAAGTGGAAAGCGCTGTCCACAGGAATTGATACACTTGTTATCTATATGGGTATCAAAAACGTGCAGCAGATTGAAAGAAAACTCCTTGAAAACGGCAGGTGCGGATCTACGCCGGCAGCCTTTATTCACTGGGGAACAACGGACAAGCAAAAATCTGTTTTTTGTACAGTTGATACCCTTTCAGAAACGGTGATAAAAGAAGATATTAAAAATCCGAGTTTAATTGTCATTGGAAATGTTGTAAATTATCACTATAAGCTGGAATGGTTTGAATCTGAACTAAAAAAACAAGATTTAAGCGAGGCGTTGTAAAAATGAAACAAGCCATTTTATATGTCGGCCATGGCAGCCGGGTAAAAAAGGCGCAGCAAGAAGCCGCGGCCTTTTTGGAAGGATGCAAGGCGCACGTCCCTGCACCTGTACAGGAAATCAGTTTTTTAGAGCTTCAGGAGCCGACAATTGAGACTGGGTTTGAAGCATGTGTGAAACAAGGCGCCACTCATATCGCAGTGGTGCCTCTGCTTCTTTTAACAGCTGCACATGCAAAACAGGATATTCCGGAAGAAATTGCGCGTGTTGCATCCCGATATCCTTCGATCCGTGTTTCATACGGAAAGCCGATCGGGATTGATGAAGAAGTGGTCAAGGCCGTATATCACCGAATGAAGGACATAGGTGTTCCGTATGAAAATGCCAGAGTCGTGCTCATCGGGAGGGGAAGTTCAGATCCCGCTGTAAAAAGAGACGTAACCGGTATTGCCAATCTTCTTCAAAAGATGATTCCTGTCAAGGAAGTCATCCCGTGCTTTTTGACAGCATGCGGCCCGAATTACAAAGAGGTTTTTTCAGAACTTAAAAAAGCTGACGGCGTGACAACCTTTATCGTACCTTATTTGCTCTTTACAGGTATGCTGATGAATGAAATCGAACGAGAGGTTCAGGAATTAAAGTCTCATAATCCGAATGTCCACCTTTCTTCATATATCGGTTTCCACCCTCATGTGAAAAACGCATTTTTAAATCGTGTGAAAGAGACTTCCGAAAATCCAGAGGGGAAATTTGATTTTGCCGGAGGTTCATATGCTCCCGCTGCACATTAGCCTGGAGAAGAAAAAGGTTGTCATTGCGGGTGGCGGCAGTATCGCGCTCAGAAGGCTGAAAACGGTGCTTTCTGAGGGAGCTGATATTACGCTTGTCAGTCCGGATGTTGAGCCTGAAATCAAGCAGATGGCCGCCAATCACCTCATCAGATGGATCGGCCGTACGATTAAAAAAGAAGATTATCTCGATGCTTTTTTGATCATTGCTGCCACGGATAATGCGGCAGTAAACAAAGAAATTGCTCAAACCGCTTCGCCTCTTCAGCTTGTCAATTGTGTCAGTGATGCTGAGCTTGGCGATGTATACATGCCAAAAATCGTAAAAAGAGGGCATGTCACGGTATCTGTTTCTACAAACGGAGCCAGTCCAAAGCATACAAAGGAGCTGGCTGAACAGGTGAATAAGCTGATTGACGGCGATTTTGTCGCTGAAGTTGACAGACTCTATCAGCTGAGAAGAAAGAAATAAGCCAGAGCAAACAATGCTCTGGCTTTTCTTTATGCGTCTCAGCTTTTTTTCAGCTTAATGACAGTATCAGCATCAGGTGTGACAAAGACGGTATGCTGGCTGTCATAGGTGACGAAGCCGGGCTTCGCGCCGCTCGGTTTTTTGACATGCCTGATTTTCGTATAATCTACAGGCACTGAACTCGAATCTTTAGCTTTTGAAAAATAAGCAGCAATTGTCGCAGCTTCAATGATTGTTTGCTCATCCGGTTCGCTGCTTCTGATCACAACGTGAGAGCCTGGAATATCTTTCGTGTGAAGCCAAATATCCTCTCTGGCTGCCGCTCTGGTCGTTACATACTCATTTTGGCGGTTGTTTTTCCCTACTAATATCGTCAAGCCTGATGAGGATTCATAGGTCTCTATAACCGGGTTGTGAGGTTTTTGTTTTTTCTGCCCTTTTTGCTGCTTAGGGCGCAAATATTTGCCCTCCACAAGCTCCTCTCTGATTTCGCTAATATCTCGAGGAGAAGCGGACGAAAGCTGCTGAATCAGCTGATCAAAGTATTCGATCTCTTCCTGTGCAAGCCTGATTTGTTCTTCGACAACCGCGACCGAATTTTTCGCTTTCTGATACTTCGTGAAGTAGGCTTGTGCATTTTCAGAAGGTGTTTTATTCGGGTTTAAAGGAATTGTAATTGTCGGACTTTCTTCATCGTAATAGTTCATGACCTCAGCCTGTTTATCACCTTTTTTCAGCATATAGAGATTAGCGGTTAAAAGCTCGCCATATAGCTGAAATTCCTTCGCGTTTTCCGAATACTCCAGCGTTTTTTCCAACTTTTTGATTTTGTTGGCATTCTTCTTCCTTTCATTGACAACAAATCGCTCAAGATCTTGTGCCTGCTGTTTGACGCGGTCTCGTTCAGCTTTGCCGAAATAAAAACGGTCGAGCAGCTCGCTTAATGAATCAAAACGGCGCGCTTCGCCCTTGAGATGAGTCAGCTCCAGCAGATAAAAATATTCCTTACCGTTTACAGTTGTAATGTTGGGAATGAAGCGGTGCTCTTTTACTTCGGCAAAAAGCTCCAGCAATGCTTTTGGTAATGTGACTTTGTTGGCAAGGCCCGCCCTGTGAACCGCTTCTTTGGCAAAGAGCGGTGATACACCTGAAAAGTGCTCGACAATTTGTTTTTCAAGCCGTCCTTCTTGAAAATTGAGATGACGTAACATATCGTCTTCTGACGCCTCTAGCGGCGAGATTTTGTTCTGGGCCGGCGGAAGTTTATAATCTTGGCCGGGCAGTACTGTACGGTAGCTGTTCATTGAAGGCGATAAATGCTTTAGCCCGTCGATGATCATATTTTCCGCTCCGTCTGTCAAAATGATATTGCTGTGGCGTCCCATAATTTCTACATAAAGCTTTCGGACAGTTTCGTCGCCAATTTCGTTCCGGCTTTTGATATGAAAAATCATAATGCGGTCTAGGCCCGCCTGTTCAATTTTTTCAATAAACCCGCCTTCGATATGCTTTCTCAGCAGCATGCAGAACATTGGCGGTTCACTTGGGTTTTCATAGGCTTGCGTCGTGATGTGCACCCGTGAATAGCTCGGGTGTGCCGATAATAATAGTTTTTGGTTTTTTCCATTCGCGCGAATGTGGAGGACCACTTCGTGCTTATATGGCTGGTGGACTTTCGTAATTCGTCCGCCCAACATTTTCTCGTTAAGTTCGTGTGTCATTCCGTATGTAAACATGCCATCAAACGACATATGCAATACACCCTCTCATTCTTCCTGCATTCGATAATTATAGCATGAAATGGGACGAGTCAGAATAAGCATGCTTATAGAGTGATATCTCTATAAGAGAGCAGGGGAGTGGACGAGGCGAATGAAGTTTCATGAAATGGAACAAACAGATTTACTAGAGGCAACCAATACGTCCATGAAACAAGGATTAACAGAAAAAGAGGTGAAAAAACGCCTCGATAAGCATGGGCCAAACGAGCTGCAAGAAGGGAAAAAAACATCAGCGCTTCTCTTGTTCTTCGCGCAGTTCAAAGATTTTATGGTGCTTGTGCTTTTGGCTGCCACGTTAATCTCAGGATTTCTTGGTGAATATGTAGACGCGGTTGCGATTATTGCGATTGTGCTTGTGAATGGCATACTCGGTTTCTTTCAAGAAAGGCGTGCTGAGCAATCTCTTCAGGCTCTAAAAGAGCTTTCGACACCGCATGTCATGGCGCTTAGGGAGGGGAGCTGGATAAAGATCCCTTCTAAAGACCTTGTGCCGGGTGATATTGTGAAATTTACGAGCGGTGACAGGATTGGCGCGGACGTTCGAATTGTCGAAGCGAAAAGCCTTGAAATAGAAGAATCAGCCCTGACCGGGGAATCAATCCCGGTTGTAAAGCATGCCGATAAATTAAAAAAACCGGATGTTTCGCTCGGCGATATTACGAATATGGCTTTTATGGGAACGATTGTGACACGCGGCAGCGGTGTGGGGGTCGTTGTAGGCACAGGAATGAATACGGCAATGGGGAAAATTGCCGACATGCTTGAATCGGCAGGGACACTGTCAACACCGCTGCAAAGAAGGCTGGAGCAACTCGGGAAGATTTTAATTGTTGTTGCGTTGCTGCTGACGGTGCTTGTCGTTGCTGTCGGTGTTCTTCAGGGGCATGACTTGTACACTATGTTTTTAGCGGGTGTATCGTTAGCGGTAGCTGCTATTCCGGAGGGGCTCCCGGCAATTGTGACAGCGGCGTTATCACTTGGCGTGCAGCGGATGATTAAGCAAAAATCAATCGTAAGAAAGCTTCCTGCTGTAGAAACACTTGGATGTGCGTCTATTATTTGTTCAGACAAAACAGGGACATTGACGCAAAACAAAATGACAGTAACACATGTCTGGTCCGGGGGGAAAACATGGAGAGTGACAGGGGCCGGCTATGAACCGCAAGGAAGCTTTACACTGAACGAAAAAGAGGTCAGTGTCAATGAGCATATGCCGCTTCAGCAGATTTTGCTGTTCGGAGCGTTGTGTAACAACTCCAATATTGAGAAAAGAGACGGTGAATATGTGCTTGATGGAGATCCGACGGAGGGGGCGCTGCTCACCGCGGCAAGAAAAGGCGGTTTTTCTAAGGAGTTTGTTGAATCTCATTATCGGGTGATTGAAGAGTTTCCGTTTGACTCTGCACGGAAAATGATGACTGTCATTGTAGAAGATCAGGACAGAAAGCGGTATATCATCACAAAAGGTGCACCGGATGTGCTGATGCAACGCTCTTCCCGTATTTATTATGACGGCTCAGCGGCGCTTTTTACTAATGAGAGAAAAGCAGAAACAGAGTCGGTGTTAAGACATTTGGCATCCCAGGCGCTCAGAACGATAGCAATTGCTTACAGGCCGATAAAAACAGGTGAAACACCGTCTATGGAGCAGGCGGAAAAAGATTTGACGTTGCTCGGTCTTTCGGGCATCATTGATCCGCCGCGGCCGGAAGTCAGACAGGCAATTAAAGAATGTCGTGAAGCGGGTATCAAGACCGTCATGATTACAGGCGATCATGTGGAGACTGCTAAAGCGATAGCCAAAGACTTGCGCCTCCTTCCGAAAAGCGGCAAAATCATGGACGGTAACATGCTGAATGAACTTTCTCAAGAAGAGCTTTCAAATGTCGTGGAGGATGTTTATGTATTTGCCCGCGTTTCTCCTGAGCATAAATTGAAAATCGTGAAAGCTTTCCAGGAAAACGGGCATATTGTGGCGATGACCGGAGACGGCGTCAATGACGCCCCTGCCATTAAACAAGCTGACATCGGAGTGGCTATGGGCATTACCGGGACAGATGTGGCCAAGGAAGCGTCATCCCTTGTTCTCGTGGATGATAATTTTGCGACGATCAAATCTGCGATAAAAGAGGGCAGAAACATCTATGAAAATATCAGAAAGTTTATCAGGTACCTGTTGGCTTCTAACGTCGGAGAAATCCTTGTCATGCTGTTTGCGATGCTGCTTGCCCTCCCTTTGCCGCTCGTGCCGATTCAGATTTTATGGGTCAACTTGGTGACGGACGGATTGCCGGCAATGGCGCTTGGCATGGATCAGCCGGAAGGAGATGTGATGAGGCGGAAGCCGCGCCACCCGAAAGAAGGGGTGTTTGCCCGCAAGCTTGGATGGAAGGTCGTCTCCAGAGGATTTTTGATCGGAGCTGCCACCATTTTAGCGTTCGTCATTGTATATCACCGAAATCCGGAGAATTTGGCTTATGCCCAGACGATCGCGTTTGCCACTTTGGTGCTGGCTCAGCTGATTCACGTTTTTGACTGTCGAAGCGAGACATCTGTTTTTTCCAGAAATCCGTTTCAAAATATGTACTTAATCGGTGCGGTATTATCATCCATTTTGCTGATGCTTGTTGTGATCTACTATGCGCCGCTTCAGCCGATTTTCCATACCGTTGCTATCACGCCGGGGGACTGGATGCTCGTCATCGGCATGTCCGCCATTCCTACTTTTTTGCTGGCTGGGTCACTTTTGACAAGAAAAAAATAAATTCATATGATATAATCTTAGGGGTAATAGCATGTCTATTGCCCTTTTATTATGAGAACCAGGGAAGAATTGGGTGTTTTAAAATGATACGAAGTATGACAGGCTTCGGCAGTGCAAGCAAAACACAAGATGATCTCTCTGTAAGCGTTGAACTTAAATCTGTGAACTACAGGTTTAAAGAAGTGAACGCTCGTTTGCCAAGGCCTTTGCTATATGTTGAAGATAAGCTGAAACAGACGATTCTGGAGCATATCCAGCGCGGACGAATTGAGCTTTTCGTAACCGTTGACAGCGATATGCTTGTTGAGAAAAGGCTTGAAATTGATTGGGCGCTGCTCGATGAGTTCGTCGCAGCTGCGGGAGATATGAAGAAGCGGTATCAATTGGCTGCAGAGCCTGATGTAATGGATTTCTTCAAGCTTGATCATGTCGTTCAGATTCATGAAGAACAGACGCAAAACGACAGGCTGGAGGCATTAATCATCGCTGCTGCAGAGAAAGCGGTAAAAGGGCTCTGTGCAATGCGTGAAAAAGAGGGGCTGCTTTTAGCAAAAGACTGCCTGATGCATATTGACCAGCTTGAAGAGCTGGTGAATGAAACCGAATTGCTTGCAGCAGACGTCGTATCCCGTTACCGGGAACGGCTGTACGCCAGAATAAAAGAATGGACTGAAGACGTGTTAGACGAGTGCCGGCTTGTAACAGAATGCGCTATTTTTGCAGACCGCTCGGATATCACTGAAGAGATTACCAGGCTGAAGAGCCACTTCGCCCAGTTTCGTGATATATTAGCTGAAGGCGGAGCTGTCGGGCGCAAACTCGACTTTCTCGTTCAGGAGCTGAATCGGGAAGCGAATACAATCGGCTCAAAAGCAAATGATCACCAGATCACAAAGCTTGTCGTCGAAATGAAAAGTTCTATTGAAAAAATAAAAGAACAAGTGCAAAATATAGAATAGTGACTGTGCGTATTGTTTACAGACGGTCTTACTAGGCTAAACTAGAGACGTCTATTTTACAGGGGGAACGTAGAAGATGACGATTAAACTGATTAATATCGGATTTGGCAATATTATCTCCGCCAATCGGATGATTTCGATTGTCAGCCCGGAGTCTGCGCCAATCAAACGGATGATCCAGGATGCAAGAGACCGCGGAATGCTTATAGACGCTACATACGGACGAAGAACCCGTGCAGTTGTCGTCATGGATAGTGACCACATTATCTTATCTGCCGTCCAGCCTGAGACAGTTGCACACAGACTTTCTGTTAAAGAAGAAATTATGGATGAAGGGCAGGGATAGTTGCCGCATGAAAGAAAGAGGGTTATTAATCGTTCTCTCAGGTCCCTCAGGAGTTGGTAAAGGAACGGTTCGGCAAGCGATCTTTTCGCAGGAAGACACAAAATTTGAATATTCGATCTCAGTAACAACAAGAAGTCCGCGAGAGGGCGAAGTGAACGGAGTCGATTATTTTTTCAAAACGAGAGAAGAATTCGAGCAAATGATTGCAGACAACAAGCTGCTCGAATGGGCAGAATATGTCGGCAATTATTACGGCACGCCTGTCGATTATGTTGAACAGACGCTTCAAGACGGAAAAGACGTCTTTTTAGAAATCGAAGTTCAAGGCGCTCTTCAAGTGAGAAATGCTTTCCCGGAAGGACTGTTTATTTTCCTTGCGCCTCCAAGCCTTTCTGAACTGAAGAACAGAATCGTGACACGGGGTACGGAAACAGACGCTCTGATTGAAAATCGAATGAAAGCCGCAAAAGCTGAGATCGAAATGATGGATGCTTATGATTATGTCGTTGAAAACGATAATGTAGAAAAGGCATGCGATAAGATCAAAGCAATCGTTCTCGCTGAACATTTGAAGCGTGAGCGCGTTGCACCAAGATATAAGAAAATGCTGGAGGTTGAATAACGATGTTAGATCCGTCAATTGACTCATTAATGAATAAATTAGATTCCAAATATACGCTCGTCACTGTTTCTGCGAGACGCGCGCGTGAAATGCAAATCAAAAAAGACCAAATGATTGAACATACGATTTCACACAAATATGTAGGCAAAGCTTTAGAAGAAATTGATGCAGGCCTGCTTTCGTTTGAAAAGGAAGACCGCGAATAGTAGCACAAGTAGCAACCTATATCATGTAGGTTGTTATTTTTTTCCGTGCGGTTTTTGTAAAGTGCAGAGGGGGAGAAGTCATTGCTTAACAATCGAAATGTGTTGCTTTGCGTGAGCGGGGGCATCGCTGTTTATAAAGCCTGTGCGTTAACGAGCAAGCTGGTACAGGCAGGAGCAAATGTCAAAGTGATTATGACTGAATCAGCATGCCAATTCGTCTCACCGCTGACATTTCAGGCATTGAGCCGCCACGAAGTATATACAGATACATTTAAAGAACAAAATCCAAGCGTCATTTCTCATATTGATGCCGCAGACTGGGCTGACTTGATTATCGTGGCGCCTGCTACGGCTAATGTAATTGGAAAACTGGCAAATGGCATCGCTGACGATATGCTGACGACTACGTTGTTAGCGGCAACGGCTCCAGTATGGATCGCGCCAGCCATGAACGTTCACATGTATGACAACCCGGCAGTTAAACGAAATATTTCTATTCTTTATCAGGATGGCTATTGTTTTATTGAGCCGAGCGAGGGCTATTTAGCGTGCGGTTACGTAGGAAAAGGCAGATTAGAAGAGCCAGAACGTATCGTGTCGCTGGCTGAAAAGCACTTTGCTAAAGAAAAAATCGCTCCTTTAGAAGGCAAACATGTGGTCATTACAGCTGGTCCGACCCGGGAAGCGATTGATCCTGTCCGATTTTTCACCAATAAATCAACGGGTAAAATGGGATACGCATTAGCGGAGGCTGCTGTTCAGCTCGGCGCACAGGTAACTTTAATTTCTGGCCCTGTTTTATTAGATCAGCCGAAAGGCCTTGCTCAGTTTATCCCTGTTCAATCGGCTGCTGATATGCATGATGCGGTGCTCTCTGTATATGACTCGAGTGATATTGTCATCAAAACTGCTGCGGTAGCTGATTTTACGCCGAAAACCGTTTTTGACCATAAAATGAAAAAACAAAACGGCGGTATGACCCTTGAACTGATTAGAACGGTTGATATTTTAAAAGAATTGGGCGAGAAAAAGCAGGGGCAGCTATTGGTTGGCTTCGCCGCTGAAACACAAGACGTTGAACTCTATGCCCGTCAAAAGCTCGCCGCCAAAAATCTTGATATGGTCGTGGCAAATGATGTGAAAGCTAATGGGGCCGGTTTTGGTGCTGATACGAATATCGTGACAATCTTTTTGGAAGACGGGCGCAAACGCGAGCTTCCCATCATGTCTAAGCTCGATGTTTCTTTTGAAATACTTAAGGAAGTCGCAGCCCTATCAAAACAAACCGGAGAGCAATCATGAATGTTGCCGAGGTCATCGTTGATGTCAGCACCAAAAATATAGACAGGCCTTTTGATTATAAAATCCCAGACCATCTCAAAGGCATGATAAAAACGGGAATGCGGGTCATTGTTCCATTTGGCCCCCGTAAAATCCAAGGGTTTGTAACAGCTGTGAAGGACGCATCTGATCTCTCGGGGAAATCTGTCAAGGAAGTAGAGGATTTATTAGATCTTACACCCGTTTTGACAGAGGAGCTGATGAATCTGTCTTCATGGCTGTCCGACAAAACGCTGTCTTTTAAAATAACGGCGCTTCAAGCGATGCTGCCTGCCGCATTAAAGGCGAAATATGAAAAAGAACTAAAAATCGCACACGGTGCCGATCTGCCTCCGCAAGTGGAACGGCTGTTTTCTGAAACAAAGACTCTTCTGTATTCAGATATACCCGATCACGATATGCTGAAACTGATTCAAAAGCATGTTCAAAAAGGCAGCATTGATGTGACGTATAAAGTTGCGCAAAAAACCAATAAAAAAATGGTCAGGCATATTCAGGCAAATGCGAGTAAAGAAGAGCTTAGCAAACAGGCTGAGGGATTATCCCGCCAAGCGGCCAAGCAGCAGGCGATTCTTCACTTTTTCATCGCTGAGCCGGAAGGGGTAAAAATCGCTGCAACGGATTTGTGCAAAAAAACGGACGCTAGCTCTGCGACCATCAAAACCCTTATCCAAAAGGGGCTTTTGAAGGAAAGCTATGAAGAGGTTTACAGAGATCCCTATCAGGACAAGATGTTCAAAAAAACAGAGCCGCTCCCGCTGACAGACGAACAGAGCGCTGCCTTTCAGCCCATACGTCAGACGTTGGACAACGATGAGCATAAAGTGTTTCTTCTTCACGGCGTAACAGGAAGCGGAAAAACAGAAATTTATTTGCAATCAATTGAGAAAGTACTGGCGAAAGGAAAAGAAGCCATCGTTCTCGTACCGGAAATATCCCTGACGCCGCAGATGGTCAATCGCTTCAAGGGCCGTTTCGGCTCTCAGGTGGCAGTCATGCACAGCGGATTATCCACAGGGGAAAAATATGACGAGTGGCGTAAAATCCACCGGAAGGAAGTGCGGCTTGTCGTCGGCGCCAGATCGGCCATTTTTGCTCCGTTTGAAAATCTCGGAATGATTATTATTGATGAAGAGCATGAGTCCTCTTACAAACAAGAAGAAATGCCGCGCTATCATGCAAAAGAGGTGGCGATCAAGCGGGCTGAACACCACAGCTGCCCTGTTGTGCTGGGCAGTGCTACGCCGACATTAGAGTCCTATGCAAGGGCGCAAAAGGGTGTGTACGAGCTTCTTTCGCTGAAGCACCGCGTTAACCACCAGGTGATGCCTGAGGTTTCGCTTGTCGATATGAGAGAAGAGCTCAGAAACGGCAATCGTTCAATGTTTTCAGTTGAGTTGATGGAAAAGCTTGAAGAAACGATTGCCAAGGGTGAGCAGGCGGTGCTGTTCTTAAATAAAAGGGGCTATTCTTCCTTTGTGATGTGCAGGGATTGCGGATATGTCCCGCAATGCCCGCACTGCGACATTTCCATGACATATCATCGTTACGGCCAAAGGCTGAAATGCCATTATTGCGGACATGAGGAGCCTGTTCCGCATACTTGTCCCGAATGTGCAAGCGAGCATATCCGCTTTTTCGGGACGGGCACACAGCGAGTGGAGGAAGAGCTGACAAAAGTTCTGCCGCATGCAAGAGTGATTCGGATGGATGTTGACACGACGTCAAGAAAGGGCGCGCATGAAAAATTATTGTCAGCTTTCGGAGAAGGAAAAGCGGATATTCTTCTCGGAACGCAAATGATTGCGAAAGGGCTTGATTTTCCGAATGTCACACTTGTCGGCGTATTAAGTGCTGATACAACACTCCATATTCCTGATTTCAGGTCGGCCGAAAAAACTTTTCAGCTGTTAACGCAAGTCAGCGGACGGGCAGGAAGGCACGAAAAACCCGGAAATGTCATCATTCAAACGTACACACCGTCCCATTACAGCATCCAGCTGACGAAGTCGCACGATTATGAAGCGTTCTATCAGCATGAGATGGCGCATAGAAGAGAGCAATCCTATCCGCCCTATTACTATTTGGCCCTTGTGACGGTTTCTCATGAGGAAGTGACGAAAGCAGCCGTTACGGCTGAAAAAATCGCTCACTTTTTGAAATCAAACTGCGGAGCTGACACGAAAATTCTCGGGCCAAGTGCGTCCCCGATCGCCCGGATCAAAGATAGATATCGCTATCAATGCGTGATAAAATACAAACAGGAAACCCAGTTATCTGCTTTATTGAAGAGGATACTGGAACATTATAAACGCGAAATTGAACAAAAGCATGTAATGATTTCAATTGATATGAATCCTTATATGATGATGTAAGATCTCACGTCTTGGAGGGTAACAAATTGGCAGTAAAAAAGATCGTCACACATCCAGCGGAGGTTTTGGAAACACCGGCGGAAACCGTGACTGTTTTTGATAAAAAATTAAAAAAACTGCTTGATGATATGTACGACACCATGCTTGAAATGGATGGGGTCGGACTGGCAGCGCCGCAGATCGGCATTTTAAAAAGAGCAACTGTCGTAGACATCGGGGATGACAGCGGCAGGATTGATCTTGTTAATCCAGAGATTTTAGAAAAAAGCGGAGAGCAAACCGGTGTAGAAGGATGCCTGAGTTTTCCCGGCGTCTATGGTGATGTCACACGTTCCGATTACGTTAAAGTTCGTGCGTTTAACCGGCAGGGCAAACCGTTCATTCTGGAAGCGCGAGGCTTTTTAGCGAGAGCCGTGCAGCACGAAATGGACCATTTAGACGGGGTGCTGTTTACATCTAAAATAAGCACATACTATACAGAAGATGAACTAGCGGATATGGAAGGATGATTTGATGACAAGAATCGTATTTATGGGGACGCCGGATTTTTCAGTTCCTGTTTTAAGAACCTTGATAGAGGAAGGATATGAAGTGGTGGGAGTCGTCACACAGCCGGACCGTCCGAAGGGCAGAAAAAAAGTGCTGACACCTCCTCCGGTAAAGGAAGAGGCATTGCGTCACGGCATCCCGGTTCTTCAGCCGGAAAAAGTCAGGGTGACAGAAGAAATCGAGAAAGTGCTGGCATTAAAGCCTGATCTTATCGTAACGGCAGCATTTGGCCAAATATTGCCGAAGGAGCTTCTTGACAGCCCGAAATACGGCTGCATTAACGTTCACGCGTCTCTTTTGCCGGAATTGCGCGGTGGAGCTCCGATCCATTACTCCATTTTGCAGGGAAAGAAAAAAACCGGTGTAACCATTATGTATATGGTGGAAAAATTGGATGCCGGCGATATGATCTCAAAAGTGGAAGTGGACATTGAAGAAACCGACAATGTTGGAACGCTGCATGATAAATTAAGCGCAGCTGGGGCAAAGCTATTGTCTGAAACCGTTCCTAATGTCATTTCGGGCAGCATATCACCTGAAAAGCAGGATGAAGAGAAAGCGACATACGCGCCTAATATCAAAAGAGAGCAAGAGCTCCTCGACTGGTCTAGAACAGGAGAAGAGCTTTACAACCAAGTCCGCGGCTTAAATCCTTGGCCTGTTGCCTATACGACTCTGAATGGACAAAACTTGAAAGTATGGGCGTCGAAAAAAACTCCCGCACCTAAAAAAGCTGAGCCTGGCACAGTCGTGGCGATTGAAAAGCAAGGGATTATCGTGGCCACAGGCAACGAAACGGCCCTGTTATTAACCGAACTTCAGCCGGCTGGAAAAAAACGCATGAAGGGCGAGGATTTTGTGCGCGGCGCCCATGTTGAAGCTGGTGAAAAGTTAGGAGTAAACAATGAAAAATAATAGTGTTCGTGATATCGCCCTTGAGGCGCTGATCAAACTAGAACAAAACCAGGCATACAGCAACCTGCTCCTGAAATCGGTCATGAAATCAAATGAACTGAGTGATCAGGACAGAGGGCTTTTGACTGAACTTGTCTACGGGACATTGCAAAATAAGATCGCGCTTGATTATATGCTTAAACCGTTTATTAATAAGCCCCAAAAAGTAAAGCCGTGGGTGATTCAGCTTCTTCGCCTATCCTTATACCAAATGGAGTATCTGGAGAAGATTCCAGATAGGGCTGCCATCCATGAAGCGGTTGAGATCGCTAAAATCCGCGGACACAAAGGCATTGCTTCATTTGTCAACGGTGTGCTTCGTTCCATACAGCGGGAAGGTGTTCCATCCTTTGACGCCATCGAAGACCCTGTCCGCCGGCTGGCGACAGAGACAAGCCATCCGGAATGGCTTGTAAAAGAGTGGGTGGATGCATATGAGTTTGATGCGGCTGAAAAGATTTGCCGCATCCATCTTATTCCGCCGAAGCAAACACTGCGTGTCAATCAAATGAAAGCAGACAGAGCGGAGTTGCTTGATCAAATGGCAGCTGACGGAATTGAAGTTGAAAAAGGCGACCTCGCTGATGATGCTGTGAAGCTCCTAAAGGGCACAATCGCCGGAACTCATTTTTTCCTAAACGGTGAAGTGTCCATCCAGGATGAGAGCTCGATGCTCGTCGCCCGGGCCCTTGATCCTAAGCCCGGTGAAACGGTGCTTGACGCATGTGCGGCGCCTGGCGGAAAGTCGGCTCATATCGGCGAATTGATGGAGAACAAAGGAAGTATTTCGTCGCTTGACCTTCACAAACATAAAGTGAAGCTTATCAAAGAAGCGGCAGACCGGCTTGGACTTACAATCATTGATGCGCAAGAAATGGATGCGAGAAAAGCAGGAGAAACGTTTGAAAACGAACAATTTGACCGGGTTTTGGTAGATGCTCCGTGCTCAGGTTTTGGTGTCATCCGGAGAAAGCCGGATATGAAGTATACGAAAAAGCCAGATGACAGCGCGCGGCTTGCTGAGATCCAGCTGTCGATCTTGAGAGAAATTGCACCATTAGTAAAAAAAGGTGGCACTCTTGTCTACAGTACGTGTACAATGGACCGGACAGAAAATGAAGAAGTCATACATGCGTTTATACAAGAACATCCTGATTTTGAACCCGATTTGTCTCTTGAAAAGCGGCTGCCCGAAAAGGCGAGACCCTTTGTTCGGGATGGAAGGGTGCAAATCCTTCCTCATTATTTCGGAACAGATGGTTTCTTTATTTGCAGCATGAGAAAGAAGGGATAACAATGGCAGAAATGAAAAAAACAAAAGGAAGAAAAGAATTGCGGACAGAGCGTCCGTCTATTTATTCTTTTGAATTAGATGAAATCAAACAATGGCTGACAGACAACGGAGAAAAACCGTTCCGAGCGGCACAGATTTTTGAATGGCTATATGAAAAACGCGTATCTTCATTTGAAGAAATGACAAACCTGTCTAAGGATTTGCGTGAGAAATTAAGCGCTCATTTTGTGTTAACAACGTTGAAAACGGCCGTCAAACAAACCTCTTCAGACGGTACAATGAAGTTTTTATTCGAGCTTCATGACGGTTATACAATCGAAACCGTGTTAATGAGACACGAGTATGGTAATTCTGTATGTGTAACGACACAGGTCGGCTGCCGCATTGGCTGTACATTCTGTGCTTCGACGCTTGGAGGCTTGAAACGAAACCTTGAAGCGGGCGAAATTGTCGCTCAAGTTGTCAAAGTCCAACAAGCTCTTGATGAGACGGATGAACGAGTGAGCTCTGTCGTGATCATGGGAATTGGTGAACCTTTTGATAACTTTGAAGAAATGCTCGCTTTCTTGAAAATCATTAACCATGATAATGGCCTAAATATCGGCGCGCGCCACATTACAGTTTCTACAAGCGGGATCATCCCGAAAATTTACGAATTCGCTGATCAGAAAATGCAAATTAACTTTGCGATTTCTCTGCATGCGCCGAATACAGAAATCAGAAGCCGTTTGATGCCGATTAACAGAGCGTACAAGCTGCCTGAATTAATGGAAGCTGTTAAATATTATATTAACAAAACGGGACGCCGTATCAGCTTTGAATACGGGCTGTTCGGAGGCGTAAACGACCAGGTGGAGCACGCGGAAGAACTTGCCGATTTGCTGGAAGGAATCAAATGCCACGTGAACTTGATTCCGGTAAACTACGTGCCTGAACGGGACTATGTGCGCACACCGCGTGACCAGATTTTCGCTTTTGAAAAAACGCTGAAATCCCGCGGAGTAAATGTCACAATCCGAAGAGAGCAAGGCCATGACATTGACGCAGCCTGCGGTCAGCTTCGCGCGAAGGAGCGTCAAGACGAGACGAGGTGATGAGGGTTGTTAACAGCCTTAAAAACAGATACAGGAAAAATCCGCCAGCATAACGAAGATGATGCGGGGATATTCAAAGGGAAAGACGATTTTGTATTAGCGGTTGTCGCTGATGGCATGGGCGGCCATCTTGCTGGAGATGTTGCGAGCAAGATGGCTGTAAAAGCCATGGGGGAGAAATGGAATGAGGCGGAGACGATTCCAGTTGCGCCCGCAGCATGTGAAAATTGGCTAAATGAGCAGATTCTTGCGGTAAACAGTAAAATATACGAGCATGCCCAAGCCCACGAAGAATGCCAAGGCATGGGAACAACGATTGTATGTGCGCTTTTTACAGGGAAAACGGTTTCTGTTGCCCATATAGGTGACAGCAGATGCTATTTGCTTCAGGACAGTGATTTCATCCAGGTGACAGAAGATCATTCACTTGTAAATGAGCTGGTTCGCACTGGGGAGATTTCCAGAGAAGACGCTGAACATCATCCGCGGAAAAATGTGCTGACGAAGGCGCTTGGAACAGACCAGTCAGTTAGCATTGACACTCGTTCCTTTGATATCGAACCCGGGGACAAGCTGCTTCTATGTTCTGATGGACTGACGAATAAAGTGGAAGGCACTGAATTAAAAGACATCCTGCAAAGCGATCAAGCTCCTCAGGAAAAAGTAAACCTGCTAGTGGACAAAGCCAATCAGAATGGCGGGGAAGACAACATTACAGCAGTTTTGCTTGAGCTTGCTTTACATGTTGAAGAGGGTGAAGATCAGTGCTAATCGGCAAGCGGATCAGCGGGCGTTACCAAATTCTTCGCGTCATAGGCGGCGGAGGAATGGCCAACGTGTACTTAGCTGAGGATATGATTCTAGACCGTGAAGTCGCAATCAAAATCCTGCGGTTTGACTATGTGAATGACAATGAGTTTATCAGGCGTTTCCGAAGAGAAGCCCAATCCGCATCAAGCCTCGATCACCCGAATATCGTCAGTATTTACGATTTGGGTGAGGAAGATGATATTTATTATATTGTCATGGAATACGTTGAGGGCATGACGCTTAAAGAATACATAACAGCAAACGGGCCGCTTCACCCTAAAGAAGCGCTGAACATCATGGAGCAAATTGTCTCAGCCATAGCGCATGCCCATCAAAATCAGATCGTTCACAGAGACATTAAGCCGCACAACATTTTGATCGACCATATGGGAAATATCAAAGTGACGGATTTCGGAATTGCGACGGCATTAAGCTCGACCACAATCACCCATACCAATTCTGTGCTGGGCTCAGTCCATTACTTATCACCTGAACAGGCGCGGGGCGGTTTGGCGACAAAAAAATCTGATATTTATGCGCTTGGAATCGTTCTTTTCGAGCTTTTAACCGGCCGTATCCCGTTTGATGGAGAATCGGCAGTCAGCATCGCCTTAAAGCATCTACAGGCGGAAACTCCTTCGGCGAGAAGGTGGAACCCGTCATTGCCCCAAAGCGTTGAAAACATCATCCTAAAGGCAACTGCCAAAGACCCTTTTCATCGCTATGAGACAGCTGAAGATATGGAAGCAGATATAAAAACAGCTTTTGATGCCGACAGACTCAATGAGAAGAAATTTACGATTCAAGAAGATGAAGAGATGACAAAAGCGATTCCGATCATTAAAGATGAAGAGCTCGCGAAAGCTGTTGCAGAAAAAGAAGCTGAATTGACACCCATCAACGAAAATAAAACAAAGAAAAACGGCAAAAGAAAAAAGTGGCCGTGGGTTTTGCTAACGGTTTGCATCATTTTCATCACAGCTGGAATTCTCGCTGTCACCGTTTTCCCGTCGCTTTTTATGCTTAAAGATGTCAAAATACCTGATGTCTCCGGAATGGAATACGAAAAGGCGGCAGACCTTTTGGAAAAAGACGGCCTGCAGGTTGATTCCGAGGTTTTGGAAATCTCAGATGAGAAAATTGACGAAGGCCTGATTGTAAAAACGGATCCTAAAGCAGACTCCACAGTTAAAGAAGGCGCTACGGTCACGCTTTATAAAAGCACCGGAAAAGCTAAAATGGAGATCGGCGACGTGACAGGCCAAACGGCCGATCAGGCAAAAATAGCGTTAAAGGACCAAGGATTTAAACATGTTACAGTGAATGAAGTGAACGACGAGAAAAGCGCTGGCACTGTCATCGAACAGAATCCGTCTGCAGGGACTGAGCTTGTGCCGAGTGAAGATCAAGTCAAGCTCACGGTCAGTATCGGGCCCGAAGACATTACGCTTAGAGACTTGAAAACGTACAGTAAAGAAGCGGCGTCTGGATATCTGGAAGACAACGGACTGAAGCTGATAGAAAAAGAAGCATACTCAGATGATGTTCCAGAAGGGCAGGTTGTCAAACAAAAGCCAGCGGCAGGAACGGCAGTAAAGCCGGGAAACGAAGTTGAGGTGACATTCTCTCTGGGACCTGAGAAAAAACCCGCGAAAACAGTAAAAGAAAAGGTCGAGATCCCCTACGAGCCAGAAAATGAGGGGGACGAGCTTGAGGTGCAAATCGCGATTGACGATGCGGATCACAGCATCTCTGACACTTACGAGGAATTTAAGATAAAAGAGCCGGCAGAACGAACGATCGAATTGAAGATTGAATCCGGCCAAAAAGGGTACTATCAAGTGATGGTAAACAATAAAGTCGTCAGCTACAAAACCATTGAGTATCCTAAAGGTGAATAACAAGGAGGGAAAATATGCCCGAGGGCAAAATTATTAAGGCGCTAAGCGGTTTTTACTATGTACTGGATGAATCAGGTGATTCAGATAAAGTGGTTCAATGCAGAGGAAGAGGCATTTTTAGAAAGAACAAAATTACCCCTCTTGTCGGTGATTACGTTGTGTATCAAGCTGAAAATGACAAAGAGGGATATCTGCTAGAAATTAAAGAAAGAACCAATGAGCTTATCAGGCCGCCAATTTGCAACGTGGATCAAGCGGTCCTTGTTTTCTCAGCGGTTCAGCCTTCTTTCAGCACGGCATTGCTCGACCGCTTCTTGGTTCTCGTTGAAGCCAATGATATTCAGCCGATTATATGCATTACAAAAATGGATCTGATTGAAGATCAGGATACACATGATGCGATTCAAACCTATGCACAAGACTACCGGAATATTGGGTATGACGTGTATCTCACCTCCTCTAAGGACCAAAACAGTTTAACGGATATCATCCCGCATTTTCAGGACAAAACAACGGTATTTGCCGGTCAGTCCGGTGTGGGAAAATCCTCGCTTCTCAACGCGATCAGTCCGGAGCTTGGTTTAAGAACTAACGAGATTTCCGAACATTTGGGCCGCGGGAAACACACTACCCGCCACGTAGAGCTGATTCACACGTCCGGAGGCTTGGTTGCAGATACTCCGGGATTCAGCTCGCTCGAATTTACAGACATTGAGGAAGAAGAGCTGGGTTATACCTTCCCTGATATCAGAGAAAAAAGCGCTTCGTGCAAATTCAGAGGCTGTTTGCATCTGAAAGAACCAAAATGTGCAGTCAAACAAGCTGTTGAAGACGGGGAATTAAAGCAGTACCGCTACGACCATTATGTTGAATTTATGACGGAGATTAAAGACAGAAAGCCGAGGTATTAGCATAATGATAAAGGTTGCACCATCTATTCTATCCGCTGATTTTGCCGCTCTAGGCAATGAGATTAAAGATGTAGAAAAGGGCGGAGCCGATTGTATTCATATTGATGTCATGGACGGCCACTTTGTCCCGAATATCACGATCGGTCCGCTGATTGTAGAGGCTGTTCGGCCGGTAACAGACCTGCCGCTGGATGTTCATTTAATGATAGAAGAGCCGGATCGTTACATCCCGGCTTTCGCTAAAGCCGGCGCAGATATCCTGTCGGTGCATGCTGAGGCATGTCCGCACCTGCACCGTACCATCCAGCTTATTCAAGAGCAAGGGGTGAAGGCCGGTGTTGTTCTGAACCCGCATACGCCTGTACAAGTTATCGAGCATGTTTTCGACGACCTTGATCTTGTTCTTTTAATGACGGTGAACCCGGGATTTGGCGGGCAGAAATTTATTCATTCTGTCCTTCCTAAAATCAAAGAGGTTAAGCGAATGGCGGATGAAAGAGGAAAAAAAGATCTGTTAATTGAAGTAGACGGCGGCGTCAATAAAGAAACCGCTCCGCTAGTGATTGAAGCGGGCGCAAATTTACTCGTAGCCGGCTCAGCTGTTTACAGCCAGCCTGACCGCCAAAAAGCAATTTCTGAAATCAGAGGAAGTAAATAAGCAGCAGGAAAAAGAGCTGGGCATGCAGAGCCTAAGCTCTTTTTCCTGTATGCTGAGAAAGGGATCAGAGATGAAAACAATCAATATCGTTGCGGGAGGCCCTAAAGATCTCATTCCTGATCTAACCGGCTATACAGCTGGGGACATCCTTTGGATCGGTGTTGATAAAGGCACCGTTACTCTTTTAGATGCCGGGCTCATTCCTGATGAAGCTTTTGGAGATTTTGACAGCATAACAGAGCAAGAACGCAGCCGAATTGAAAATGCCGCTCCCGCACTTCATGTGTATCAAGCAGAAAAAGATCAAACAGATTTAGATCTCGCCCTTGATTGGGCGCTGGAAAAACAGCCGGATATCATTCAGATTTTCGGCATTACAGGCGGCAGAGCTGATCATTTTTTAGGAAATATTCAGCTTCTGTACAGAGGTATAAAAACGAATATCAAAATTAGGCTGATAGACAAACAAAATCATATTCAAATGTTCCCTCCCGGTGAATATGATATGGAGAAGGATGAAAACAAGCGATATATCTCCTTCATACCGTTTTCCGAAGAAATACATGAGCTGACACTGGCCGGTTTTAAATATCCGCTGAATAATTGTCATATTACGCTCGGTTCAACACTATGTATTAGTAACGAACTCATTCATTCACGAGGTACTTTTTCGTTTGCAAAAGGCATATTAATAATGATAAGAAGCACGGATTAGCATGTGCTTTCATTCATTTGCTGACATCAGTGAACAGGCGGTTACGGGACGTTATAGGAGGGGACAAAAAATGAAATTTTACACCATTAAATTGCCGAAGTTTTTAGGAGGAATTGTCCGGGCGATGCTGGGTTCATTTAGAAAAGATTAAGGCCCAGGGGTTCATAGCCCTCTTTCACCACATAAAAACGCCTGCCACATATAGAGGCAGGCGTTCATTTTGTTATACACGCTCAACTTTACCGGATTTCAAAGCTCGAGCAGATACATATACTTTTTTAGGTTTTCCGTTCACAAGGATACGAACCTTTTGAAGATTCGCGCCCCAAGTGCGCTTAGAAGCGTTCATTGCGTGAGAACGGTTATTCCCAGCTGTTGTTTTTTTACCTGTGATAACGCATTTACGTGCCATTTGTTTCCCTCCTCACTTGCACAAAACATCTACTTTTTAACATTTCATATGATCTTAGATGCTTTCGATATGGATACTTTAAATAATTTACCACAGCTAAAAAACGTTTGCAACTATTGTTTCATCATCTTTCAAGAAAATTCACTTGACATCTTGCGCAAACAGCGGTGCTATAGTATATGTAGAGGGACGGCAGCAATAGCTGGGTCTTTTCTTTTCATAATGGAAACCATATAGTAGAATAGCTGTAACTCTATGCATTCGAAGGAGGAACTAGTGTGTCCATTGAATTAAGAACGAAGTACGGGCAGATTGATATATCTAATGAAGTCATTGCGATGGTGGCAGGAGGCGCGGCGATCGACTGTTACGGCATTGTCGGAATGGCCTCTAAAAACCAGATTAAAGACGGACTGACTGAAATCCTTCGGAAAGAGAATTTCAGCAGAGGCGTCCAAGTTCGCCAAGAAGGAGAACAGATACATATTGACATGTATATCATTGTCAGCTATGGAACGAAAATTTCTGAAGTGGCACATAATGTCCAAACAAAAGTAAAGTACACAGTAAATCAAACCATCGGATTGGCAGTGGACTCTGTTAATATTTATGTCCAAGGCGTCCGAGTGACGAACCCGTAGTTAGGAGGAGTAGGATTGTCTATTAGAACATTAGACGGCAGAACCTTTGCCGGGATGATTCTCGCGGGAGCGCAGAATCTGTCTCAAAATGCGAGTGCGGTTGATGCGCTCAACGTGTTTCCGGTGCCGGACGGCGATACGGGGACAAATATGAACCTGTCGATGACTTCCGGAGCAAGAGAAGTGGAGCAAATGGATACGGATGATATCGGTAAGGTGGGTTCCGCGTTATCGAAAGGGCTGCTCATGGGAGCGCGCGGAAATTCAGGAGTGATCCTGTCCCAATTGTTCCGCGGATTCAGTAAAAGCATTGAAACGAAAAAAGAAATGAATGCACAAGAGTTTGCCGCTGCGCTGCAAGCCGGTGTTGATATGGCGTATAAAGCTGTCATGAAGCCTGTAGAGGGCACCATTTTAACAGTTGCAAAAGACGCTGCGAAAAAAGCGGTGGCTCTGGCAGAAAAAGAAACCGATATCACAGCGCTGATGACTGCAGTGACAGAGGAAGCAGAGGCATCTTTAAACAGGACACCTGAATTGCTTCCAGTTCTAAAGGAAGTAGGAGTCGTCGACAGCGGGGGCAAAGGCCTGCTTTGTGTGTATGAAGGTTTCCTCGCTTCATTAAAAGGTGAAACTGTGCCTCAGAAAGCTGTTCTTCCGTCACTTGACGACATGGTCAGCGCAGAGCATCATAAGAGCGCGCAAAGCGCAATGAATACAGAAGATATCGAATTTGGTTTTTGTACTGAAGTGATGGTTAGACTCGATCAGGAAAAACGAGAATTCAATGAAGGTACGTTCAGACAAGATCTTAGCCAGTTCGGTGATTCTCTGTTAGTCATTGCGGATGAATCGCTGGCGAAGGTTCATATTCATGCGGAAGAACCGGGAAATGTATTAAACTATGCCCAGCATTATGGTGAATTGATCAAAATTAAAATAGAGAATATGAGAGAACAACATACTTCTCTTATCAGCCAGGAAAGCAAGCCTTCTGGCAACGAAAAACCGCCGGCAAAGCAGCCCTATGGCGTTGTGACTGTAGCAATGGGAGAAGGCATTTCTGACTTATTTAAAAGCATTGGCGCTTCTGTTGTGATTGAAGGCGGTCAGACAATGAACCCGAGCACTGAGGATATTGTCGATGCCGTGAAATCCGTAAATGCGGAAACAGTGTTTATCTTACCGAATAACTCCAACATCATCATGGCGGCTAATCAAGCGGCAAGTGTAATGGATGGACAGGTTTTCGTCATTCCTGCCAAAACGGTTCCCCAAGGGATGTCAGCCCTGCTGGCATTTCATCCGGATCAAGAAGCTGAAGCGAACGAGGCCAATATGCTTAGCGCCATTCAGCAGGTGAAAAGCGGGCAAGTGACGTACTCAGTCAGAGATACCCATATTGATGGCAAGGATATTAAAAAAGGCGACTTTATGGGAATTCTGAATGGAACGATTATCGGCACTGCTGAAGATCAGCTGTCAGCCGCGAAAACGCTGCTGTCAGAAATGATCGGAGAAGACGACGAAATTGTTACCATCCTATACGGTGAGGATGCGTCTCAGGAAGAAGCTGAGGAGCTTGAAGCGTTCCTTAGTGAAAAGTACGAGGAGATTGAGGTTGAGATCCATAACGGAAAACAGCCGCTGTATTCTTATATCGTTTCAGCAGAATAGAAGGGCGATTCGCCCTTCTATTCTTATGTCTGCTTTTAAGTGCGGCAGCGCTGTGACGCGCCCGCTTGCCATTTTATATATGATCAATTAGTCTAGAAGCAAAGCGCTTATAAACTCTGGTTCATAAGGAGGAATAGCATGAAATACAGAAGCGTTTTTGATATTATCGGCCCGGTTATGATCGGTCCGTCCAGCTCGCATACGGCGGGGGCGGCAAGAATCGGGAGAGTGGCCAGAAGTTTATTTGGCAGAGAGCCTGAGCGCATCATCGTATCCTTTTACGGCTCTTTTGCGGAAACGTATAAAGGCCACGGCACAGATGTCGCGATTATCGGCGGATTGCTTGATTTTGATACATTTGACGAACGGATTAAAACCGCTATACAAATTGCAGAAGATAAAGGAATTGAAATAGAGTTTCGCGTTGAAGACGCTGTGCCCGTCCACCCGAACACAGCCAAAATCACCATTTCTGATAAAAAGGGAGAGCTTGAGCTGACAGGTATTTCGATTGGCGGAGGAAAGATTGAAATCACAGAATTAAATGGTTTTGAACTCCGATTGTCAGGAAATCATCCTGCTATATTGGTTGTTCATAATGACAAGTTTGGCACGATTGCCGGTGTTGCCAATGTCCTGGCGAAATTTTCAATCAACGTTGGCCATATGGAAGTAGCCCGAAAGGATATCGGCCAGCTTGCTTTGATGACAATAGAAGTCGATCAAAATATTGACGAACAAATTCTCAACGAGCTGTCAAAGCTGCCGAATATTATTCAGGTAACAAAGATTGCTGACTAGCGAAAGGTCAGGAGGAGCCAGTTATGTTTCGTAATGTAAAGGAATTATTAGAGATAACAAAAGAAAAGCAACTATCCATCTCTGATGTGATGATCGCTCAAGAGATGGAAGTAACAGAAAAAACAAAAGAAGAGATTTTTCAGCAGATGGATCACAATTTGTCTGTTATGGAAGCGGCGGTTCAAAAAGGACTCGAGGGAGTTACGAGCCAAACGGGCTTAACTGGCGGTGACGCCGTGAAATTACAGGCTTACATTCGGTCAGGTAAAAGCCTGTCTGGCCAGCTGATTTTAGATGCGGTATCGAAAGCTGTTGCAACAAATGAAGTGAATGCAGCCATGGGAACCATTTGTGCGACACCGACTGCGGGTTCCGCTGGTGTCGTACCCGGCACGTTATTTGCTGTAAAAGAAAAACTGAACCCAACAAGAGAACAAATGATCCGCTTTTTGTTTACCTCCGGGGCTTTTGGATTTGTCGTGGCTAATAACGCGAGTATTTCCGGCGCCGCCGGGGGATGCCAGGCAGAGGTTGGATCAGCATCAGGCATGGCTGCTGCGGCGATTGTTGAGATGGCAGGAGGAACACCAGAACAGAGCGCGGAGGCCATGGCCATTACATTAAAAAATATGCTCGGACTCGTGTGCGATCCTGTTGCGGGGCTTGTTGAAGTGCCGTGCGTGAAACGAAATGCAATGGGAGCTTCAAATGCAATGATTGCTGCTGATATGGCATTGGCAGGCATTACAAGCCGCATTCCATGTGATGAGGTTATTGATGCCATGTATAAAATTGGCCAGACGATGCCCACAGCACTTAGAGAAACAGGCCAGGGCGGTTTGGCGGCAACACCGACAGGAAGAGAATTAGAGAAAAAAATTTTTGGAGGAGCGCTAGGTTCACGTGAAACAACATCAGCAAACTAGTATAGCCAACATTAAGGGCATTGGGCCGGAAACAGAAAAAACATTGAAGGAACTCGGTATTTATGACATTTCTGATCTTCTGAATTATTTCCCTTATCGCTATGATGACTACGAGCTGAGGGATTTAGAAGAAGTCAAGCATGATGAAAGAGTTACAGTCGAAGGGAAGGTTCATTCGGAGCCTTCTCTTACCTATTACGGAAAAAAACGGAACAGACTGACATTTAGGGTTCTTGTCGGCCATTATTTGGTCACAGCCATATGCTTCAACCGGCCTTATTTGAAGAAAAAGCTTTCTCTGGGCTCTGTCGTGACAGTCTCAGGTAAATGGGACAAGCACCGCCAAACCATTTCTGTTCAGGAGTTGAAAAACGGTCCGCACCAAGAGGATAAGAGCATTGAACCAGTGTATTCTGTGAAAGAAAACGTTACCGTCAAAATGATGAGACGTTTTATTCAACAAGCGCTGACCCAGTATGCAGACTCGCTTTCCGATCCTCTTCCGGAAAAGCTACGAACACGTTATAAGCTGCCGGATTATCATCAGGCATTAAAAGCGATGCACCAGCCTGAAACAAGAGAAGCGTTAACGCTTGCAAGACGCCGGTTTGTTTATGAGGAGTTTTTGTTGTTTCAGTTGAAAATGCAGGCGTTTCGAAAGGCGGAAAGAGAGCAGACTCAAGGGATACGGCAGCGTTTTTCAAACGAAGAACTCATGAAATTTGTCAACAGCCTCCCGTTTCCTCTCACTAACGCCCAATCCCGCGTGCTTCGCGAAATAACGGCAGACATGTCTTCACCGTACAGAATGAACCGTCTTCTTCAAGGAGACGTTGGATCAGGAAAAACGGCAGTCGCCGCCATTGCGCTGTATGCCGCGATCTTATCCGGATACCAGGGCGCGCTTATGGTGCCGACAGAGATTCTGGCCGAACAGCATGCTGATTCGCTCGTTTCACTATTTGAAAAGTGGGATATCAGCGTTGCTCTTTTGACAAGCTCTGTCAAAGGAAAGCGGCGAAAAGAACTGCTTGAGCGTCTTGCAGCGGGAGAGATTGATATTCTTGTAGGAACCCACGCTTTAATACAGGATGAGGTGGAGTTTAAGGCGCTGAGTCTCGTCATTACAGATGAGCAGCATCGATTTGGAGTTGAGCAGCGTAAAAAACTTCGGAACAAAGGACAGGATCCCGATGTTCTCTTTATGACAGCCACTCCAATCCCAAGAACGTTAGCCATCACAGTGTTCGGCGAAATGGATGTATCTGTCATTGATGAGATGCCGGCGGGACGAAAACAGATCGAAACCTATTGGGTCAAGCATGACATGCTGGACCGTATTTTGTCATTCCTTGAAAAAGAATTAAAGCAGGGAAGACAGGCTTATATCATCTGCCCGCTGATTGAAGAATCAGACAAGCTTGATGTGCAAAACGCCATTGATGTGTACAATATGCTTTCTGATATTTTCCGGGAGAAATGGAATGTCGGCCTGATGCACGGAAAGCTCCATTCCGATGAAAAAGATCAGGTCATGCGGGAGTTCAGTGCGAACCACTGTCAAATTCTCGTATCAACGACAGTTGTTGAGGTTGGCGTGAATGTTCCGAATGCAACCATTATGGTGATTTATGACGCCGACCGTTTCGGATTATCTCAGCTTCACCAGCTGCGCGGCCGTGTCGGACGGGGCGAGCACCAATCGTTCTGCATTCTGATGGCCGATCCTAAATCAGAAACAGGGAAAGAACGGATGAGAATCATGTCCGAGACCAATGACGGTTTTGAGCTGTCTGAAAAGGATCTGGAACTGAGAGGACCGGGAGATTTCTTCGGAAAAAAACAAAGCGGTATGCCTGAATTCAAGGTGGCGGACATGGTTCATGATTACAGAGCGCTTGAAACGGCGAGGCAGGATGCCGCGAATCTTGTGGCTTCTGACGCGTTTTGGAAGGAGCCGGAATATGGGGCGCTGAGAGATCAATTGCTGAAGAGCGGAGTAATGGACGGGGAAAAATTAAGTTAGTCACCAGAAGTTTTTAGTGTCCAGCTAGAAACAATCGTTGCATTCCAATCTATGAAATTATATACTACTATTAGTACCTAGTCTTAATTGTCCGGATGGTGTTTAGATATGAGAAGAAATAAGAGAGAACGCCAGGAATTACTTCAGCAGACGATTCAAGCAACCCCCTTTATTACAGATGAAGAATTAGCGGGTAAATTTGGGGTGAGCATCCAGACAATTCGTTTGGACCGCTTAGAGCTTTCGATACCGGAGCTGAGAGAAAGAATTAAGAATGTTGCAGAGAAAACGCTTGAAGATGAAGTGAAATCCCTGTCACTGGACGAAGTGATCGGAGAAATTATTGACCTTGAGCTGGATGATCAAGCGATATCCATTTTAGAAATAAAACAGGAGCATGTGTTCAGCCGGAATCAAATTGCGAGAGGACATCATTTATTTGCACAGGCGAATTCTTTGGCTGTGGCAGTTATTGATGACGAGCTGGCACTGACCGCAAGCGCAGACATCCGCTTTACAAGACAGGTGAAGCAGGGGGAACGTGTTGTAGCGAAAGCGAAAGTGACGGCGGTCGAAAAAGAAAAAGGAAGAACAGTTGTCGAAGTGAACAGCTATGTTGGCGAAGAAATTGTTTTTTCTGGACATTTTGACATGTACCGTTCAAAACAATCATAAAGGTGGAGCATGCATGAGAATAGCTGTAGATGCAATGGGAGGAGACCACGCTCCCAAAGCTGTTATTGACGGAGTTTTAAAGGGTATAGAGGCATTTGATGATCTCCATATCACACTTGTCGGTGACAAAACAACGATAGAATCACATTTAACAACAACATCAGATCGCATCACGGTGCTGCACGCAGATGAAGTGATTGAGCCAACGGATGAACCGGTTCGCGCCGTGCGAAGAAAAAAGAACTCATCTATGGTCCTTATGGCGCAGGAAGTTGCGGAAAGCAGAGCTGACGCCTGCATTTCAGCAGGAAATACCGGCGCATTAATGACAGCCGGTCTGTTTATTGTCGGCCGAATTAAAGGGATTGACCGCCCGGCGCTTGCCCCGACGCTTCCCACCGTTTCAGGAGATGGATTTCTCCTCCTTGATGTCGGCGCCAATGTCGATGCCAAGCCGGAGCACCTCGTCCAATATGCCATCATGGGTTCTGTTTATTCTCAGCAAGTGCGCGGTGTCACTTCACCGAGAGTCGGGCTTTTAAATGTTGGAACAGAAGATAAAAAAGGAAACGAACTGACGAAGCAGACGTTTCAATTATTAAAAGAAACAGCTAATATTCATTTTATCGGAAACGTAGAAGCGCGAGACCTTTTAGATGATGTGGCGGATGTTGTAGTAACAGACGGCTTTACCGGGAATGTTACACTCAAAACGCTGGAAGGTTCTGCGTTGTCTATTTTTAAAATGATGAAAGAAGTCATGACGTCTAATTTCACATCAAAGCTTGCGGCAGCTGTGCTGAAGCCGAAGATGAAAGAAATGAAAATGAAAATGGAGTATTCGAATTATGGCGGAGCGAGTCTGTTCGGCTTAAAAGCGCCTGTGATCAAGGCGCACGGCTCTTCAGATTCTAATGCTGTATTTCATGCGATTCGCCAAGCAAGAGAGATGGTCAGCCAAAATGTGGCTGCGCTCATTCAGGAAGAAGTAAAAGAAGAAAAAACAGATGAATAGTCTGGAGGTTTTGCATCATGAGTAAAATTGCATTTTTGTTCCCGGGACAGGGATCACAATTTATCGGCATGGGGAAAGAGCTTTATGAGCAGGTGCCTGCTGCAAAGCGTCTGTTTGATGAAGCGGATGAAACATTGGAAACAAAACTAAGCTCACTGATTTTTGAAGGTGATGCGAAAGAATTAACACTTACATACAATGCGCAGCCTGCTTTGCTGACGACAAGCATTGCTGTTCTTGAGAAATTTAAAGAATCTGGCATTACACCTGATTTCACAGCAGGACACAGCCTTGGTGAATATTCCGCGCTTGTTGCGTCTGCCGCGCTGTCTTTCAAAGATGCTGTTTATACCGTCAGAAAACGCGGAGAGTTTATGAATGAAGCAGTTCCTGCTGGCGAAGGAGCCATGGCCGCGATTCTTGGCATGGATGCCGAAGCATTAAAGCAAGTGACCGATAAAGTCACGGAGGAAGGCCATCTGGTTCAGCTTGCGAATCTCAACAGTCCTGGACAAATCGTTATTTCCGGTACAGCTAAAGGGGTAGAACTTGCAAGTGAACAGGCAAAAGAGAACGGTGCAAAACGCGCGATCCCGCTTGAAGTAAGCGGTCCATTCCATTCTGAACTGATGAAGCCAGCTGCGGAAAAGCTGAAAGAAGTATTGGATTCCTGTGACATACAAGACGCTGGCGTTCCGGTCGTTTCAAATGTTTCTGCTGATGTCATGACCGCTAAAGCAGAAATCAAAGAGAAGCTCATTGAACAGCTCTACTCTCCGGTTCGTTTTGAGGAAAGCATTAACAAGCTGATTGAAGAGGGTGTTACGACCTTTATTGAAATTGGCCCCGGAAAAGTGCTTTCAGGCCTGGTGAAAAAAGTAAACAGACGCTTGAAAACAATTGCTGTATCAGATCCGGAAACGATCGAGCTGGCAATTCAAACGCTTAAGGAGGAGAATGAAAATGCTTAATGACAAAACAGCTATTGTCACTGGCGCATCCCGCGGAATCGGCCGCGCAATTGCCCTTGACCTGGCAAAAAGCGGCGCGAACGTTGTCGTCAACTACTCCGGCAATGAAGCGAAAGCAAATGAAGTGGTGGATGAAATCAAATCAATGGGCAGAGAAGCAATTGCTGTCAAAGCGGATGTATCAAATCCTGAAGATGTACAAAACATGATAAAAGAAACGTTATCTGTTTTTTCTGCGATTGACATTCTTGTTAATAATGCGGGAATTACAAGAGACAATCTCATCATGAGAATGAAAGAAGATGAATGGGATGATGTCATTAACATTAACCTTAAAGGTGTTTTCAACTGCACGAAAGCTGTTACAAGACAAATGATGAAACAGCGTTCAGGCCGAATTATTAACGTATCGTCTATCGTCGGCGTCAGCGGAAATCCTGGACAAGCCAACTATGTGGCTGCAAAAGCTGGCGTAATCGGTTTAACAAAATCTTCTGCTAAGGAGCTTGCAAGCCGAAATATTACGGTAAATGCGATTGCGCCTGGATTTATCTCAACTGATATGACAGATAAGCTTGCAGAAGACGTTCAAGACGAAATGCTCAAACAAATTCCGCTCGCGCGCTTTGGTGAACCTGGCGATGTCAGCAGCGTTGTCACGTTCCTTGCTTCAGAGGGAGCACGTTACATGACAGGCCAGACGCTTCATATTGACGGCGGAATGGTGATGTAAGTTTTTTTCTCGAAAATTTCATCATAGTTTCTCTAGTTTTTTAAAAACGAATCCACTATAATACTTGAGGGGAGGTGAATTGCTATGGCAGATACATTAGAGCGTGTAACGAAAATCATCGTAGATCGCCTTGGCGTTGATGAAGCAGACGTCAAACTTGAAGCTTCTTTCAAGGAAGACTTAGGTGCTGATTCCCTAGATGTAGTTGAGCTTGTTATGGAACTTGAAGACGAGTTTGATATGGAGATTTCTGACGAAGATGCTGAAAAGATTGCAACAGTCGGCGACGCTGTGAACTACATACAAAACCAGCAATAAGCTAATGCTAAAAGTCCCGCCGAGATGCGGGGCTTTAGCCCTTTATTCGTGCAGTTATTACAGCATGCCGCTTTTACGCGCGCTGTATCCGGTTTAGTCAGAGAAGCGCGGTGAACCTGATGTGCCTATGGAGGTTACTATGTCAAAACACTCACATTATAAAGATAAAAAAAAGTTCTATAAAAAAGTAGAACAATTTAAAGAGTTTCAAGAACGGATTTCGGTTCACTTTCAAAATGAAAAGCTTTTGTATCAAGCATTTACACATTCATCTTATGTGAATGAGCATCGGAAAAAGCCGTATGAAGATAATGAAAGGCTTGAATTTTTAGGTGACGCTGTTTTGGAACTGACGATCTCCAGATTCTTATTTGCCAAGTATCCGGCTATGAGTGAAGGAGATTTGACGAAATTGAGAGCCGCGATTGTATGCGAACCATCTCTCGTTTCATTGGCTCACGAACTGTCATTCGGCGATCTTGTCCTGTTGGGCAAAGGTGAGGAAATGACAGGCGGAAGAAAGCGTCCTGCCCTATTGGCGGATGTATTTGAGGCATTTATCGGAGCCTTGTATCTTGACCAGGGATTAGAGCCGGTCGAAAGTTTCTTAAAAGTCTATGTGTTCCCTAAAATTAACGATGGTGCTTTTTCTCATGTGATGGATTTTAAAAGCCAGCTGCAGGAATACGTGCAGCGGGACGGCAAAGGCTCTCTGGAGTATAAAATCTCTAACGAAAAAGGGCCTGCGCACAACCGTGAATTTGAAGCCATCGTATCGCTAAAAGGTGAACCACTCGGAGTCGGAAACGGCCGATCAAAGAAAGAAGCCGAACAGCATGCAGCTCAAGAAGCTTTAGCTAAATTGCAAAAATATCATACGAAACAATAAAATCCCCCTGAATCATAAGGGGGATTTCAGTATGTATGCCGTCTTATTTTATCCATGTTTTATGATAGAATTGAAATACTTATTACATAAGGAGGATCGCTATGTTCCTCAAACGTTTAGACGTTATAGGATTTAAATCATTTGCAGAACGGATTTCCGTGGATTTTGTAAAAGGCGTTACAGCGGTTGTCGGTCCAAATGGTAGCGGAAAAAGCAACATCACTGATGCCATTCGCTGGGTTCTTGGAGAACAATCGGCACGGTCTCTTCGAGGCGGAAAAATGGAAGATATCATTTTTGCCGGCAGTGATTCGAGAAAGCGATTAAATTTGGCTGAAGTTACACTTACCCTTGATAATGATGATCATTTCTTGCCGATTGACTTCCATGAGGTCAGCGTGACACGACGTGTATACAGATCAGGCGAGAGTGAGTTTCTGATTAACAATCAGCCGTGTCGCTTAAAAGATATTATTGATTTATTTATGGACTCTGGCCTCGGTAAAGAAGCATTTTCTATTATTAGCCAAGGAAAAGTGGAAGAGATCCTGAGCAGTAAAGCGGAGGATCGCCGCAGTATCTTTGAAGAAGCGGCCGGAGTGCTTAAATATAAAACGAGAAAGAAAAAAGCAGAAAATAAACTGTTTGAGACACAGGACAATTTAAACCGGGTAGAAGACATATTACATGAGCTTGAAGGACAGGTTGAACCTCTTAAAATTCAAGCATCGATAGCGAAAGACTATCTGGAGAAAAAGAAAGAGCTGGAACATGTTGAAATAGCGCTGACTGCCTATGATATCGAAGAACTGCATGGTAAATGGTCAGCTCTAAAAGAGAAAGTGCAGCTCGCAAAGGAAGAAGAGCTCGCTGAATCGGCTGCGATTTCTGCGAAAGAAGCGAAAATTGAAGAGGCGCGAGACAAAATTCAAGCGCTGGATGAATCAGTAGATGAGCTCCAGCAGGTCTTATTGGTGACAAGTGAAGAGCTGGAAAAGCTTGAAGGCCGTAAAGAAGTCCTAAAAGAACGCAAGAAAAACGCTGTGCAAAACCGAGAACAGCTTGAAGAAGCCATTGTTCAGTACCAGCAAAAAGAAGCGGTCCTGAAAGAAGAGCTTGCGAAGCAGGAGGCTGTCTTTGAAACGCTTCAGGCAGAGGTGAAACAGTTAAGAGCTCAGGTAAAAGAAAAACAGCAGGCTCTCAGTCTTCACAATGAAAATGTCGAAGAAAAAATCGAGCAGCTGAAAAGCGATTACTTTGAGCTGTTAAACAGCCAGGCTTCGACCCGCAACGAGCTCCAGCTGCTTGATGACCAGATGTCCCAATCCGCTGTCACATTACAGAGGCTTGCGGACAACAATGAAAAGCATCTAGAGGAACGGCGCGATATTTCTGCGCGAAAAGCCGCATGTGAAACGGAGTTTGCCAAAATTGAGCAGGAGATTCACAGCCAAGTCGGCGCATATCGTGACATGCAGACAAAATATGAGCAGAAAAAGCGCCAATACGAAAAAAATGAATCCGCTCTGTATCAGGCATATCAATACGTTCAGCAAGCGAGATCGAAAAAGGACATGCTTGAGACGATGCAGGGTGATTTCTCCGGCTTTTATCAAGGTGTTAAAGAAGTCCTGAAAGCGAAAGAGCGGCTCGGCGGAATTCGCGGAGCGGTCCTAGAGCTGATCTCAACAGAACAGAAGTATGAAACGGCCATTGAAATTGCGCTCGGCGCTTCTGCCCAGCATGTCGTCACCGACGATGAACAGTCTGCCCGTAAAGCGATTCAATATTTAAAACAGAATTCCTTCGGCCGGGCGACGTTTCTGCCTCTTTCTGTAATCAGAGACCGGCAGCTTCAAAGCCGGGACGCGGAAACAGCTGCGCAGCACTCGTCGTTTCTCGGGGTCGCCAGTGAACTTGTCACATTTGATCCTGCGTATCGGCGCATCATCCAGAACCTTCTTGGAACTGTGCTGATCACAGAGGATTTAAAAGGAGCAAACGAGCTTGCGAAGCTTCTCGGGCACCGGTACCGCATCGTAACCCTTGAGGGAGATGTCGTGAATCCGGGTGGTTCAATGACGGGCGGAGCGGTTAAAAAGAAAAATAACTCGCTGCTCGGGAGAAGCCGTGAGCTTGAAGATGTGAGCAAACGGCTCACTGAAATGGAAGAGAAAACAGCGCTGCTTGAACAAGAAGTGAAAACACTTAAGCAATCTCTTCAGGATATGGAGAAAAAACTGGCTGACTTAAGAGAAGCCGGGGAAAGCTTGAGAGTAAAGCAGCAGGATGTAAAAGGCCAGCTGTACGAACTTCAAGTTGCCGAGAAAAATATCAACACTCATTTAGAGCTCTATGATCAAGAAAAATCCGCTCTGTCAGAAAGCGATGAAGAGAAGAGAACGCGCAAACGCAAGCTGGAAGAAGAGCTTTCTGCCGTATCGGAAAAGATGAAGCAGCTTGAAGAGGATATAGATAGGCTGACAAAACAAAAACAAACGCAATCCTCAACGAAAGAGTCTCTTTCCAATGAGCTGACTGAGCTGAAGATCACAGCGGCCAAAAAAGAGCAGGCATGCCAGAGTGAAGAAGACAACCTTACCAGACGTAAGAAAGAGCTCGCAGAAACAGAGTTTGCGTTAAAAGAAGCGAAAGAAGACTTAAGCTTCTTAACGTCAGAGATGTCATCAAGCACCAGCGGCGAAGAAAAGCTTGAAGAAGCTGCAAAACATAAATTGAATGACAAAACGAAAACGATTGAACTGATTGCGTCAAGGCGCGACCAGCGTATCAAGCTTCAGCATGGGCTTGATACATATGAGCGTGAGCTGAAAGAAATGAAACGCCTGTATAAACAAAAAACAACGCTTCTAAAAGACGAAGAGGTCAAACTGGGCCGAATGGAAGTTGAGCTTGATAATTTGCTCCAGTACTTACGGGAGGAATACAGCTTGTCCTTCGAGGGGGCAAAAGAGACCTATCAGCTTGAAAGCGATCCAGAAGAAGCCAGAAAGCGCGTGAAGCTGATTAAGCTCGCAATTGAAGAACTTGGTACTGTAAACCTTGGGAGCATAGATGAGTTTGAGAGGGTCAACGAACGGTATAAGTTTCTGTCAGAACAAAAAGAAGATTTGACAGAAGCGAAAAATACCCTGTTCCAAGTGATTGAAGAAATGGATGAAGAAATGACAAAGCGCTTTAATGACACATTCGTCCAAATCCGATCACACTTTGATCAAGTCTTCCGCTCCTTATTCGGAGGAGGACGAGCTGAACTGAGGCTCACCGATCCGAACGATCTGCTTCACTCAGGAGTCGAGATTATCGCACAGCCGCCGGGGAAAAAACTGCAAAACTTAAATCTTTTGTCAGGCGGAGAGCGTGCGCTTACTGCTATAGCGCTCTTATTCTCAATCTTAAAGGTTCGCCCTGTACCGTTTTGCGTCCTCGACGAAGTAGAGGCTGCGCTTGACGAAGCGAATGTGTTCCGATTTTCACAGTATTTAAAAAAATACAGCAGCGATACCCAGTTTATTGTGATTACCCACAGAAAAGGGACGATGGAGGAAGCGGATGTGCTATACGGCGTAACCATGCAGGAGTCTGGTGTTTCCAAGGTAATCTCAGTTAAGCTGGAAGAAACAAAAGAATTCGTTCAGTAACGAGGAAAGAGGGTAAAAGATGAGCTTTTTTAAAAAATTAAAAGAGAAAATCACAAAACAAACAGATTCCGTATCTGAAAAGTTTAAGGATGGCCTTGAAAAAACAAGAAACTCCTTTCAAAACAAAGTGAATGATCTTGTATCCCGTTACCGTAAAGTGGATGAGGATTTCTTTGAAGAGCTTGAAGAGGTTCTTATCGGCGCGGATGTCGGCTTTACAACCGTTATGGAATTAATAGATGAGCTGAAAAAAGAAGTGAAACGAAGAAATATTCAAGATCCGGCGGAAGTCCAGTCTGTGATTTCCGAGAAGCTGGTCGACATTTATAATAGCGGTGATGGGCAAATTTCTGATTTGAATATCCAGGATGGGCGTTTAAATGTAATCCTCCTCGTAGGTGTAAACGGAGTCGGCAAAACGACAACAATCGGAAAGCTTGCCCATAAATTAAAGCAAGAAGGAAAGTCTGTCGTACTTGCTGCCGGAGACACATTTAGAGCGGGTGCTATTGAACAGCTGGAAGTATGGGGAGAGCGTACGGGAGTGCCTGTCATTAAGCAAACGGCTGGAAGCGATCCCGCGGCTGTTATCTACGATGCTGTCCATGCTGCCAAAGCAAGAAATGCTGATGTTTTAATCTGTGATACGGCAGGTCGTCTTCAAAACAAAGTGAATCTGATGAAAGAGCTTGAAAAAGTGAAGCGCGTCATTGAGAGAGAAGTGCCTGAAGCGCCGCATGAGGTGCTGCTTGCCCTAGATGCCACGACCGGCCAAAACGCGATGGCGCAGGCGAAAGAGTTCTCTAAAGCAACAAATGTTACGGGTATTGCTTTAACGAAGCTCGATGGTACGGCAAAAGGCGGGATCGTTCTCGCGATCCGCAACGAGCTCCATATTCCGGTTAAACTAGTCGGATTAGGTGAAAAAGTGGATGATCTTCAGGAATTCAACGCAGAATCGTATGTATACGGCCTGTTTTCAGATTTAGTGGAAAACGCCGATGATTAAGAAAAAAAGGCCCCCGAAAAAGGGCCTTTTTCCTTTATTATCTTCTCACTTGATAGGCGAAATGATAAAGGCTGTTATCTGTGGATACCATTCTCGCATCTTCTGAATAAACTCTGAATGGGATGATGTCGTAGTAATGAACGGAAACAGATGTGTAATACGTATAGTACCCAGCGGCTGGCCCCAAATACATTGGAACCTCAAATGTTCCGTTTTCATCGGTTGTTCCTGAAGCTGTTTTTGTTGTGTTTCCGACTTTCGTATCTGCCTCAAATCGTACTGGAGCGTTTGGCACTGGCTGTCCGTTTTGATCGAGTAATTTGCCGCTTACGGTGATATTGTACTTGACTCGCCAATATTGACCTTGGCCGTAATTGATTTTACCGTAAACTCCTCCATCTGTGCTGATATTTGTGATCGAAGCCTTATAAGGCGCCTCAGCAGCGTCTGCTTGCTGTGCCGGGACAATGAGTGTAAACACAGCTGCCAAGCATAGCGCAAACAATAAACCGATTTTTTTCATATAAACTCCTCCTTTTAAATAGGGTTCATATATAATATCGGAATAAAATGGATAATATTTAGTGTATTTTGGAAAAAAAGCAATCATTGCTTTGACAAGATAAAAACTTGACAGTCTTCATGAAACCGTGTAAACTAAGTTATCGTAAAGGGATTTGACTTAACAAAGGGGAGAGCTCAAATGTCGCTTGAAAAGACAACGAGAATGAATTATCTGTTTGATTTTTATCAGTCGTTGTTGACGTCAAAACAGAAGAGCTATATGTCGCTTTATTATTTGGACGATTTCTCCCTAGGCGAAATAGCCGAAGAATATGAGGTTTCAAGACAAGCTGTTTATGATAACATCAAACGAACAGAAGCGATGCTTGAACAATATGAAGAAAAGCTGCTCCTTTTGAAAAAGTTTCAGGAGCGTAAAGAGATGTTTAATAAGCTGAAGGAGCTTGCTTCCGGTTCAATAGAAGAGGAAGAAATTACAGCTCTGATTGAAGCGCTTGAGAAATTAGATTAGGAGGCGGCAAACTATGGCATTTGAAGGATTAGCCGACCGACTGCAGCAGACGATTTCCAAAATTCGCGGAAAAGGGAAAGTCAGCGAACAAGATGTCAAAGAGATGATGCGTGAGGTTCGTCTTGCGCTGCTTGAAGCTGACGTTAACTTTAAAGTAGTCAAGGATTTTGTCAAAAAAGTAAGTGAACGCGCTGTAGGCCAAGACGTCATGAAAAGTCTGACGCCCGGCCAGCAGGTCATTAAAGTTGTTCAAGAGGAACTGACTGAGCTGATGGGCGGCGAAGAGAGCAAAATCGCCGCTGCAAAAAAGCCGCCGACTGTTATTATGATGGTCGGTCTCCAAGGTGCCGGTAAAACGACAACAAGCGGTAAGCTTGCGAACCTGCTGCGCAAAAAGCATAATCGCAAACCGATGCTGGTTGCTGCCGATATTTACCGTCCGGCCGCTATTAAACAGCTGGAAACGCTCGGCAAACAGCTTGACATGCCTGTTTTCTCACTTGGTGATCAGGTCAGTCCTGTAGAAATAGCGAAACAGGCTATTGAAAAAGCCAAGGAAGAACATTATGACTATGTCATTTTGGATACGGCAGGCCGCTTGCATATTGACCATGAATTGATGGATGAACTCACCAGCGTGAAGGAAATCGCGAATCCGGAAGAAATTTTCCTGGTTGTCGATTCAATGACCGGACAGGACGCTGTGAATGTCGCCCAAAGCTTTAATGAACAGCTCGGTTTAACCGGTGTTGTGCTGACTAAGCTTGATGGCGACACACGCGGCGGTGCTGCGCTTTCTATTCGCGCGGTCACAAACACGCCGATTAAGTTCGCTGGTCTAGGCGAAAAGCTTGATGCGTTAGAACCGTTCCATCCTGAACGCATGGCATCAAGGATTCTCGGTATGGGCGATGTGCTGACATTAATTGAAAAAGCACAAGCCAGCGTCGATGAAGATAAGGCCAAAGAGCTGGAACAAAAAATGAGAACCATGAGCTTCACATTGGACGATTTTTTGGAGCAGCTCGGGCAGGTCAGAAACATGGGGCCTCTTGATGAGCTTCTGCAAATGATGCCAGGTGCCGGCAAAATGAAAGGCCTGAAAAACATCCAAGTGGATGAAAAACAGCTGAATCATGTGGAAGCGATCATCAAATCGATGACTGTTCGTGAAAAAGAACAACCGGATATCATTAATGCCAGCCGGCGGAAGCGGATTGCGAAAGGGAGCGGGACATCCGTTCAGGAAGTCAACCGTCTGCTTAAGCAGTTTGACGAAATGAAAAAAATGATGAAGCAGATGACAAACATGTCAAAAGGCAAGAAAAAAGGGTTTAAGCTACCTTTTATGTAATCGGTTATACATGATAAAACCGTTGTTAAGAAAAAACACTTTACAAACACTTTTATCATTGTTAATATACTATCTTGTTGAAATATTTTCGGAGGTGCTAGTAAAATGGCAGTAAAAATTCGTTTAAAACGTATGGGAGCAAAAAAATCTCCTTTCTATCGTATTGTTGTAGCAGATTCTCGTTCACCGCGTGACGGCCGTTTCATCGAAACAGTCGGAACATACAACCCGGTTGCAAAACCAGCGGAAGTAAAAATCGACGAAGAGCTTGCTCTTAAATGGCTTCAAACTGGAGCGAAACCATCTGATACAGTTCGCAACTTGTTCTCTAGCCAAGGAATCATGGAAAAATTCCACAACGCTAAACAAGGCAAGTAATGACTGATCGACACTTGGAAGATTTGATTGTCCAAATTGTGACGCCGCTTGTTGATCATCCAGATGACATTCGCGTCATAAGAGAAGAAACCGATCAAAAGATTGCGCTGCGCTTATCTGTCCATAAGTCAGATACCGGTAAAGTTATCGGAAAGCAAGGCCGGACTGCAAAAGCGATTCGAACAGCTGTATTTGCAGCTGGCGCACAGTCTTCTAAGAAAGTTCAATTTGAGATATTTGACTAAAAGGGAGAGGGCCGGCACCTCCCCTTTTTTTACACGCAAAAAAAGGGTAAACTGATAGAAGCTTAGGCAAAATAGAGAGGCCTGAGCCAAAAAAAGTTTTAAAAGCGGGGAGCTTGGTGCGATGCAAATTATTCACCGTGTAGCCGTTATGCAAGTCTTAACCGAGCACAGCAAGGAAAAGCTTTTAGCTTCTTTTGCCGAAAAGAAACAAATGCTTGAACGAGAATGCAGCCAGCTCTATTTTCAGCTAAGAAAACATGAAAAAGAACAGCAAAACCCTGATATGATCGAACAATTTAAAAAGGCAATAGAAAAGCGGAAAGATAACATAAAAATAATCGATTTTCAAATTGCTCAAGTACATACATTGCCGCTTGGCAGTGAGATGAAAGAAAAGGAAGTCGATGCGCTGCTGACAATTGAAGCCGGAGATAACTGGCATGAGAAAACAGCAGCAAACACCATCGTCATAAAAGACGGACAAGTAATTGAAATTCGCCAGAGGTGATCATATGACAAAGCGATGGTTTCATGTAGGTAAAATCGTAAATACCCACGGAATTAAAGGCGAGGTACGGGTGATTTCGAAAACAGATTTTGCCGAGGAACGGTACAAGCCGGGCAACACGCTGTATTTGTTTAGGGACGGACATAACGAACCCGTTGAAGTAACGGTAAACACGCATAGACTGCATAAACAATTTCATCTGCTGCAGTTTAAAGAAAGACAAAGCCTGAATGAAGTGGAAGAGCTGAAAAACGCAATCATTAAAGTTCCAGAAGAAGATTTAGGAGAGCTGGATGAGGGAGAATTTTATTTCCACGAAATCATTGGGTGTGAAGTATTTACCGGGGACGGCCAACTAATCGGAAAGGTAAAAGAAATTTTGACGCCTGGAGCTAATGACGTGTGGGTCATCGGCCGAAATGGGAAAAAAGACGCGCTGATTCCTTACATTGAATCAGTGGTCAAACATATCGATGTCAGCGAAAAGAAAATTGAGGTTGAACTCATGGAAGGATTAATAGACGAATGAAAATCGACTTTTTGACGTTGTTTCCCGACATGTTTGAAGGTGTGCTCGGTTCATCGATTCTTCAAAAAGCGCAGGATAAAGACGCGGTGCAGTTTCAGGTCGTAAATTTCCGAAAGTATTCTGATAATAAGCACAATACTGTCGATGATTATCCTTATGGCGGCGGCGCAGGCATGGTTCTCAAGCCTCAGCCTGTTTTTGACGCGGTCGAGGACCTGACATCAAAGGCGGCCGCTGCTCCGCGTATTATCCTCGTTTGCCCGCAAGGTGAGCGTTTCACCCAGAACAAAGCCGAACAATTAGCGAAGGAAGAGCATTTGCTGTTCATTTGCGGCCACTATGAAGGCTATGATGAACGCATTCGCGAGCATTTGGTAACGGATGAAATATCCATTGGCGATTTTGTCCTGACCGGCGGCGAGCTCCCTGCAATGATGATTGCAGACAGTGTGGTACGACTGCTTCCGGGTGTGCTTGGCAAAGAGGCTTCCCATATTGAGGATTCATTCAGCACCGGCCTCTTAGAGCACCCGCATTATACAAGACCGGCAGATTACAAAGGTTTAAAGGTGCCTGAAACACTTCTGTCAGGAAACCATGCAAAAATCAAAGAATGGCGGAATAAAGAATCAATCAGAAGAACCTATGTAAGACGCCCGGATCTTCTGAAAGACTATCCGCTTACAGACCAGCAAAGAAAATGGATTTCTGAATGGGAAAAAGAATAGATTTTATTGCACAGACTATGAAATTGTGATAAGATACTACTTGTGGCTTAAAGCGGGCTTATCCGCTGCAAGCTTGAAAACGATGTTCCGCTGTGCCGGGTTATGTGGCCAAGAGCATCTGTTGGAAGGAGTTGAAAACGATGCAAAAACTAATTGAAGATATCACAAAAGAACAGCTTCGCACTGATCTTCCTGCGTTCCGTCCTGGTGACACTTTACGTGTACACGTTAAAGTTGTTGAGGGTAACCGTGAGCGTATCCAGATCTTTGAAGGTGTTGTGATCAAGCGTCGTGGTGGTGGAATCAGCGAAACGTTCACAGTTCGTAAGATTTCTTACGGTGTTGGTGTTGAACGTACTTTCCCTGTACACACACCAAAAATCGCGAAAATCGAAGTTGTGCGTTACGGTAAAGTACGCCGTGCTAAGCTTTACTACCTGCGTGAACTTCGCGGAAAAGCGGCTCGTATTAAAGAGATCAGACGATAATGATAACGACGAAAAGAGCTTGTTACCTGTAACAAGCTCTTTTTTTATACACAATTTGAAAATGCCGGACAGGCATCGTAAAATACATAAAGGACAACAAAGAATCTTGCATATTGAAGAGATAAAGGCGGTGTTCGTGTCACATGACAATTCAATGGTTCCCGGGCCATATGGCCAAGGCAAGAAGGGAAGTAACCGAAAAATTAAAATTAATCGATATTGTATATGAATTGGTAGATGCCAGAATTCCGATGTCATCAAGAAACCCAATGATTGAAGACATTCTAAAAAATAAACCGAGAATTATGCTGTTAAACAAAGCTGACAAAGCAGATGCGGCAGTTACACAGCAATGGAAAGAGCACTTTGAAAAGGAAGGGATCCGCTCTTTATCCATAAATTCTGTAAACGGACAAGGCTTAAATCAAATTGTGCCTGTGTCAAAAGAGATCCTCCAACAAAAATTTGACCGGATGAGAGCCAAAGGTGTGAAGCCTAGAGCAATTCGCGCTTTGATTATCGGCATTCCAAACGTCGGGAAATCAACGCTTATCAACCGGCTGGCAAAGAAAAACATAGCAAAAACGGGAGACAGACCTGGCATTACGACATCTCAGCAGTGGGTTAAAGTCGGGAAGGAATTAGAGCTCTTAGATACACCGGGGATTTTATGGCCTAAATTTGAAGACGAGCTTGTCGGCTTGAGGCTGGCAGTCACCGGCGCTATTAAAGACACAATTATCAATCTGCAGGATGTGGCCGTGTTTGGTCTTCGTTTTCTCGAAGAACACTATCCTGAACGGCTTAAAGAGCGTTACGGCCTTGAGGAAATCCCAGAGGACATTGCGGAGCTGTTTAATGCAATAGGTGAAAAGCGCGGCTGTCTCATGAGCGGAGGGCTTATTAACTACGATAAGACGACTGAAGTCATCATTCGCGATATCCGCACTGAAAAGTTCGGCAGGCTGTCATTTGAACAGCCCGCTAAGTAAAGGCGCGCAGAAATGCGGGCCTTTATTTTTGCCTGACCGAACCGATACATACAGTAAGGGAGAAGAGAAAGTGAATACATTAACCGTAAAGGACATTAAAGACCGTTTGCAGGAAGTGAAGGATGAGCAGGACCCATTTCTCACCCTATGCGAAAACGACCCGAGAAAGAGCGTTCAAACGCTTGTAGAGCAATGGCTTAAAAAGCAGGCGAAAGAAAAAGCGTTGAAAGAACAATGGCTGAATATGACTTCCTTTGAAAGGCTGGCAAGAAACAAAGGATTTCGCTTGATCGCAGGTGTAGACGAGGTCGGCCGGGGTCCATTGGCGGGACCCGTTGTCGCCAGCGCAGTCATTCTTCCAGAGGAATGTGAAATACTTGGGCTGACAGACTCCAAAAAGCTTTCAGAAAAAAAGCGTGACGAATATTACGAGCTTATTATGAAAGAAGCACTGGCGGTCGGAATAGGAATTGTAGAAGCCTCTGTCATTGATGAAATCAATATATATGAAGCTTCAAAGGTAGCAATGGTGAAAGCGATACACGATTTGTCAGATACACCTGATTATTTGCTTGTTGACGCAATGACGCTACCGATCGGCATAGACCAGTCGTCAATTATAAAAGGCGATGCCAAAAGCGTGTCTATTGCGGCAGGTGCGTGCATCGCGAAAGTGACAAGAGACCGGATGATGAGCGCCTATGCCAAAACCTATCCTATGTACGGCTTTGAAAAAAATAAAGGCTATGGGACAAAAGAGCATCTCGAAGCTCTCGCCGCATACGGCCCGACTGAATTGCACCGCAAAACTTTCGCTCCTGTTCAATCTGCCAGATAAATCAATGGACAAGGAGGCACCTCTTGTAAATGAATATAAGAAATGATATGCAAAAGGCGCTGCAGCACCTTTTTAAACATACAGCAGTCCCGCAGGAATCATCAAATGTCAGCGAAGCGCAAAACGGGGAGAAGCGCCTTCTTTTAGGAAAAGTCCTTCGTTTATTAGGCGATCAGCATGCATTGATCCAAGTCGGCAATCAAACTGTCCAGGGAAAACTTGAAACTCAGCTTCGTCCTCAGGCGTACTATTGGTTTTCCTACGAAAAAAAAACGTCAGAACAAACAGGCCGTCTTCAGGTCGTTCAAAGCTTTGACCAACATCCCAAAACCATTCAGGAAGCCGCTGGAAAGCTTCTGAATGCCATATCGGTAAAGCAGACAAACGCTGCTCTAATGATGGCAGGAGCGATGCTGAAGAGCAAAACACCGGTAACAGAAAATGATATTAAAACAGCTGTTCGCTGGATGGATACACTGCCTGCGTCAGATACAAAAAAAGCGATTGAAACGGTCTTGTTCGCTTTAAAACGTGAATTACCCATTCACCCCGAGGTTTTGAGCGGCATACATGCTGTGAAATCGCCTGTTCCGCTCCATCAGCACGTATCCAAGCTGCTTCAGGCTATCAATCAAAATCCTCAGCAGAGCCAAATGATGACAAAGCTAAAAGAAGCTATTACAACGCTTTTTAATAGTGAAGTCGATGTCCATGCAGAACGTCTGATCGATAAGCTTGTCTCTATAACGGACAATACCAAAGCGCCTTCTTCAGGCACTACAGCCGGAAACAGGGAGCTTAGCGCACCATCCGGCTCTCTCGAAAAGGCCGGCTTGCCGCCTGTAAACCATCCAGCGGAACAGAGAAGCATACAAGAAGCGCCCGCTAAAACCGTAGCGGACATTCCGATGAAAGAAGCCCGGCAGCTGCTGACAAAGCTGACGGAATCTGCAGAAAAAAACAATCTTCAACTTGTAAAAGAAGCAGCAAATTGGCTGAAGGCGGCTGCTTTATCGGGGGACAGTAAGTCACCGTCACCTGCCGCTTCAGCTGTTTTACAGGCTGCACAAGTCACAGATCAGGAAGCCGAAGTCTTTTTAAAGGCTGTTCAGCAAACTGCACCTAGTCTGGCCGATAAGGCAGATGTTCTTTCTTTCTTGGCCAAAGTGAAAATGGCAATCGGCGCAAGGGACGAGCTTGCATTCATTAAAGCGTTTGAACAAGGGAGCGCCGGGGCCCCTCCTGATGAAATACAATCCATCAAGCTGGCTCTTCAGGCCGCAAGAGGGTCGCATGAGGTAGCGGAACCTATCAAACAGGAAGCCGATCAGCTTTTTCACAAATTAAACGGCCAGCTTTTCATGCAGCAGCATCACCCGTCATACAGCCAAATTGTGCTGTCATTTCCGCTATTTTCGAAGTCAGGCGTTCAGGATATGACAGTTCTGTTCAAAGGCAAGAAAGAAGCCGATGGAAAGCTTGATCCTTCCCATTGCCGCCTTTTGTTTTTGCTGCAGCTGGATACGTTAAAAGAAACGGTTGTTGATTGCTTGATACAGCAAAAAGTCATGACTATTACAATTGAGACTGAATTTGACCTTCAGGCTGCGATCGATCCGATGGTGCCTGCACTTAAACAGGGTCTTATGGAAATGGGGTACAGCCTTTCAGGGGTGAACGCTAAAAAAAGAATTCACACCGAAGAGAAGGCTGCAATTGACCAATATGTAACAAGCATCAGTGACCGGGAAGTGGATGTGAAAATATGAAAGAGCAGATGCCAGCCAGAAAAGCTATGGCTCTCCATTATGACGAACAAAAAGACAAGGCGCCGAGAGTGGTTGCGACAGGGAAAGGCCATGTAGCCGACAACATTATCAAAGAAGCAAAAAAGGCAGGGGTTCCGATACAAGAAGATCGGACCCTTGTCGAATTAATGCGCCATTTGACTGTAGATGATCAAATCCCGGAAGCTCTTTACGAAACGGTAGCAGAGATTTTTTCGTTCATTTACAGATTGGACGAAAGCGTAAAAAACAAAAAATAACAATAATATTCCCCATCCTCTGTTTGAAATTTTATGTTTTTAATAAAATAAAAGTTTGAATGTTTAGAAGGATTTAAAGATTTTGCATCGAACTCTAGACAATTCTTCCAGTATTATTATAGAATGAAAGCGCAGTCTATTTTAGTTTTGTTACATAAGTTAGGAGGATGGGAAATGAATATCCATGAATACCAGGGAAAAGAAGTCCTCAGAAAATATGGGGTATCTGTTCCTGAAGGTAAAGTGGCTTTTACAGCAGAAGAAGCAGTTGAGAAAGCAAAGAACTTATCCAGCTCGGTTTATGTCGTAAAGGCTCAAATTCATGCTGGCGGTCGAGGCAAAGCTGGTGGGGTAAAAATAGCAAAATCATTAGACGATGTGAAAGCGTATGCCGAAGAACTCTTAGGGAAGACTCTAGTAACACATCAGACCGGTCCGGACGGCCAAGTAATAAAACGCTTACTTATTGAAGAAGGCTGCGATATTAAAAAAGAATACTACGTGGGTCTTGTGCTTGACCGCGCCACTTCCAGAATCGTTCTGATGGCTTCTGAAGAAGGCGGAACAGAAATCGAAGAAGTTGCGGAAAAAACACCGGAAAAAATCATAAAAGCTGTTATTGATCCGGCTGTCGGCCTCCAAGGCTATCAAGCCAGAGAAATCGCATTCGCTATTAATATTCCAAAAGAGCTCGTGGGAAAAGCTGCTAAATTTATGCTTGGACTATATAAAGCGTTTGTTGAAAAAGACTGCTCAATCGCTGAAATCAACCCGCTCGTTGTTACCGGCGACGGAAATGTGATGGCGCTTGATGCGAAATTGAATTTCGACAGCAATGCGTTGTATAGACAAAAGGACATTATGGAATACAGAGATTTGGATGAGGAAGATCCGAAAGAAATCGAAGCTTCCAAATATGATCTAAGCTACATTTCTCTTGATGGAAACATCGGCTGTATGGTTAACGGCGCGGGACTTGCGATGTCAACAATGGATATTATCAAGCATTACGGAGGAGAACCGGCCAACTTCCTTGATGTGGGGGGCGGTGCAACCGCGGAAAAAGTCACGGAAGCATTTAAAATCATTCTTTCAGATCAAAACGTTAAAGGGATTTTTGTCAACATTTTCGGCGGCATTATGAAATGTGATGTCATCGCAGAAGGGGTTGTTGAAGCGACAAGACAAGTCGGTTTAACATTGCCGCTTGTCGTCCGTCTAGAAGGCACAAACGTGGATCTAGGGAAGAAAATCCTTAGTGAATCAGGATTAAATATTACATCTGCGGAATCCATGGCTGACGGCGCGCAGAAAATCGTATCCTTAGTTTAGGAAAGAATGAAAGGCAGGGGACCAGATAATGAGTGTTTTTATTAATAAAGATACAAGAGTTATTGTGCAAGGAATTACAGGTTCTACCGCTTTATTTCATACGAAACAGATGCTCGAATACGGCACAAATATCGTAGGCGGTGTAACACCTGGAAAAGGCGGGACTGAAGCGGAAGGTGTTCCTGTATTTAATACGGTGGCTGACGCAGTTCAAACGACCGGTGCTAACGCGTCTGTTATTTATGTGCCGGCACCGTTTGCAGCTGATGCGATTATGGAAGCGGTAGATGCGGAGCTTGATCTTGTGATCTGCATCACTGAACATATCCCGGTTCTGGATATGGTAAAGGTCAAACGCTTTATGGAAGGCAAGAAAACGAGATTGATAGGGCCGAACTGCCCTGGTGTCATCACGCCTGAAGAATGTAAAATCGGCATTATGCCTGGATATATCCATAAAAAAGGCCATGTAGGCGTAGTATCGCGTTCAGGAACATTAACATACGAAGCGGTGCATCAGCTTTCAGAAGCAGGTGTAGGACAATCTACAGCTGTCGGAATCGGCGGCGACCCTGTAAATGGAACAAATTTTATTGATGTTTTAAAAGCGTTTAACGAAGATCCTGATACACATGCTGTCATTATGATCGGTGAAATCGGCGGTACTGCCGAAGAGGAAGCGGCAGAGTGGGTAAAAGCCAACATGACAAAACCGGTAGTCGGTTTTATCGGTGGTAAAACAGCACCGCCAGGGAAGCGCATGGGGCATGCCGGCGCCATTATTTCCGGCGGAAAAGGTACAGCTGATGAAAAAATCAAAACCCTTAATGCATGCGGTATCGAAGTTGCAGAGACACCTTCTGTAATGGGTGAAACCTTAATTAAGGTGCTGAAAGAAAAAAACTTGTTCGAGACTTGCAAAACGCATTAATAAAAAGGGACAGCCGCCAAGGCTGTTCCTGCTTTTTCTGTCAAAAAGGAGGTCAATATATTGGATCAGGCCGCTGCCTGTTTAATGATCTGCAGAATCAATCAACTATTATCCCCATCTCTTCTATTAAAATGGTGGAAAGCCGATGCATCTATGTCGCTGACATCACCTGTTTTAGAAACTGTTACTCGCGATAAAGAAAAGGCAGCTGCATTAAAGAACAAAATTGAAGAACATTATCCAAAGCTTCAGCGTGTACTTGCTGCTTACCGTGGGCAAGGCATTATCCCCATCCCGATTTCTTCTAAACAATATCCTTTCTGGCTGAAAACGATTTATGATCCCCCCGCCGTCCTGTTTGCAAAGGGTGATATGGCCCTTCTTTCTCAAGGGAGGAAAATTGGAATTGTAGGGACAAGAAATCCAACAGCTTATGGGATACATGTTGTTAACCACCTTACAAAAGAGCTTTGCCGCAAAGAGTGGGTGATTGTCAGCGGGCTGGCGTCTGGGATAGACGGAATGTCCCATGCGGCAAGCATTAAGGCGAAGGGGCGGACAATCGGCGTTATTGCAGGGGGATTTCAACACATTTATCCCCGCGAAAACCTTCAGTTAGCAGATCACATGGCGAAACACCATATCCTTCTGTCAGAGCATCCACCTGAAACGAAACCCCAAAAATGGCATTTTCCTATGAGAAATCGTATCATCAGCGGATTAAGTGAAGGCGTTATTGTCGTGCAGGGCAAAGAAAAAAGCGGTTCTCTGATTACTGCATATCAAGCACTGGAACAAGGGAGAGAAGTTTTTGCCGTACCCGGTTCATTATTTGATCCTTACGCCGGAGGTCCTATAAAACTGATCCAGCAGGGGGCTAAAGCCATATGGTCAGCAGAGGATATTTTCGAGGAGCTTCCTGAGAGAAACGTTCAATATACGGAACCCTTTTGAATTATCGTTTGACAAATGGCGTTGTAATATTTAATAATAGTGAGGATTTGAAGTTGCATATTGTTTTCTATTTAAATAATAATGTTCATCATAAAGAATGAAATGTTGGAAGCCAAATAAAGACAGCAGTAAAAATAAGATTGAAATACTTGAAAAGAGAGAGAACACCTCTTGAGGGGGATGAAAATGTCTGATTATCTAGTCATCGTGGAATCGCCTGCTAAGGCGAAAACGATTGAACGTTACTTAGGTAAAAAATATAAAGTGAAAGCATCAATGGGACATGTCCGGGATCTCCCAAAAAGTCAAATGGGAGTTGACATAGAACAGAATTTCGAGCCGAAATATATTACCATTCGAGGCAAAGGCCCGGTATTAAAAGAGCTGAAAACGGCTGCGAAAAAAGCGAAAAAAGTCTATCTCGCGGCCGACCCCGACAGAGAAGGGGAAGCGATTGCATGGCACTTGGCGCACAGCCTTGATTTAGATCTCGATTCAGACTGCCGGGTGGTGTTTAACGAAATTACAAAAGACGCCATTAAGGAATCGTTTAAGCATCCCCGCATGATCAATATGGATTTAGTGGATGCACAGCAGGCGAGACGTGTTTTAGACAGGCTTGTAGGATATAAAATCAGTCCTATTCTATGGAAAAAAGTCAAGAAAGGACTTAGCGCAGGCCGCGTCCAATCCGTTGCCCTCCGTTTGATTATTGACCGTGAAAAGGAAATTAACGACTTTAAGCCGGAGGAATATTGGACAATAGGCGGTACGTTTTTAAAAGGAAAGGAATCGTTCGAGGCGGGCTTTTTCGGAAAAAACGGCAAAAAACTTCCATTAAATAGTGAAGCAGACGTAAAAGACATTCTTTCTCAGCTCAAAGGCAATAAATATACAGTTGAAAAAGTAACGAAAAAGGAACGGAAACGTAATCCAGCCTTGCCTTTTACCACTTCCACCCTGCAGCAGGAAGCGGCTCGCAAACTCAATTTCAGAGCGAAGAAAACGATGATGATTGCACAGCAATTATATGAAGGAATCGATCTTGGAAGAGAAGGAACAGTCGGTTTGATCACATATATGAGAACGGATTCAACCCGCATTTCAAATACAGCGGTTGATGAAGCTGCTGCATTTATTGATCAGGCATACGGCAAAGAGTTTTTAGGCGGCAAACGAAAACCTGCGAAAAAGAATGAAAATGCTCAGGATGCCCACGAAGCCATCCGTCCGACATCGGTTCTCAGAAAACCTAGTGAATTAAAAGCAGTACTCGGCAGAGATCAGATGAGATTGTATAAATTAATTTGGGAACGCTTTGTTGCCAGCCAAATGGCACCTGCAGTTCTCGACACAATGAGTGTCGACCTGGGGAACAATGGTTTGACATTTCGTGCAAATGGAAGTAAAGTCAAGTTTTCCGGGTTTATGAAGGTGTATGTTGAAGGAAAAGACGACCAAACGGAAGAAAAAAACCGGATGTTGCCTGACTTAAAAGAAGGCGACACAGTATTATCAAAAGATATAGAACCGGAGCAGCATTTTACCCAGCCTCCTCCGCGATATACAGAAGCAAGGCTCGTGAAAACCATGGAAGAACTCGGTATCGGCCGTCCTTCCACATATGCTCCGACGCTTGATACCATTCAGCGGCGCGGCTACGTGTCTTTGGATAATAAACGTTTTGTTCCAACAGAACTGGGGCAAATTGTATTAGACTCGATGATGGAATTTTTCCCTGAAATCATTAACGTTGAATTTACAGCGAAAATGGAAAAAGACCTTGATTATGTTGAAGAAGGCGATACCGAATGGGTTAAGATTATTGATAACTTCTACGCCGATTTTGAAAAACGCGTGAAAAAAGCTGAAGCGGAAATGAAAGAAGTTGAAATCGAGCCTGAATACGCAGGGGAAGATTGTGAACTGTGCAGTTCCCCAATGGTATATAAAATGGGCCGATACGGTAAATTCTTAGCTTGCTCCAATTTCCCGGACTGCCGGAATACAAAACCGATTGTGAAACAAATCGGCGTGAAGTGCCCGAGCTGCGGTGAAGGAAATATTGTTGAACGAAAATCGAAAAAGAAACGGATTTTTTACGGTTGTGACCGTTATCCGGAATGTGAATTCGTTTCCTGGGACAAACCAATTGAACGAAAATGCCCGAAATGCGGAAAAATGCTCGTCGAGAAAAAACTCAAAAAAGGCATACAAGTCCAATGCGTGGAATGCGATTATAAGGAAGAACCACAGAAGTAGCGGTGAGCAGGGTCTTGCTCACCTTCTTTGTGTGTTAAAAGAAGACCTTGAATAATAAACTAGGAGATGTGAAAGATGAACCAACAAACAGTGAATGTAATCGGAGCCGGACTCGCAGGAAGTGAAGCGGCTTGGCAGCTTGCTAAACGGGGAATTCAAGTCAAATTATATGAAATGCGTCCTGTTAAACAAACGCCTGCTCACCATACAGATAAATTTGCCGAACTGGTGTGCAGCAACTCTCTGCGCTCCAACACACTTGCTAATGCTGTCGGTGTATTAAAGGAAGAAATGCGGGTGCTAGACTCAGCAATCATCGCGGCTGCTGACGAATGTTCGGTGCCTGCCGGCGGTGCTCTCGCGGTAGACCGACATGAATTTGCCGCAAGCGTGACAAATCGGGTAAAAAACCATCCGAACGTAACCGTTATGAATGAAGAAGTGACAGAAATTCCAGAAGGTCCAACAATTATCGCGACAGGACCGTTAACGTCTGAATCGCTGTCTGCCCAGCTGAAAGAGCTGACAGGAGAAGACTATTTATATTTTTATGACGCAGCGGCGCCAATTGTAGAAAAAGACAGCCTTGATATGGATAAAGTATACTTGAAATCCCGTTATGATAAAGGTGAAGCGGCGTACTTAAACTGCCCGATGACAGAAGAAGAGTTTGACCGTTTTCATGAAGCATTAACATCAGCAGAAACAGTTCCTTTAAAAGAATTTGAAAAAGAAATTTTCTTTGAAGGATGCATGCCGATTGAAGTAATGGCAAAACGCGGAAAGAAAACAATGCTTTTCGGACCGATGAAGCCGGTTGGATTAGAGCATCCTGTTACAGGAAAACGTCCTTATGCTGTTGTTCAGCTCAGACAGGATGATGCTGCAGGGACACTCTATAATATTGTAGGGTTCCAGACTCATTTAAAATGGGGAGACCAAAAGGAAGTTCTCAAATTGATTCCGGGGCTGGAAAATGTAGAAATCGTCAGATATGGCGTAATGCACAGAAATACATTTATTAACTCTCCAAGCCTGTTAAAGCCGACTTATCAATTTAAAAACCGCACTGATTTGTTCTTTGCAGGCCAAATGACGGGTGTAGAAGGGTACGTGGAATCAGCTGCATCAGGACTCATTGCAGGCATTAATGCGGCTAAACTTGTACTAGGAGAAGAGCTGGTCACTTTCCCTCAGGAAACAGCAATAGGCAGTATGGCTCACTATATTACAACAACAAACCAGAAGAACTTTCAGCCGATGAATGCGAACTTTGGGCTTTTGAAAGAATTGCCTGTTAAAATTAAAAATAAAAAAGAGCGGAATGAACAATACGCGAACCGTGCAATTGAGACAATTCAAACAATTTCGAAAACAATATAGGTATTGATTGCAACCTGAACGCGATTTGTGATACCATTTAAAAGCCCTTTCTGGGGAGGTTTAGGCATGGAGAATGTTAAGAATTTCGTAAAGTTATTCGTTGAATATTTACAAATTGAAAAAAATTATTCACAATATACTATTGTGAATTATGTGGATTCAATTGAAGAATTCGAGACTTTTCTGCGCGTTCAAGGTATAAATGGATTTGAAGAAGCTGCATATCAGGATACTAGGATTTTTTTGACTGAAGCCTATGAAAAAGGTTTATCGAGAAGAACGATAAGCAAAAAGATATCTGCATTAAGAAGCTTTTATAAGTTTCTGATGCGGGAAAAGCTTGTTGAAGAAAATCCGTTTCAGCTTGTTCATCTGCCGAAACAAGAAAAACGGATACCGAAGTTTCTATATCAAAAAGAGCTTGAGGAGCTGTTTGAAGTTTCAGATATAAGCCAGCCGGCCGGAATGAGGGATCAAGCGTTGTTGGAGCTTCTCTATGCCACCGGAATGAGGGTCAGTGAATGCTGTTCGATAACTGTTAACAATGTTGATTTATTTATGGACACTGTGCTTGTTCACGGTAAGGGCAAGAAGCAACGCTATATCCCCTTTGGGTCTTACGCCCGCGAAGCGTTGAAGTTATATATGAATAGCGGAAGACAGTGCTTGCTGATGAAAGCAAAAGAACCTCATGATCTATTATTCGTGAATCAAAGAGGCGGACCGCTTACAGCCCGAGGCATCAGGCATATTTTAAGCGGGCTGGTTCAAAAAGCGTCCGGTACTTTACATATCCATCCGCATATGCTTCGACATACGTTCGCCACTCATCTGTTAAACGAAGGAGCAGATTTGAGAAGCGTTCAAGAGCTGCTCGGGCATTCCAATCTGTCTTCGACACAGATATACACGCACGTTTCGAAGGAAATGTTGAGAAACACATATATGTCTCACCATCCAAGAGCTTTTAAGAAAAATTAAAGGAGGCCTCTTATGTCATCTTTTCATGCGACCACAATATTTGCCGTGCAGCATAAGGGACGAAGTGCTATGTCCGGAGACGGCCAAGTAACATTCGGTCAGGCTGTTGTCATGAAACACACTGCAAGAAAAGTGAGAAAACTGTTTAACGGCAAGGTTCTTGCTGGGTTTGCGGGATCTGTTGCAGACGCTTTCACTTTATTTGAAAAGTTTGAAGCTAAACTTGAAGAGTATAATGGCAACTTAAAACGAGCCGCTGTTGAGCTTGCAAAGGAATGGCGCAGCGATAAAGTGCTTAGAAAGCTTGAAGCCATGCTAATCGTTATGAACCAGGATACTTTGCTGCTTGTATCGGGAACAGGCGAGGTAATCGAACCAGATGACGGCATTCTCGCGATTGGATCAGGAGGCAATTACGCTTTAGCGGCCGGGAGAGCTTTGAAAAAACATGCCGGTGAAAATATGTCTGCAAGTGAAATTGCCAGAGCCGCGTTAGAAACAGCGGGCGAAATTTGTGTTTACACGAACGATCAAATCATACTGGAAGAACTTGAATAGAAAGGACTTGAGGCGCATGGAAAATAAACCGTTAACACCAAGGCAGATTGTAGATCGGTTAGACCAATATATTGTCGGTCAGCAAAACGCGAAAAAAGCTGTCGCCGTGGCATTAAGAAACCGCTATAGAAGAAGTCTTCTAGATGAAAAATTGAAGGATGAAGTCGTTCCGAAAAACATTTTAATGATGGGGCCTACCGGCGTTGGAAAAACTGAAATTGCCAGACGAATCGCCAAGCTCTCAGGTGCGCCATTTATCAAAATTGAAGCAACAAAATTTACCGAAGTCGGCTATGTAGGCAGAGATGTTGAATCAATGGTCAGAGACCTTGTGGAGACTTCTGTTCGGCTTATAAAAGAAGAAAAAATCAATGAAGTAAAGGATCAGGCTGAAGAGAATGCAAATAAGCGCATTGTACGCCTGCTAGTTCCTGGAAAGAAAAAACAATCTGGCGTTAAAAATCCGTTTGAAATGTTTTTTGGCGGCAACCAGCCAAGTGGCGAAGATGAAGCGGAGAGCCAGGAAGAAGCAAACATTGAAGAAAAAAGAAAGCGCATGGCGCATCAGCTGGCTTTAGGAGAGCTAGAAGACCACTATGTAACAGTAGAAGTCGAAGAACAGCAGCCTTCTATGTTTGACATGCTGCAGGGCTCGGGTATGGAGCAGATGGGCATGAATATGCAGGACGCGCTAAGCGGATTAATGCCAAAGAAGAAGAAACGGCGTAAAATGACAGTCAGAGAAGCGAGAAAAGTCCTGACGAATGAAGAAGCAAGTAAGCTTATCGATATGGATGAAGTCGGCCAGGAAGCTGTTCAGAGAGCAGAAGAGAGCGGAATTATCTTTATCGACGAGATTGATAAAATTGCAAAAAACGGCGGCGCGTCATCCTCTGCCGATGTATCAAGAGAAGGTGTTCAGCGGGATATCCTCCCAATCGTAGAGGGTTCTACCGTTGTCACTAAATACGGTTCGGTGAAAACAGACCATGTGTTATTTATTGCAGCAGGAGCGTTTCATATGGCCAAACCATCTGATTTGATTCCTGAGCTGCAGGGGCGTTTCCCGATTCGTGTAGAACTGAGCAAACTCACGGTTCACGATTTTGTGAGAATTTTAGTGGAGCCGGATAATGCGCTGCTGAAACAATATCAGGCATTATTGCAGACAGAAGGTATATCTCTTGAATTTTCTGACGAAGCTATTCATAAGATTGCTGAAGTAGCGTATCATGTGAACCAGGACACAGACAATATCGGTGCGAGACGCCTTCATACAATACTTGAACGCCTATTAGAAGACCTGTCGTTTGAAGCTCCTGATGTAACAATGGAGAAAATAACAATTACACCGCAGTATGTCGAAGATAAGCTCGGAACGATAGCCAAAAACAAAGATTTAAGTCAATTTATATTGTGAAAAATTTAATATGAGGAATATTTAGGAGGATTATTTATCATGGCTTTATTACAAAAAACAAGAATTATTAACTCCATGCTGCAAGCTGCGGCAGGGAAACCGGTGAACTTCAAGGAAATGGCGGAGACGCTGCGGGACGTAATCGATTCCAATATTTTCGTTGTAAGCCGCAGAGGCAAACTCCTTGGATATTCTATTAACCAGCAAATCGAAAATGATCGTATGAAAAAAATGCTTGAAGATCGTCAATTCCCTGAAGAGTATACAAAAAATCTGTTTAATGTGCCTGAAACATCTTCTAACTTGGATATTAATAGTGAATATACCGCTTTCCCTGTTGAGAACAGAGACCTGTTCCAGGCTGGCTTAACAACAATCGTACCGATCATCGGAGGCGGAGAAAGATTAGGAACGCTCATTCTTTCACGTTTACAGGATCAATTTCATGACGATGATTTAATTCTCGCAGAATACGGTGCAACTGTTGTCGGAATGGAAATCTTGCGAGAAAAAGCAGAAGAAATCGAAGAGGAAGCAAGAAGCAAAGCTGTCGTACAAATGGCCATCAGCTCTCTTTCTTATAGTGAGCTTGAAGCGATTGAGCACATTTTTGAAGAGCTTGACGGAAACGAAGGCCTGCTCGTTGCAAGTAAAATCGCAGACCGCGTCGGCATTACCCGTTCTGTTATTGTTAACGCACTGAGAAAGCTGGAAAGCGCCGGTGTCATCGAGTCAAGATCATTAGGAATGAAAGGGACTTATATTAAAGTCCTTAACAACAAATTCCTAATTGAATTAGAAAATTTAAAATCTCATTAATCATCGAAAAAGAACTCCTTTAAAGGGGTTCTTTTTTTATACTCAAATAAAGGAAATTGATAAGCTTTATTTCCTGGGTTGAAAGTCTTTCTTTGTCATATTTTTAATAAATCTAACAATTCCCATAAAAATGGCTTAAAAAAGTTGAGAAAAATGTCGAAAAAACAGAAATTCTGCTATTTTCAGGCTTATATCAAGGTGAAAAACATAGTTCTAATAATCTAGGACTATATACCTAGTTACAAAATAGATAATTGTGAGGACATTTTTTTACACGAACTTCATAGACTTTATGCCTGTTATTTCTTACAATAAGCATATAGTTTTACAATTCTCGACAAGGATATTGAGGTTGAAAAAAACTGAAATGGAGGTAAGTGGATTTGAGCTTATTTTCTGGAACGATACAAAATCTTGAAAATGCCTTGAGCAGAGCGAATATTAAGCAAAAAGTCATAACTAATAATATCGCCAATATAGATACACCGAACTATAAGGCAAAAAAAGTCTCTTTCCAAAATTTATTGAATCAAGAATCCTCGCGTCTTGAAGCGACAAAAACAGACTATCGTCATGTTGATTTTTCTGATACTGATTCGAATTATTCAATTGTAACGAGCGCGGATACATCGTACCAGCAAAACGGAAACAATGTTGATGTCGACAAAGAAATGACAGAATTGGCGCAAAACCAAATCAACTATCAAGCTTTAGTTCAAAGAATGAACGGTAAATTTAATTCGCTGAAGACCGTATTAACAGGAGGGAAATAATGACAGCTTTTCACAGCTTAAATGTTTCAGCATCAGCTTTAACAGCTCAGCGTGTCAGGATGGACGTTGTATCATCTAACTTGGCTAATATAGATACGACAAGAGCTAAGCAGGTAAATGGAGAGTGGGTGCCTTACAGAAGAAAGATGGTTTCTCTTCAGTCAAAAGGTGAATCGTTCTCTTCCATTCTCAATTCTCAAATGAGCGGAAGCGGTAATGCTGGAAACGGTGTAAAGGTTTCTAAAATCACAGAAGATGGTTCGGATTTTAATCTTGTCTACGATCCGACAAACCCTGATGCCAACGCTGAAGGATATGTACAAAAGCCTAATGTTGACCCATTGAAAGAAATGGTTGACCTTGTCAGCAGCACAAGATCATATGAGGCGAATGTCACAGCAATGAATGCCACAAAAGGAATGCTGATGAAGGCGTTAGAAATCGGAAGGTAAGGTGAACGAACGTGATTAATGCAATTTCTCCTTTTCAGGTTCAAAATACTCAAAACACTCAAAATGCAACAAATCAAATAAACAATAGCCAAAAAACAGATTCTTCAAATCAAACAAGCTTTTCGGAGCTTTTAAAAAACTCTATTAGTTCGTTAAATGATTCCCAAGTAGCTTCTGACAACATGACTAATGCCTTGGCTGCAGGAAAAGATGTGAATTTAGATGAGGTCATGATCGCCGCTCAAAAAGCAAGCGTCTCACTAACTGCTGCAACAGAGTTCCGCAATAAAGCTGTGGAAGCCTATCAGGAGATTATGAGAATGCAAATGTAGGGGGTCTGACGATTAAGAGAAAGAGTGGAATGACCGGGGGTTAACATGAATCGTACTCTAATGCAAATGAAAAACAAAACGAGTGAGTTTTGGAAAAATAGATCTAAATTACAAAAGATATTCATGATTAGTGCTTTAGCGGCAATTATTATTATTGGTATTATTATCAGTGTTTTTGCTTCTAGTTCAAAAATGGCGCCGCTGTACAAAGATTTGTCTGCCGAAGAAGCGGGGCACATCAAAGAAGAGCTTGACGCGAAAAAAGTGCCAAACGAACTTTCAAACGGCGGAACAGTGATAAGCGTTCCGGAGGATCAGGTTGATTCATTGAAAGTGCAGCTGGCTGCAGAAGGACTTCCCAAAACCGGATCAATTGATTATTCATTTTTTGGACAGAATGCCGGCTTTGGTTTGACAGACAATGAGTTTGATATGGTCAAAGTGAAAGCGACACAGACAGAACTGTCGAATTTGATCAATGAAATGGACGGTATTAAAAATTCAAAAGTAATGATTAACCTTCCGAAAGACGCTGTGTTTGTCGGTGAGGAGCAATCTGCGGCATCCGCATCAATCGTGCTGCAGGTACAACCGGGCTATACGCTTAATCAAAGCCAGGTCAACGGACTGTATCATCTGGTGTCGAAAAGTGTGCCGAACCTAAAAGAAGATAACATCGTCATCATGGACCAGAATTCTACATACTACGACAAATCAGACAGCGATGCAGGGTCCTACGCGGATAGTTATTCTTCACAGCAGGGAATTAAATCTCAAGTCGAAAAAGACATTCAAAAGCATGTTCAGACATTGCTCGGTACGATGATGGGACAAGATAAAGTCGTTGTTTCCGTTACAGCAGACATTGATTTCACAAAAGAAAATCGCACAGAAAACATTGTCGAACCTGTTGATAAAGAAAACATGGCAGGCATTGCGGTCAGCGCGGAAAAGGTATCTGAAACATACCAGGGTAACGGTGCCGCCAATGGCGGAGTCGCCGGAACCGGTGAAGATGATGTGACAAATTATGAAGCTGACGGGGAAAACACCGAAGGCGGAGGTTATGAAAAAAGCAGCGAAAAAATCAACTATGAGGTTAACCGGATCCATAAAGAAATCGCAGAAAGCCCTTATAAAGTCAGAGATTTAGGAATCCAGGTCATGGTTGAGCCGCCGGACGCTAAAGATGTCGCGTCGCTTTCAGCTGAAAGGCAAGAAGATATTCAAAAAATACTTTCAACTGTAGTCAGAACTTCTATTGATAAGGATGCACAAGAACAAGAGCTTACTGACGAGGACATCAATAATAAAATTGTCTTATCCGTTCAGCCTTTTGACGGCAAAGTAAATATGGATGCTGGTACAGAAGAAGCCTCAGGTATACCGATTTGGGTTTATATTGCAGGAGGTATTTTGATTGCTGCTATCATCGTCCTCATTATAATGCTGGTTAGAAAGAAACGGGCGCAAGAGGATGAATTTGAGGAATATGAGTATGAGGTTCCTCAAGAACCGATCAACCTGCCTGATATCAACGAAGAGGAAAATGAAACAGAGGAAACAGTCAGACGAAAACAGCTTGAAAAGATGGCGAAAGACAAGCCCGAAGATTTTGCTAAACTGCTGAGAAGCTGGCTGGCCGAGGATTAGGAGGAATTAGAAATGGCGAGACGTGATCAAGATAAGCTTACAGGAAAACAAAAAGCAGCCATTCTCATGATTTCCTTGGGGTTAGATGTGTCAGCTTCTGTATATAAGCACTTAACCGATGAAGAAATTGAAAGGCTTACCCTGGAGATATCAGGGGTTCGAAGTGTCGATCATCAAAAAAAGGATGAAATTATAGAAGAATTTCATAGTATAGCCATTGCGCAAGATTATATTTCTCAAGGAGGCCTAAGCTATGCGAGACAAGTTCTTGAGAAGGCGCTTGGAGAGAATAAGGCGGAAAACATTTTAAACAGGCTGACTTCTTCTTTACAGGTGAAACCATTTGATTTTGCCAGAAAAGCAGGGCCTGAACAAATTTTGAATTTTATCCAGCATGAGCACCCTCAGACGATGGCTTTAATTTTGTCTTATTTAGATCCTGTGCAAGCCGGACAAATTTTATCCGAGCTGAATCCTGAAGTGCAGGCTGAGGTCGCGAGAAGAATTGCTGTTATGGATAGAACGTCACCGGAGATTATCAATGAGGTAGAACAGATTCTAGAACAAAAATTATCCTCTGCATTTACTCAGGATTATACACAAACAGGCGGAGTTGAAGCTGTTGTGGAAGTCTTAAACGGGGTAGATAGAGGAACAGAGAAGACCATCTTGGATTCATTGGAAATTCAGGATCCTGATCTTGCTGAAGAAATTAAAAAGCGGATGTTTGTCTTCGAAGACATTGTTACACTTGATAACCGCGCGATTCAGAGAGTCATTCGCGACGTTGAAAATGACGATTTGCTCCTTTCACTAAAAGTTGCAAGCGAAGAAGTCAAAGAAATTGTATTCAACAATATGTCACAGCGTATGGTTGAAACCTTCAAAGAAGAAATGGAATTTATGGGCCCTGTACGCTTGAAAGATGTGGAAGAAGCTCAGTCTAGAATTGTAAGCATCGTCAGAAAGCTTGAAGAGGCCGGTGAAATTGTAATAGCAAGAGGCGGAGGGGACGATATTATTGTCTAATATCATTAAACAAGAATCATCTTTTTCTCCACAAAAGGAAAGAAGAAAACTCTCTATACAAGAGGTGCATATCGATCATTCTCACCTTTTGCAGGCTGAAGAGGACCCAGAAGCGCTTATAGCACGGGTGAAAGAGGAAGCTGATCGGATTTCTGAGCAGGCCAACAGCCATATAGAAAATATTCGACGTCAAATTGAACAGGAAAAAAATAATTGGGCGGATGAAAAACAGAAGCTGATTGAGGAAGCAAAAGCTGAGGGCTTTGAACAAGGCATGGCATTAGGTAGAGCTGAAGCAATTGAACAGTATACCGAACTGCTTGGCCAAGCGAACAGCATAACTGAAATGTCCAGAAAAGCCGTAGAGGATAAGCTTGAAGACGCTTCTGAAGAAATCGTTGAGCTTGCCGTTGCACTAGCTAAAAAAGTGTGGCAGCAAAAATCTGATGATAAAGAAGCCTTTCTCTTGCTTGTGAAACAGGTCGTAAACGAAGTAAAGGAATATGACGATATATCAATATATGTGGATCCGCATTACTATGAGACAGTTTTTCAGCAAAAAGATGAAATCATGCAGCTTCTTTATAAAGAATGCCGGCTTGGCATATATGCTGATGAAAAAGCTCAAAAAGGATCATGTTATATAGAAACTCCTTTTGGCAGAGTAGATGCGAGTGTTGACACTCAATTAATGCAATTGAAAGAAAAACTTCTGACAGCGCTGGAAGCGGGTGCAGCTGAATGAAGACACAGAGTCTGATAGATTGTATAGAAATGACGGACTCGTATAAACGGTATGGCAAAGTCAAACGGGTAATCGGCCTGATGATTGAATCAAAAGGGCCTGCAAGCTCAATTGGAGACGTGTGCCTGATTTATGCAAAAGGGCAATCAGGTAAAGTCATTAAAGCTGAAGTAGTCGGCTTTCAGGAAGAAAATATTTTGCTTATGCCTTATTTAGAGGCAGCAAGCATTGCGCCTGGCAGTATTGTAGAAGCCACTGGTGAATCTCTTCGGGTTAAAGTCGGAGCCGGACTGATCGGACAAGTCATCGATGCATTTGGTGAGCCGCTTGATGGAAAACTCCTGCCGAAAGGGCTTTCGCCTGTATCGACTGAGCAATCACCGCCCAATCCGATGAAGCGGCCTCCTATTCGAGAAAAGATGGGCGTCGGTGTCAGGTCAATTGACAGCTTGCTGACAGTCGGTAAAGGACAGAGGATTGGTATTTTTGCAGGAAGCGGTGTCGGAAAAAGCACATTAATGGGGATGATCGCCAAGCAGACAGAGGCTGACTTAAATGTCATTGCACTTGTCGGAGAACGCGGGCGAGAGGTTCGTGAATTTATTGAAAAAGATCTTGGGGAAGAGGGGCTGAAACGATCGATTGTAGTTGTTGCCACCTCAGATCAGCCGGCATTAATGAGATTAAAAGCGGCATATACAGCAACTGCAATTGCTGAGTATTTCCGTGATAAAGGCCAAAATGTCATGTTTATGATGGATTCAGTCACTAGGGTGGCAATGGCGCAGCGTGAGATTGGACTGGCTGCCGGCGAGCCACCGACGACAAAGGGTTATACACCTTCTGTGTTCGCTATTTTACCTCGTTTATTAGAACGAACCGGTGCAAACGAGCACGGAACCATTACGGCGTTTTATACAGTATTGGTAGATGGCGATGACATGAATGAGCCGATTGCTGATACCGTTCGCGGGATTTTAGACGGGCATATTGTGTTGGACAGGGCGCTTGCGAATAAAGGTCAGTTTCCAGCAGTTAATGTACTAAAGAGCATCAGCAGGGTGATGTCTAACATATCGACAAGGCAACACTTGAATGCAGCAAACAAATTTCGTGAGCTTTTATCGACTTATCAAAATTCGGAAGATCTTATTAATATCGGAGCTTATAAACGAGGATCCTCAAGAGAAATCGATGAAGCAATACAATTTTATCCGCAGCTTATTCAATTTTTAAAGCAGGGAACAGACGAAGCGGCATTATTGGAAGAAAGCATTGCTGCATTAACTAGTTTGACAGGAAATGAGGAATAAACGTGGCCTATCAATTTAGATTCCAAAAGCTGCTGGAACTAAAAGAAAATGAGAAAGATCAATCCTTATCTGAGTATCAGCAATCCGTTTCTGAATTTGAAAATGTTGCTGAGAAATTATATGAGAATATGAACAAAAAGGAACTGCTCGAACAAAATAAGGAAGAGAAATTGAAAAGCGGCATGAGTGTACAAGAAATGAGACATTACCAGCAATTTGTGTCAAATCTTGATAACACGATTTATCATTATCAAAAGCTTGTCATTATGAAACGAAATCAAATGAATCAAAAACAAGAAATTTTGACAGAGAAAAATATTGAAGTAAAAAAGTTTGAAAAAATGCGTGAAAAACAGTTTAAAATGTTTGCACTTGAAGACAAAGCTGCAGAGATGAAAGAAATGGATGACATTTCGATCAAGCAGTTTATGATTCAAGGCCATTAGGAGCGAATGTAATGTCAGGCAAAAAGAAAGAATCAGGTAAGTCCCGTTCGGTTTTGCTTATCATTATCCTTCCGCTGATGTTTCTTCTCATCGCAGCGGGAATTGTTCTTTGGGCTGCTGGTGTGAATGTTTTAAAGCCGGTACAGGAAGCAGCGGCAAAAACGCCGGTTCTTAAAGAATTGGTTCCTGAAACCGAAAATAAAAAAGACACAGCGTCAAGCAAGGATAGCAGTAATACGGCAGCTCTGGAAAAGACCATTAAGGACCAAAAAAGTGAAATCAGCATATTGAATAAAGATTTAGAAACGAGTAAATCTGAAATCGACAGGCTCAACCAAAAGATACGTTCTCTTGAAAAGACGGCGGAGGATCAAAAAAAATCATCAGATGATACTGAAGAAACTACGAGTTCGAATTCTTCTAAGGATGACAAAGTCATCAGTGTATATAAGAGCATGGATAGCGGAAAGGCTGCTAAAATTATTGCCCAATTAAATGAGCAGGAAGCGCTAAAAATATTGAATGGCCTAAGCAAAAAGCAGCTTGCCGACATATTGGCGAAAATGACTCCTGAGCAAGCGGCAACCTATACGGAAAAAATTGCTGCCAGCCAAGAATAGGGGGAATTAAAGGTGAAGCTGCTTGAATTGGCGGGACCTTTGCTGCAAACTACAGCAGGTACTGCGGCTAAAACCATGAATAGTAGCCAGGGAGTTTTTCAAAACTGGCTTATGTCTGAGGCGGGTTTGAAGGAGATCTCAGAACAAGGGAAGGGAACCCCTTATTCCGGAGATCAGCTTTTAGCAGATGCACTTCATAAGATCAGTGATTGGCTGAAAGCAAGCCCTGAAGATCAAGACAAACATAAAGCGGAACTTCTGCAAACCTTAAGTAAACTAACAGGGAAGCAGTTGGATGGAACTGCTCAGCAAATGCTGCAGAATCTTCTGCAAGCGGTTGAATCAAAAATGTCCGGCGAGACAGAAGGCAACATTCTTTCGGAAGGTAAAACGGCTCTGATTGAAAATGATTCTTTTGCTGACAGTAATGAAAATCTGAAAGTTGATACAGAACAATCAACTCAGGAAAATGAAGTCCCTGAGAATGAGAAAGAACTTGCCCTTATTCAGATGTTCATTAGCCAGCTGCTAGAAGAGAATAAGCTGATTGACAGCGGGAATGCCGATGAAGCCCATCGCATTTACAAGAATGGAGAACAATTTCTTGTTGCATTAGAAAAAAAGGGTGTATCCCAACAGCTCATTCAGGATCTTAAACAGCAAATGTTCACGAAAGACGAGTCGAGTTCAAAACTTTACTCGATGACAGCGTCAGAGCTGAAAAGCTTTCAAAGTTTAATGGAGCAAATGTCTATGCTTCCCCAAAAAGGGACTAAAGAATGGAATTTAGCTGAAAGCCAGCTGAAAGCTTTCTTGTTATCGAAATCATCCGAATCATCGCAAGACTTTGGAAAGCGTGTCCTCACACCGCTTTCGCAGAATTCAAGCAGCAAAAGCGGATCTGATGCTTCTGGGAGTATTCAACCCGTAGATAGTAAATCAGGACTCCAAATGCTGTTTTCAGGGTACAGGGGTACGGGAGCAGTTCAAACATTCGATTTGCAGCAGCTCTCATCTGATTTACCGGCTGCCGAGACAAAAACGGTGGCTGATCAAGTGGTCAATGCGTGGAAGCAGATGAAATATACGCCATTCGGCAGATCAACGGGAAGCTTCACCATCCGACTGAATCCTGAACATTTAGGATTTGTCACAATCAAACTGACAAATGAAAATGGGATGTTTCAGAGTAAAATTATTGCATCGAGCCAATCAGCAAAAGAACTGCTAGAACAGCATCTTCCTCAGTTGAAGCAATCACTGCCGAATATGGCTGTTCAAATTGACCGTTTTACGCTCCCGGTTCAAAGCGGGGATCAGCCGTTATATGGCCAGCTTACTGATGAACAGAGACAGCAGCAAGAGGAACAAAAACAGCAAAAACAGAAAAAGCAATCAAATGATTTTGGCGAACTGCTCGATGAAGTGTCGAAAATGGAGGAAGAAGAATGACTTCTATCAGTTCAGAATATAAACTGCCTGAAAAAACAAGCACCGTGTCAACTAACAATAGCAGCTTAGGGAAAGATGAGTTCTTGAAAATATTAATGACCCAAGTCCAAAACCAAGATCCGCTCAACCCGGTTGATGACAAAGAATTTATCAGCCAGATGGCGACTTTTTCAAGCTTGGAGCAAATGGTGAATCTAAATACTACAATGACTCAATTCGTCGAAAACCAAGATCCGTTCACCGCGTATCTTGATTGGATGGGGAAAGAAGTTTCTTGGACTGCTGACGGAAGTGCAACAGAAAAAACAGGCACAGTAAGCTCAGTAAAACAGTCAAAAGGAAAATATTATCTCGTTCTTAATGATGGTACTGAAATCAGCCCGTCTCATGTGTTGGCTGTAGCACAGTCTTCTAAATAAAATTAATCTGGGGGAATACATTATGTTACGTTCACTTTATTCTGGAATCAGCGGTATGAAAAACTTTCAAACAAAGCTTGATGTTATCGGCAACAACATCGCCAACGTGAATACAGTAGGATTCAAAAAGAGCCGCGTTACCTTTAAAGATATGGTAAGCCAAACGATTGCCGGCGGTTCTGCGGCTGGAGGGGCAATTGGAGGTACGAACTCTAAGCAGATCGGTTTAGGTTCATCATCCGGCACAATTGATACCATTCATTCAACAAGCGCAACACAAAGCACAGGAAGAACCCTTGATTTAGCGATTGACGGCGACGGTTACTTTCAAATTGATACAGGCGACGGAACAGTTTATACACGAGCAGGAAACTTTTATTTAGATAATACAGGAACACTTGTTACTGGTGATGGCTACCATGTGTTAAATATGACTGGGGGAACGATTCAAATCCCTCTTGATGCACAAAGCTTCAGCATCGGTTCTGATGGAAACGTATCAATCGTTGATGCAGGCGGCCAAACACAAGATGGCGGACAAATCGGGGTTGTTACTTTTGCAAACAGCGATGGTTTAGATAAAATCGGAAACAATTTATACCGTGAATCTCTAAACTCTGGAGCGGCCAGTGCAGCCAACCAGCCTGGCGATGGCGGAACAGGTTCTCTTAAGTCAGGATTTCTCGAAATGTCTAACGTTGATTTAACTGACGAATTTACTGAAATGATTGTTGCCCAGCGCGGATTCCAATCAAACTCAAAAATTATTACAACATCAGATGAAATCCTTCAGGAACTGGTTAACCTTAAACGTTAAGGAGGGAGGGGAGGCGATAATCGCTTCTCCGCTGTTTTATGATTAAAGTAACCCGTTTAAATGGGCAGCCCTTTACACTGAATGCGCTGTTTATAGAACAGATTGAATGCTTTCCGGATACGACTATCACTCTTTCAAATGGCAAGAAGTTTGTCGTAAAAGAAGATGAAGAAGCTGTTATGGAAAAGATCGCATCTTTCTACCGAAAAATACAAATATTTTCAATGGATCAAGGAATAGAGGAACCAGAATGAAGAATAAATTAATGATCATTTTACTAATTATGCTTATCGTAATTGGTGCTCTTGGGGCGGCAGCTTATTTTGTGCTAGGCGGTGAGTCCGAAGATAGTAAAGCGGAAAAAAGTATTGACGAAATCGTTGCATCTTCTGTCGATGTAGAAGAGATTACAACCAATTTAAAGTCCGATAACATTATCCGACTTGCTATTAAGCTTGAAACTGATTCTGATAAATCAAAAGAAGAACTTGAGAAACGTGATTTTCAAGTGAAGGACGCTGTAATATCATTGCTGGCTGATACGAATGCTAATGCGATTGAGGGAGACAAGGGAAAAGAAGCCTTTAAGAAGGAACTAAAAGATAAAATCAATAGCTACCTCCAAGAAGGAAAAGTAGAAAAAGTGTATATTACCTCCTTTAATCTGCAATAAACCATCATTTGACAGAATACGGAGGTGAGGAAGATGTCAGGAGAAGTTCTCTCCCAAAATGAAATAGATGCACTGCTTTCCGCAATATCAACTGGTGAAATGGACGCTGAAGAGCTGAAAAAAGAAGAAAAAGAGAAGAAAGTGAAGGTCTATGATTTCAAACGTGCGCTGCGGTTTTCTAAGGATCAGATCCGCAGTTTAACGAGAATACATGACAATTTTGCAAGACTTTTAACGACTCACTTTTCTGCTCAGCTCAGAACCTATATTCATATATCTGTCAGTTCAGTTGACCAGGTCCCGTATGAGGAATTTATCAGGTCAATACCGAATATGACGATCCTGAATCTGTTTGACGTCCATCCAATGGAAGGCAGAGTTATGATGGAGGTTAATCCGACTATCGCTTATACGATGATGGATCGAGTAATGGGCGGTATTGGACTCAGTCATAATAAGGTAGACAGCTTGACAGAAATTGAAACAAAAATCATTTCTAATTTATTTGAAAATGCACTGGGAAATTATAAAGAAGCTTGGCAGTCAATTGCTGATATTGAACCGGAAATGACTGAGTTTGAGGTGAATCCGCAATTCGTTCAGATGGTGTCTCCTAATGAAACGGTCGTGGTGATCTCACTCAATACCCAAATCGGTGAAATCAGTGGTGTCATTAATCTTTGTATCCCGCACATTGTCCTCGAGCCGCTCATACCGAAGCTTTCGGTCCACTATTGGATGCAATCAGATAGAAACGAGCCGAAGCCTGAGGAAACAAAGTCGCTTGAAAAACGTATCATGACAGCACAAATACCTGTCGTGGCCGAACTCGGCACATCTGAACTGACAATAGAAGAGTTTTTAAGTTTAGAAGTCGGAGACTGCATAACTTTGGACAATTCAGTCACGGATCCTCTTACTGTATTGGTCGGAGATAAGCCGAAATTTTTAGGACAAGCCGGCCGGGTGAATCGAAAGCAGGCAGTGCAAATTTTAGATCACGACCTAAGAGGTGAACAAGATGGAGAATAATAGATTATCTCAAGATGAGATTGACGCGCTTCTTAACGGTACTGGCAGTACGCCGGATGAGCCAGAGGCTCCGGAAGTACATGACTTATCGGAAATGGAGCGTGATGCGATCGGTGAAATCGGGAATATTTCATTCGGCAGTTCTGCGACAGCCTTGTCAACGCTTTTAAATCAAAAAGTCGATATTACGACTCCGAGTGTAGCTGTCATTCCTAAAAGTAAAATCAGCGATGCATTTCCTGAACCGTACGTAGCGATTGAAGTGAATTATACGGAGGGCTTCAGCGGCAGCAACCTGCTGGTCGTGGAACAAAATGACGCGGCAATTATCGCTGACTTAATGATGGGAGGAGACGGAAAAGGCGCGGACCCTTCACTGGGTGAAATCCATTTAAGCGCGGTTCAAGAAGCAATGAACCAAATGATGGGATCAGCCGCCACATCAATGTCTACTGTATTCAGCAAAAAAATTGATATTTCACCGCCTCGGGTTGAATTGCTCGATGTTACTGAAGAAAAGGGAACAGACCGCATACCTGATGATGAAATGCTGGTGAAAGTGTCTTTCAACTTAAAGGTGGGAGATTTAATAGATTCCAGTATTATGCAGCTGTACCCGCTGTCATTTGCAAAAGATTTAATTGCAAATCTGATGAACACAGAAAGTGCAGAGGAAGAAACAGCGCCGCAGCCTGATGTTACATATGAGCAGCCGAAAGCGCCTGTGACGCCAGAGCCGCGTATGGAACCGCAGCAGCAACAGCAGCAACAGCCAAAAAGGCAGGGAACACCAAAAAAAGCAGCACCAGTTCAGGTTTCGCCAGTGGAATTTTCCGCGTTTGATCCCAATGAGGCTTCTCAGGCCCCTGTAAACAACCTGGATATGCTTTTGGACATTCCGCTTTCAATCACTGTTGAGCTTGGCAGAACGAAGAGAAGTGTAAAAGAGATTTTGGAGCTTTCTGCCGGAAGTATTATTGAGCTTGATAAATTAGCCGGTGAGCCGGTAGATATTTTAGTGAATCGGCGTATCGTTGCCAAAGGCGAAGTCGTTGTCATTGAAGAAAACTTCGGTGTAAGAGTCACTGACATTTTAAGCCAGGCAGAGCGCATTAATAATTTAAAATAACGAAACACAAGGAGAGAGATAGATTATGGCACACAGAATTTTAATTGTAGATGACGCAGCATTTATGCGAATGATGATTAAAGACATTTTGGTAAAAAACGGTTTTGAAGTAGTAGCGGAAGCTGAAAATGGAGCGCAAGCAGTAGAAAAATATAAAGAGCTTACTCCTGATCTTGTTACTATGGATATCACGATGCCGGAAATGGACGGCATAACAGCATTAAAAGAAATTAAAGAAATTGATGCACAGGCTAGAATCATCATGTGTTCAGCTATGGGACAACAATCAATGGTTATCGATGCCATCCAGGCCGGTGCCAAGGATTTTATCGTAAAACCTTTCCAGGCAGACCGTGTGCTTGAAGCAATCAACAAAACATTAAGTTAAAGGGTGTACGACTGTTGAAAAAGAGTCTATATTTCATCGTTTTTACTTGTTTTTTCGTTTTATTCAGTGTACATCCGATTGCGGCTGCCGCGGCAGACTCTGACAATTCAACTGTAAACGAATGGTTTCAAAAGAAAGATGAAAAAACTGCAGATAAGCCAGAGCAAAAGGAAGAAAAAACAACACAAACTGCTGATGAGACGGAGGGGGCGGCTGCTCCTTCTGTCTCAGCTTTTGATTTCGTGAAGATGATTTTCGCTTTACTGTTTGTTGTCGTACTGATTTACGGGCTGGTAAAGCTTATGAACAAAAGAAATCGGCTCCTCAAGCCTTTTCAATATGTTGAAAATATTGGCGGCACATCGGTCGGGCAAAATAGATCCATCCAATTGATCAAAGTCGGAAACAATGTGCTCGTCGTTGGTGTAGGAGAGACGATCCAGCTGCTGAAAGAAATTGAAGATGAAAAAGAGATTGAGGTTATTCTCAGCCAGCATGAAGAGGCAATGTCAAGCAAAATAGAGTGGACAAAGTTAGTGAAGCCGCTGAAGGGTGCTGAACATCAGCCGCAGCAAAAACTGCCTTCATTTTCAAAAGCGTTAAAAGAGCAGCTTGAAGAGTTAAAACAAAATCGTTCTGAAGGAAAGAAGAAAGGCCCACGTCATCATGAATGAGTTTATAAATATTTTCAGTTCAAGCGATCCGGAAAACGTAAGTTCATCTGTTAAATTACTATTATTGTTAACTGTATTTTCAGTGGCGCCTGGAATATTGATTCTTATGACTTGTTTTACTCGCATCGTCATTGTTCTATCATTTGTCAGGACTTCACTGGCGACACAATCTATGCCGCCAAACCAGGTTCTGATCGGGCTGGCGCTGTTTTTAACGTTTTTTATTATGGCTCCTACTTTTTCAGAGATTAATAAAGAGGCGCTGACGCCATTGATGGACAACAAAATCAGTTTGGACGAAGCGTATACGAAAGCTGAGGAACCGATTAAAGAATTTATGAGTAAACACACAAGGCAGAAGGATCTGGCATTGTTTATGAATTACGCGAATATGGATAAACCTGAATCATTAAAGGATATCCCGCTAACAACAATGGTTCCCGCTTTTGCCATATCGGAGCTCAAAACAGCGTTTCAAATAGGTTTTATGATTTTTATTCCATTTTTAATTATAGATATGGTCGTAGCGAGCGTCTTAATGTCAATGGGAATGATGATGCTCCCTCCAGTTATGATTTCTCTGCCCTTTAAAATATTACTTTTTGTTTTAGTAGACGGCTGGTATTTAATTGTGAAATCTTTGCTTCAGAGCTTTTAGGGTAGGTGCTAAACGTGAGTTCAGAATTTGTAATTTCTATGGCGGAAAAAGCCGTATACGTAACGCTGATGATCAGTGGGCCATTATTGGCTATTGCTTTACTGGTCGGTTTAATCGTCAGCATATTTCAGGCGACAACTCAAATCCAGGAACAGACTTTGGCGTTTATTCCGAAAATCGTGGCAGTTCTCCTGGCCCTGATTTTTTTTGGCCCATGGATGCTGTCTATCATTCTTTCATTTACAACAGAGTTGTTTTCTAATTTAAATCGTTTTGCAGGGTAGTGTAGAGATGAATTCGATTATTGATTTATTTCCTGCTTTTTTATTGGTTTTTATTAGAATTTCTGCTTTTTTTGTAACGATTCCGCTATTCGGACACCGAAATGTACCAGCTGTTCATCGAATTGGATTTGCTTTTTTTCTCGCGGTCATTTGTTTCAGCACCATTGATAAGCCTCCCTCTTTAGAGATAGATGGGCAATATATGCTCCTGGCGTTTAAAGAAGCTTTGGTTGGTCTCTGTCTGGGATTAATTGCTTATATGATGATTGCCGCAGTTCAAATTGCCGGCTCGTTTATTGATTTTCAAATGGGTTTTTCAATTGCGAACGTTATTGATCCGCAAACCGGGGCACAAAGTCCGCTAATTGGCCAGTTTATTTATACAATGGCACTTTTGTTTATGCTCAGTGTCAATGCCCATCATTTGCTGCTCGACGGTATTTACTACAGCTTTCAGTATATTTCAATTGATCAGGCATTTCCGAATTTCGGCGATGAGAAGTTTGCTTATTTTATCGCCAAAAGCTTTAATGCGATGTTTATTATCGCTTTTCAAATGTCAGCGCCTGTTGTGGCCAGTTTGTTTCTGGTTGACTTAGCATTAGGCATTGTGGCTCGAACTGTTCCGCAATTAAATGTATTTGTGGTCGGCCTGCCTTTAAAGATCGCTGTCAGTTTTATCATGCTTATTGTGTGTATGTCTGTTATCTTCGTCGTTGTGCGAAATGTCTTCAGTTTAACGATTGAAACGATGCGGAATCTTTTAGCATTGGTCGGTGTTTCTTAATGAAGCTTAGAGTTGACCTGCAGTTTTTTGCGGGAGAGAAAACAGAAAAAGCCACTCCAAAAAAACGGCAGGATACGCGAAAAAAAGGACAGGTTGCCAAAAGTGCTGATGTTAATACTGCCGTTTCTTTATTAGTGATATTCCTTTCACTCATTGCGATTGGGCCTTTTATGAGGGACAGGCTACTGTCATTTATAGAAACATTTTATACCAAGTCGCTCTTAATGAAGCTCTCAGAATCAAATGTTCATATGCTGTTTATCAGCTTATTAAAAGATACGGCCTTTGTGCTTGCGCCGATTATGCTTGTCGCTCTTGTCGCAGGGGTCGCCAGCAACTATATGCAAGTGGGCTTCTTATTTTCTACAGAGGTCATAAAGCCTAAGCTTGAAAAACTGGACCCGATTAAAGGCTTTAAACGAATTTACAGCATGCGGGCCATAGTAGAACTGCTTAAATCCATTTTGAAAATCACTGTAGTCGGTTTTGCTGCTTTTGCTGTACTTTGGCTGCATTATGGAGAAATTCTCCGGCTCCCGCTTCTGACACCCGAAGAAGCACTTTCTTTTGTTTCAAAACTCACCCTGTGGATGGGGCTGAGCGGTGCAGGGGCTTTGTTGATTCTTGCTGGTCTCGATTATTTATATCAAAAGTTTGACCATGAGAAAAACATCAAAATGTCAAAGCAGGATATAAAAGATGAATACAAAAAGTCTGAAGGAGACCCGATTATCAAGTCTAAAATTAAACAAAGGCAGCGGGAAATGGCAATGAGGCGGATGATGCAGGAAGTTCCAAAAGCAGATGTCATTATCACAAACCCGACTCACTATGCGATTGCCCTGAAGTATGACGAAGAAAAAATGGACGCGCCTTATATTGTTGCAAAAGGTGTTGACCACCTCGCGTTAAAAATCAGGAAAATTGCGAAAGAGCATGATGTCACGATGGTCGAAAACAGACCGCTTGCCCGTGCGTTATATGATCAGGTAGAAATTGATCAGGCTGTGCCGGAAGAATTTTTTAAAGTACTGGCTGAAATTCTGGCTTACGTATATAAAACAAAACAAAAAGTATATTGAATTTTTCGATTTAAAAGGAGAGAAAAAACAGCATGTCAACAAGAGATTTATCCGTTTTAATAAGTGTTGTCCTCATTGTGGCGATGCTGGTGATTCCATTTCCTCCATGGCTGTTAAGTATTTTGATCATTATTAATATTTCTCTTGCGTTGATCGTGCTTCTCACCACAATGAATATGCAGGAAGCGCTGCAGTTTTCGATTTTCCCGTCACTGTTGCTGCTTTTAACCCTATTTCGTTTGGGCTTGAACGTCTCAACGACCCGTTCAATTCTTTCACATGGTGAAGGCGGAAAAGTCGTCGAGACGTTCGGAAATTTCGTTGTCGGCGGAAATGTATTAGTTGGACTTGTTGTATTTATCATCCTGATTATTATTCAGTTTATCGTCATTACGAAAGGTTCTGAACGTGTTTCCGAGGTTGCAGCAAGATTTACGCTGGACGCAATGCCGGGGAAGCAAATGAGTATTGATGCTGATTTAAACGCAGGGATGATTACCGAACAGGATGCGAAGCACCGCCGCGAAAAAGTGGCAAGAGAGGCTGACTTTTATGGAGCGATGGACGGTGCAAGTAAATTTGTAAAAGGTGACGCGATTGCCGGAATCATCATTGTCATGATCAATATTATCTTCGGTATCGTAATCGGAATGCTTCAGCAGGACATGTCCATTCAAGAGGCAGCTTCAAAATTTACGATGCTGACCGTAGGAGATGGAATTGTTTCGCAAATTCCAGCCCTGTTAATTTCTACAGCTACGGGTATTGTCGTGACAAGAGCTGCCTCTGAAGGAAACTTAGGGCATGACATTACAGGTCAGCTTTTTGCTTATCCAAAGCTTTTATACGTCGCAGCATCTACGATTTTGCTTCTTGGTATTTTCACTCCGATTGGCATTTTTCTGACGGGCCCGCTTGCAGGGCTGCTTGCTTTCGGCGCATATATGCTATCTAAATCAGGTAAGGAAAAAGAAGAAGTGGATGAGATTCTCGAGGAAGAGGCTGAGGTCGACGACCTTAAAAGTCCTGAAAGCGTTGTGCAGCTTCTGCACATCGATCCGATAGAATTTGAGTTTGGATATGGTTTGATTCCGCTTGCTGATGCCAATCAAGGCGGTGATTTATTAGACAGAATTGTGATGATTCGCCGTCAATTGGCCCTGGAACTCGGCCTTGTCATTCCTGTTGTGCGTATCAGAGACAATATAGCATTGCAGCCTAATGAATACCGATTAAAAATTAAAGGGAACGAAGTAGCAAAAGGCGAGCTGTTGCTTGATCATTATTTAGCGATGTCGCCTACGCCTGAAGATGATCTCATTGAAGGGATTGAAACAGTTGAACCGTCATTCGGACTTCCGGCCAAATGGATTGCTGAATCGGTAAAAGATGAAGCTGACATGCTTGGTTATACAGTTGTTGATCCTGCTTCAGTCGTTTCCACCCATATTACGGAGAAGATTAAGCAGTATGCCCACGAACTGATCGGGAGACAGGAGACGAAACAGCTGATCGATCACTTGAAAGAAACGTATCCTGTTCTTGTCGAAGAGGTTACGCCTAATCCGTTGTCTGTCGGTGATATTCAGAAGGTGCTGGCTAAGCTTTTAAAAGAAAAAGTTTCAATCCGAAACTTAGTAACGATTTTTGAAACGCTTGCTGATTATGGAAAGTTAACAACAGATTCTGATCTTTTGACAGAGTATACAAGACAGGCGCTGGCCAAACAAATTACAGCCCAGTTTGCAAAAGAAAATGAAGTGTTAAAGGTTGTTACTTGTTCGGGTCGTGTAGAAAAGGCGATAGCTGACGGTGTACAGCAAACGGAACACGGAAATTATTTGTCGCTTGAACCAGATATTTCAGAAAGTATTGTGCGCTCTGTCGCTAAAGAAGCCGAACAGCTCTCATTACGTCAGGAAACAGCGATTCTTCTTTGCTCGCCCCCTGTCAGAATGTATGTAAAACAGCTTCTGGAACGATACTTCCCTGATCTTCCGGTCCTCTCATATAACGAACTTGAGGCGAATGTTGAGGTACAAAGCATTGGAGTGGTGGATATTTAATGAAAATAAAAAAATTTACTGCTGCTTCAATGCAAGAAGCGGCACTTCTTATCAGAAAAGAGTTAGGTAATGATGCCGTCATCTTAAATTCAAAAAAGATTAAAAAGCGAAAGTGGTTTGGACTCATCAACAAGCCTGCTGTTGAAGTCATTGCTGTATTGGATCAGGACTTTCCTAATAAAAAAACGCCTCAGAAGGAAGTTGAGCCGCAACAAACATTAAAAACTCCGGTAAGCAGTCCGAAAATAGAGGAGAGGACATATCTCCCTCAATTTCCGTCGCCGCATGAGCCTGGTGATTTCTCAGCGTATCAATCTGTACTTCCTGAGCCGCTGCGAAAAGCGGAAAAGCTTTTGCAAGAAAGCGGGATTAAAGAGTCAATGAAGACGAGCGCGCTGAAAAAATTGCTTCGCTGCTCTGTGGAAGCTGGCGGTCTGACGGAAGATAACGTGATCGGTAAACTCGAGGATATACTATGCAATGCATTGCCTGAATCAGACAAGTGGCAGGAGCCTATTCATTCAAAGTATATCGTGCTGTTTGGTTCAACGGGCGCAGGTAAAACGACAACACTGGCAAAGCTCGCTGCTATATCTATGCTTGAAAAACAGAAAAAAATCGCTTTTATTACAACAGATACGTATCGGATTGCAGCTGTTGAACAGTTGAAAACATATGCCGAACTGCTGCAGGCTCCTCTGGAAGTTTGTTATACAAAAGAAGAATTCCAGAAGGCGAAAGAGTTATTCACTGAGTATGATCATGTGTTTATTGATACAGCCGGAAGAAACTTCAAGGAGCAGCAGTACATTGATGAATTGAAAGAGACAATCCCTTTTGAAAGCAGTATTCAGTCATTTCTCGTTTTATCCGCGACTGCAAAATATGAGGATATGAAGCATATTGTCAAACGGTTTTCATCTGTCCCTGTCAATCAGTTTATTTTTACGAAAATTGATGAAACTGCTTCCTTAGGTTCTGTATTTAATATACTTTCAGAAACCAAGATAGGTGTCGGATTTATGACAAACGGCCAGAATGTGCCAGAGGATATACAGACTGTATCACCTCTTGATTTTGTAAGGATGCTGTGCAGATGAACAGATTTGACCAAGCAGCAACTTTACGGGCGAAAATGGAAAAGCGTCAGCGTGTTCTGCCAATGGTTTATTCGCAAAAAGCGAAAACACTTGCTGTCATCAGCGGCAAGGGCGGTGTCGGAAAATCCAATATTACCTTAAACATGGCTCTTGCGCTGCAGGATAAAGGTAAGAAGGTATTGCTCATCGATCTTGATATCGGCATGGGGAACATTGATATATTAATGGGAAACTCATCATCCGCCACAATTATCGATATATTAACCGATCGCAAGCCTTTGCTGCAGTCATTATCCACTGGCCCAAAGGGTTTGCGGTATATATCTGGGGGAACCGGTCTGGATGTGATTTTCCAGCTGGATCAGAGAAAATGGGCGTTTTTTGCCAATGAGCTTTCTCACGCGTTAAGCCAGTTCGATTATGTCCTGTTTGACATGGGAGCGGGCTTATCAAAAGATCAGCTGCCCTTTATTTTATCAGCGGAAGATATTTTGATCATAACAACACCCGAACCGACGGCCATCATGGATGCGTACAGCGCTGTCAAGCACTTAGTTTTGACAGAAAATAAGCTTTCAATGAAGGTGGCTGTCAATCGATGCCGAGATCAAAAGGAAGGGCTGGACGCTTTTACCCGCCTTTCCCGCACGATTCATATGTTTTTAGATGTTCAGGTTCAGTTTGCGGGTTCCATTTCTGATGATGCGATCGTAAGCAAAGCGGTTGTCGAACAGGTTCCTTTTTTTATAAAAAGTCCTCAGGCGAAAGCCAGCCGGTCAGTCCGTCTATTAGCGGACGCCTTGTTTGAAAGAGAAGAAACCAGACACAAAGAAGGCAAACAGACATTTATGGAGAAATTATCTTCTTTTTTAATGAGGAGGGCTTAATTTGATTCGTGTGCTTGTAGTTGATGATTCAGCTTTCATGAGAAAAATGATAAGTGATTTTCTAACCGAGGAAAAGCAGATTGAAGTAATCGGAACTGCGAGAAACGGAGAAGAAGCGCTTAAGAAGATCGAGTTACTAAAACCGGATGTTATTACGCTTGATGTGGAAATGCCGGTCATGAATGGGACAGACACACTGCGCAAAATTATTGAAATTTATAACTTGCCGGTCATCATGGTGTCAAGCCAGACTGAGAAAGGAAAAGCGTGCACAATTAATTGTTTGGAGATCGGTGCCTTTGACTTTATCACAAAGCCATCAGGTTCTATCTCTCTGGATCTGTATAAAATTAAAGAACAATTAGTTGAGCGTGTCCTCGCGGCTGGACTTTCCGGTCAGGGAAAACACCCAGTTTCGCAGGCAGCGAGTCCTGAGCCTATCGTACGTCCTGTAAAGCCTGATGTAAGCAAGCCGAGGACAAGCACAGGCAGACAAATTGTATGTATCGGTACATCAACAGGCGGTCCGAGAGCGTTACAAAAGGTGATACCGAAGCTCCCGAAGGGGTTGAATGCACCGGTGGTTGTTGTGCAGCACATGCCTGAAGGTTTTACTGCTTCTTTGGCTGAGCGTCTGAATCATTTATCTGACATTCAAGTAAAAGAAGCAAAAGATGGTGAAGCGGCTCTCAACGGCTGTGTGTACATAGCGCCGGGCGGAAAAAACATATCCGTTATCAAAAATAGCGAAGGGCTCCAGATCGTTCTTGATAATCTCGACACGCCAAGCCGGCATAAACCATCAGCCGATTATTTATTCCGTTCTGTCGGTAAGCTTGCAGACTATGAAAAAATAGCGGTTATCATGACCGGGATGGGCAATGACGGCACTGCCGGCCTTAAAGACATGCTTACAGCCGGCAATGTGAAAACCATTGCGGAGTCTGAGGAATCTTGTGTCGTATATGGAATGCCAAAAGCTGCTGTTAAAGCGGGTCTCATTCATGAGATTAAACATGTGGAAGATATCGCAGCATCCATCACAAGCTGTGTGAAAAAAGAGAGGGTGTGATTCAAATGGATATGAATCAGTATTTAGATGTCTTTATTGATGAGAGTAAAGAACATTTACAAACATGTAATGAAAAGCTTCTCCTTTTAGAGAAAGACCCGACTGACCTTCAGCTCGTTCATGATATATTCAGGGCTGCCCATACATTAAAAGGAATGAGCGCAACGATGGGCTATACAGATTTAGCACATCTAACCCACCTGCTTGAAAACGTGCTGGATGCATTCCGAAACGGAGACATGGCAGTTACCGCAGATTGGCTTGACATTTTGTTTGAAGCTCTGGACCACCTGGAAGCTATGGTCCAATCTATTATTGACGGCGGAGACGGTAAAAGGGATATTTCAGAAGTGAGCGCCAAGCTTGATGTGAATAATACGCATGCTGAAACGGCTGCCTCTGCGGAGCCTGCAGAAGAACAGAGTTCAGCACCTGATTGGGAATATGACGAATTTGAACGGACTGTCATACAAGAAGCGGAGGAGCAAGGTTTCAAACGATATGAAATCAAGATTTCTCTGAACGAAAACTGTATGTTAAAAGCAGTTCGGGTATATATGGTGTTTGAAAAGCTTAATGAAGTCGGAGAAGTGGCTAAAACAATCCCAAGTGCGGAAGTGCTTGAAACAGAAGATTTCGGCACTGACTTTCAAGTTTGCTTCTTAACACATCAATCATCTGAAGAGATTGAACAATTAATCAATGGAGTTTCAGAAATTGAGCAAGTCGAAGTCATTCAAGGGGCTCCTTTAACATCAGCTGAAAAGCCGGGAGAATCTAAGTCGGCGGAATCACAAGCGCCTGTATCGGTAAAGCAGGAAAAACAAAAACAGCCTGCCAAAAATGACGACCAGGCGAAGCATACCGCCGGGGGATCTAAAACAATTCGCGTCAACATTGACAGACTGGATTCTTTAATGAACTTATTTGAAGAGCTTGTCATTGACCGCGGGCGTCTAGAACAGATTGCAAAAGAGCTTGAGCACAATGAACTGACTGAAACAGTTGAACGAATGACCAGAATTTCCGGAGATTTGCAGTCGATTATTCTCAATATGAGAATGGTTCCGGTTGAAACTGTTTTTAACCGGTTCCCGAGAATGATTCGCCAGCTTCAAAAAGAGCTGAATAAAAAAATAGAACTCTCGATCATCGGTGCAGAAACTGAACTTGATCGAACAGTAATTGATGAAATCGGAGATCCTCTCGTTCACTTGATCAGAAACAGTATTGATCACGGGATCGAGTCTCCGGAAACGCGTTTGCAAAAGGGAAAACCGGAATCAGGAAAAGTTGTGCTAAAAGCCTATCACAGCGGCAACCATGTCTTTATCGAAGTAGAGGACGACGGCGCAGGCCTTAATCGCAAAAAAATTCTTGAAAAAGCGCTTGAGCGCGGCGTTGTTACGGAAAAAGAAGCTGAAACCTTAGAAGATAACCAAATTTACGAATTGATCTTCGCTCCAGGGTTCTCAACTGCTGATCAAATTTCTGACATTTCCGGCCGCGGCGTCGGACTTGACGTTGTGAAAAATAAACTGGAGTCTCTTGGCGGTTCAGTGAGTGTGAAATCTGCAGAAGGCCAAGGCTCTCTATTCAGCATTCAGCTTCCGCTTACATTGTCCATTATTTCAGTTCTGCTGGTCAAATTGGAAGAAGAGACATTTGCCATTCCGATTTCTTCAATCATTGAAACAGCAGTTATTAACAGAAAAGACATTTTACAAACACATGACCGTGAAGTGATTGACTTTAGAGGGCACATTGTCCCTGTCGTTTATTTAAAAGAAGAGTTTAAAATAAATGATACAAGACAAGATGCGGAACAGCTCCATATCATTGTCGTGAAAAAAGGCGATAAACCTACTGCATTTGTAGTGGACTCCTTTATTGGCCAGCAGGAAGTTGTGCTGAAATCACTCGGAGATTATTTAACAAACGTCTTTGCAATTTCCGGAGCTACTATTTTAGGAGACGGAGAAGTAGCGCTCATTATTGATTGTAATGCACTGATTATTTAACCATTCGAGGAGGTGTCTCACATGACTGCAGAAATTAAAACAGGGGAAAAAATGATTGTTTTTGTGGTAAATGGCAAAGAATATGCCATTTCCGTCACTCAGGTGAAATCAATTGAAAAATGGCAAAAGCCGACGAGAGTGCCTGGCGTCGAACCATATATTTGCGGGGTAATCAATTTGCGCGGGGTGGTGACTCCGGTTATTGATTTAAGAAAGCGCCTGAATTTGCCAGAGTATCAAATTACAGATGAAACACGAATTATCATTATTGCTTATCGTGATATTGAAGTTGGCTGGATTGTAGATGAAGCTAATGATGTGATTACCGTACACGAAAATGAAATAGAATCTGCTCCAGAAAGCGTCCAGAAAGATATGGATGTGGCAATCGAACAGATTGTGAAACAAGAGAACAGGCTCTTAAATATTATTGATGCGAACGCGGTTTTGGATAAAGAATCATCTCAGTCCGCTGTGCCCGATCAAGCTTAATCTTAAAGGGGTTATGACATGAGTATTTTTAATGGAATCAAAGAAGAGCAGATGGACATTTTGCGGGAAGTCGGCAATATTGGCGCCGGCCACTCCGCCTCTGCAATGGCCCAGCTGTTAAATAGAAAGATAGATATGGAAGTCCCGTTTGCAAAGCTGCTGTCTTTCGATGAACTTGTCGATTTTTTCGGCGGCGCCGATACCCCGGTTGCCAGCATCTTCTTAAGGATGGAAGGCGATTTAACGGGTTCAATGTTCTTTATAATGCCTTTTTATCAGGCGGAGCAGTTTATCAGAGAGCTGATTGGAAACCCCGAATTTGATATAGAGGATTTAGGTGAAGATCAAATGAGCTCATCCGCTTTGCATGAACTGGGCAATATTTTAGCAGGGTCATATTTAACAGCCTTGGCGGATTTGACGAAACTCCAGCTTTACCCAAGCGTACCTGAAGTTTCATTGGACATGTTCGGCGCTGTGATCAGCGAAGGGCTGATGGAGCTCAGTCAGGTTGGAGAACATGCTATTGTTGTCGACACGTCAATTTTTGACCAAAGCCATCAGCAGGAGCTGAAAGCGCATATGTTTATGCTGCCGGACTATGATTCATTTGAAAAGCTCTTTGTCGCCTTGGGTGCATCATTATGAGTACAACCGAGGCTGTTGTTGTAAAGGTTGGAATTGCTGATGTGAAGATCGCCCGCTTCCCGGAGACCATCCGGACCTCTGGCTTGGGATCATGTGTGGGGCTGGTGCTTTATGATAAAGAAAAGCAAACAGCAGGTCTTGTTCACGTCATGCTGCCGGATTCAACATTATCGAAAACTGCCGAACTCAACCGGGCCAAGTACGCTGATACTGCCGTGAAGACCACAATTGATATGCTGGTAGAAGCGGGGTGCAGGAAATCTGCATTAAAAGCAAAGTTAGCCGGCGGATCGGAAATGTTTAAATTTAAATCAACAAATGATTTGATGAAGATCGGACCGAGAAATGTATTAGCGATAAAGGAACAGCTGTCTTTATATAAAATTCCTATCATTAGTGAAGATACGGGCGGCTCAAGCGGCCGGACGATAGAATTTGAACCGAAGTCCTGCATGCTGCATATTCGAACTGTTAAACAAGGTGAAAAAACGATTTAATAAAGGTATTAGGGGGATAACGATGCAATCCTTGAATTATGAAGATCAGGTGCTTTGGACGCGCTGGAAAGAGTGGAAAGATCCTAAAGCCGGTGACGATTTAATGCGCCGTTACATGCCGCTTGTCACATATCATGTAGGCAGAATTTCTGTCGGACTGCCGAAATCAGTGCATAAAGACGATCTAATGAGCCTTGGTATGCTTGGTTTATATGATGCCCTTGAAAAATTTGACCCCAGCCGGGACTTAAAATTTGATACCTACGCCTCGTTTAGAATTCGCGGTGCAATCATAGACGGGCTTCGCAAAGAAGATTGGCTGCCCAGAACCTCACGTGAAAAAACAAAGAAGGTTGAAGCGACAATTGAAAAGCTTGAACAGCGCTATCTTCGGAACGTAACGCCCGCAGAAATTGCAGAGGAACTCGGAATGACGGTACAGGATGTAGTGTCAACAATGAATGAAGGCTTTTTTGCCAATCTGCTGTCAATTGATGAAAAGCTCCATGATCAAGATGATGGTGAAAACATTCAGGTCATGATCAGAGATGACAAAAATGTTCCGCCTGAGGAAAAGATTATGAAGGATGAACTGATTGCGCAGCTTGCAGAAAAAATTCACGAACTCTCTGAAAAAGAACAGCTGGTAGTCAGTTTGTTCTACAAAGAGGAGTTGACATTGACAGAAATCGGACAAGTATTAAATCTTTCTACGTCCCGCATATCACAAATCCATTCAAAGGCACTATTTAAATTAAAGAATTTGCTTGAAAAAGTGATTCAATAAAGAATTTCATGGTTAGCGAGTGAAAAACATGTCAACACTATTATGGCTTTTAAGCTTTGCGCTCCACGGCGTTCTTCTGTACGCTGTCATGATCCTATATACAAGGCTCGCGGCTGTGAAAGAAACAGAAAAACAGCAAAAGAAGATACTTGAAGAGACAGAAAACACCTTGGCAGCATTTCTTCTTGAATTAAAAGAAGAAAATGAGAAACTGATAGAAAATACCGATTCACTTCCAAGCCAAGCCGATGAAGAAGCCCAAATGCCACACCTTCAGAACGCTAAAACATATTCAGAGCGGAGTACAGTTCAAGAAGAAGAGAATCTTCCTGAACATATTGAAGGCCTGATTACTGAAGTTGAGCGTCAGGAAGAGAGCGTAAACAGCGATGTCCAAACTTTTGAAGACCAGGTCATAGATTTATATGAGCAGGGGTATTCAGCCAGTCAAATCGCTCAGAAACTGAAGAGCGGAAAGACAGAAATTGAGCTATTTTTAAAATTTCGCTCCAAAGGTGTAAAGGATTCTTGATTGTCGGATAAAGCTGTGTTATATTATGTCTTGGTGTTAAATACACACGCTTAACGATTTATGCAGAGGGTGCTGCAGGCGGCAGTTCTGCACAAAAATGACCTAAGCGGAGGAAAAAAACCATTATATTAGGAGGAAATAACATGTCAGTCATTTCTATGAAGCAATTGCTTGAAGCTGGTGTTCACTTCGGTCACCAAACACGCCGTTGGAACCCAAAAATGAAGCGTTACATTTTCACGGAGCGTAACGGAATCTATATCATTGACCTTCAAAAAACAGTCAAAAAAGTAGAGGAAGCTTACAACTTCACTAAAAATCTTGCTGCTGAAGGCGGAAAAATCCTTTTCGTCGGAACAAAAAAACAAGCTCAAGATTCTGTTAAAGAAGAAGCTCAGCGCTCTGGCATGTACTATGTCAACCAACGCTGGTTGGGCGGTACATTAACAAACTTTGAAACAATCCAAAAACGTATTAAACGTCTTAAAGACATTGAAAAAATGCAAGAAAACGGTACGTTTGAAGTGCTTCCTAAAAAAGAAGTCGTTCAATTGAAAAAAGAATTAGAGCGTCTTGAAAAATTCCTAGGCGGAATTAAAGATATGAAGGATCTTCCTGATGCATTATTCATCATCGATCCTCGCAAAGAGCGCATCGCTGTTGCGGAAGCTCGCAAATTAAACATCCCTATCATTGGTATCGTTGATACTAACTGTGATCCTGATGAGATTGATGTTGTAATCCCAGCGAACGATGACGCTATCCGCGCTGTTAAACTTCTAACTTCTAAAATGGCAGATGCAATCTTAGAAGCGAAGCAAGGCGAAGAAGAAGCGGAAGTTGCTGAAGAAACTGCACCAGAAACAGAAACAACAACTGCGTAACCTATTTAAAAGGTGATAAGAGGGACTGCCTTTTATCACCTTTTTTCAAGAAAAATGTGTAATATACATACTCTTGTTTAAACATATAAGGAGGAATACAAATGGCAATTACTGCACAGCAAGTAAAAGAACTGCGCGAAAAAACTGGCGCGGGCATGATGGATTGTAAAAAAGCGTTAACTGAAACTGACGGAAATATGGACAAAGCAATTGACCTTTTAAGAGAAAAAGGAATTGCGAAAGCGGCGAAAAAAGCTGACCGTATCGCAGCGGAAGGTTCTACTATTATTAAAACTGACGGCAACAAAGGTGTTATCCTAGAAGTAAACTCTGAAACTGACTTCGTTGCGAAAAACGAAGGCTTCAAAGAGCTTCTTAACACGTTAGCTGACCACCTTCTTACAAATGCTCCAGCAGATGTTGAAGAAGCAATGGGTCAAAAAATGGAAAATGGTGCTACTGTTGAAGAGTACATCACAAGCGCAGTTGCTAAAATCGGTGAGAAAATCACTCTTCGCCGCTTTACAGTTCTTACAAAAGACGACAGCTCTGCATTCGGTGCTTACCTTCACATGGGCGGCCGCATCGGTGTATTAACTGTTCTGAACGGTACAACTGACGAAGAAATTGCGAAAGATATCGCTATGCACGTTGCTGCGGTTAACCCTCGTTACATTTCTCGTGATCAAGTATCTGAAGAAGAAAGAAATCATGAGCGCCAAATCTTAACTCAGCAAGCCCTTCAAGAAGGCAAACCTGAAAACATCGTAGCGAAAATGGTTGAAGGCCGTCTGAACAAATTCTTCGAAGAAATTTGTCTTTTAGATCAAGCGTTCGTTAAAAACCCAGATGAAAAAGTGAAACAAGTTGTCGCAGCGAAAAATGCAACTGTTCAAACTTATGTCCGCTATGAAGTTGGAGAAGGCATCGAAAAACGTCAAGAAAACTTTGCTGAAGAAGTAATGAACCAAGTGAAAAAATAATGGCGAAAAGATTTCGCGGCCAAGTCGCGTCTTTTCAGGCAGTATAGGGGACACAATTGTGTTCCCTATTTTTAAAACTATATTTACAAACCTTTTTTTCTCTTGCATAATAGAAAACGGCAATGTTTACACTTGGAGGTTATCATGGAAAAACCAAAATACAAACGTATCGTATTAAAGCTTAGCGGAGAAGCATTGGCAGGAGAACAGGGTAACGGAATTAACCCAACTGTCATTCAATCCATTGCAAAGCAAGTGAAAGAAATCGCTGAGCTTGAAGTCGAAGTGGCTGTTGTAGTAGGCGGCGGCAACTTATGGCGCGGAAAAACAGGAAGTGACCTGGGTATGGACCGTGCAACTGCTGATTATATGGGAATGCTGGCGACAGTTATGAACTCGCTTGCTCTTCAAGACAGCTTGGAAACACTCGGAATCCAGTCCAGAGTGCAAACATCCATTGAAATGAGACAAGTTGCTGAACCGTACATAAGAAGAAAAGCAATACGCCACTTAGAGAAAAAACGTGTCGTTATTTTCGCTGCGGGCACAGGAAACCCATATTTCTCAACTGATACGACAGCTGCACTGCGGGCTGCTGAAATTGAAGCAGACGTTATTTTAATGGCTAAAAATAATGTTGACGGTGTGTATAATGCGGATCCTAGAAAAGATGAAACAGCTGTTAAATATGAATCACTTTCTTATCTTGACGTTCTAAAAGACGGCCTGGAAGTCATGGATTCTACAGCATCATCTTTATGCATGGATAATGACATTCCGCTTATCGTCTTTTCTATTATGGAAGAAGGAAATATCAAACGTGCCGTTATCGGTGAATCAATCGGAACGATCGTGAGGGGGAAATAACGTGTCAAAAGAAGTCTTAACTCAAACAAAAGAAAAAATGGAAAAAGCAATTGCTGCTTATCAGCGCGAATTGGCTACTGTACGTGCAGGCCGTGCCAATCCATCTTTGCTAGATAAAGTAACGGTAGAATATTACGGAGCACAGACACCTTTAAATCAGCTGTCTTCTATTAACGTGCCTGAAGCTCGTATGCTTGTGGTAACGCCTTATGACAAAACAGCTATCGGTGATATTGAAAAAGCGATTTTAAAAGCTGACTTAGGCGTAACGCCGACAAGTGACGGAAATATGATTCGAATTGCGATTCCTGCATTAACAGAAGAAAGACGTAAGGAATTAGTGAAAGTTGTAAAAAAATATGCTGAAGAGGCGAAAGTAGCTGTCCGTAACGTTCGCCGTGATGCTAACGATGATCTCAAAAAACTTGAGAAAAACGGAGACATTACTGAGGATGAACTGCGTGCTTCCACTGAAGACGTTCAAAAACTGACAGATGAATATGTGTCAAAAATTGACAGTGTCACAAAAGACAAAGAAAAAGAAATCATGGAAGTTTAATGAAAAACTATGTACAATAGATAATAGTGAAAAGACCCTCTCATGTTTACAGGGGGTTTTTTTGTTAATACTGTTGATTACATCGGTTATCAGCAGGGAATGCAACCTTTTTGGGTGACGGAGGAATCTCATGCTCAACATACTCAAAAATTGGAAGAATCAGCAAACTGCGGCTTCCAACTTAGAACGTTATACAAAAGAAGACATACTTAAGGGAGAAATTCCCGAACACATTGCCATTATCATGGATGGAAATGGCCGTTGGGCTAAAAAACGCTCTCTTCCCCGAATTGCAGGTCACCATGAAGGGATGAAGGTGGTAAAAAGGACAACGAAGCTTGCGAACGAACTTGGTGTCAAAGTACTGACTTTGTATGCATTTTCAACGGAAAACTGGAAGAGGCCGAAAATGGAAGTCGATTTTTTAATGAAGCTTCCTGAAGAATTTTTAAATACGTATCTCCCAGAGCTAGTTGAGGAAAATGTACAGGTCCGGATTATAGGGGATGAAACGGCTTTGCCGGCGCACACATTACGTGCGATTGAAAAGGCTGTACAGGATACGGCGCAAAATGATGGGATGATCCTTAATTTTGCTCTCAATTATGGTGGTCGTACCGAAATTGTCACTGCTGCAAAATCGCTTGCGGAAAAAGTGAAGGACGGGTCTTTGCACATTGAAGATATTGATGAATCACTTTTTGCTAATTACTTAATGACTGAATCTTTGCAGGATCCTGAACTTTTAATTCGGACGAGCGGCGAGATTAGACTGAGCAATTTTATGCTATGGCAGGTTGCCTACAGCGAATTTGTGTTTACTGACGTCCTGTGGCCTGACTTTAAGGAAGATCACTTCTTAAAGGCGTTAGGAGAGTATCAGCAGAGGGGCCGGAGGTTTGGCGGAATTTAGAGGATGGTGGACATGAAACAAAGAATTTTGACAGGTGTTCTGGCAGCAATTGTATTTTTATTTTTGGTTATTGTCGGGAAATTGCCGTTCACCATATTAGTTTATGTAATGGGCAGTGTAGCGCTTTTTGAACTTTTACGGATGAAAAAGCTGAGGATGGTTTCACTGCCGGGTTTGATCGGTCTTTTCTTATTATGGATGTTCTTATTGCCAAGCCAGTACTCGTTTTTAGAGGCGCACGGTATTTCAAAAATGGAAATCGCTTTGTTCGCGGTACTGCTTTTGCTGACTTACACAGTGTTGGTGAAAAACACCTTTACGTTTGATGAAGTCGGGTTTATTACGCTTGCAGCAATTTATATCGGAATGTGTTTTCATTATTTTATAGAAATCAGAAATCTTGACCAATATGGGTTAATATACATTTTCTACGCTTGTATTGTGATTTGGTCTACTGATTCCGGTGCATATTTTGTCGGAAAAGCGCTTGGTAAGCGAAAACTGTGGCCTGAAATCAGTCCGAATAAAACAGTGGAAGGATTCGCAGGCGGAATTGTCATCTCGCTTGTACTTGCGACGATTTTTCAACTTGTTGTACACCTTCCGATCCCGTATATCTATCTGCTGTTGATTACGCTGTTTTTATCTATTTTCGGACAGCTTGGAGATTTAGTGGAATCCGCCTTGAAAAGACATTACGATGTTAAGGATTCCGGGAGTATTCTTCCAGGGCATGGCGGTATCTTGGACCGTTTTGACAGTTTCTTGTTTGTCATGCCTTTCTTGTACTTTCTGCTTGCCCTTTTTTCATAAAAAAGTCTAATATGAATATAAGAATGATCATGCAGCAAAAAGAATAGGAGTAGTGGCACTTTGAAAAATATTTGTCTTTTAGGAGCAACAGGGTCAATCGGCGAACAGACGCTCGATGTATTGCGTACGCATCAAGATCAATTTCAGCTGGTATCTATGTCGTTTGGCAAAAATATTGAGAAGGCTGTTCCGATGATAGAGACCTTTCAGCCGAAATTTGTCTCTGTCGGTGATCTGGATACATATCATCAATTAAAACAAGTATCTTTTTCTTTTGAATGCCAAATTGGGCTGGGAGAAGAAGGACTGATAGAAGCAGCGGTGTTCGAAGAGGTTGACATTGTTGTCAACGCTTTGCTCGGAAGCGTCGGCCTTGTCCCGACGTTAAAGGCAATTGAACAGAAAAAAACAATTGCGCTTGCAAATAAGGAAACTCTCGTCACTGCAGGGCATATAGTTAAAGAACATGCGAAGAAATATGATGTTCCGCTGCTGCCTGTCGACAGTGAGCACTCGGCGATTTTTCAAGCACTCCAAGGCGAACAGGCAAAAAATATTGAACGCCTCATCATTACGGCCTCCGGCGGAAGCTTTCGGGACAAGACGCGGGAGGAGCTCGAATCAGTAACAGTTGAGGACGCATTAAAACACCCGAATTGGTCAATGGGTGCAAAAATTACGATCGATTCGGCTACAATGATGAATAAGGGATTAGAGGTGATCGAGGCACATTGGCTTTTCGATATACCATATGAACAAATTGATGTCATTTTACATAAAGAGAGCATCATCCATTCAATGGTTGAGTTTCATGACAAAAGTGTGATCGCACAGCTTGGAACTCCCGATATGAGGGTTCCAATTCAATATGCCCTCACCTATCCGGATCGGTCGCCATTACCGAATGCGAAAAGTCTTGAATTATGGGAAATCGGCAGCCTTCATTTTGAGAAAGCTGATTTTGACAGGTTCCGCTGCTTACAATTTGCTTTTGAATCAGGTAAAATAGGAGGAACAATGCCGACAGTGCTAAATGCGACGAATGAAGTAGCTGTCGCTGCCTTTTTAGCAGGCAAGATACCGTTTTTGGCTATTGAAGACTGTATCGAAAAGGCACTATCCCGCCATCAGGTAATGAGCAAACCGAGCCTGGCGGACATTCAAGAAGTGGACAAAGATACCCGGGGATACGTCAACTCAATACTCACATAAGGTGGTATGTTCGTGAATACAGTTATAGCGTTTATCATTATTTTCGGAGCGCTCGTTTTCTTCCATGAACTGGGCCATTTATTGCTAGCCCAAAGAGCGGGAATTCTCTGCCGTGAATTTGCGATCGGATTCGGTCCAAAGATTTTTTCTTTCAAAAAAAATGAAACAGTTTATACGATTAGGCTGCTACCGGTCGGCGGATTTGTCCGTATGGCCGGAGAAGATCCGGAAATGATTGAGGTAAAACCCGGTTACACGGTAGGGCTTTTGTTTAATAAAGACGATCAAGTTGAGAAAGTCATTATCAATCAAAAGGAAAAGTACCCGGATGCTCTAGTCATTGAAGTAGAAACTGCTGATTTAGAGCATGACATGAAGATTACTGGCTATGAACAGGGGAAAGAGGATGAACTTTCCAGCTTCACTGTCAGCGAAACATCCTTCTTCATTGTAGACGGAGAAGAAGTGCAAATTGCGCCGTATAATCGCCAATTTGGTTCCAAACCTGTGTGGCAGCGAATCAAAGCAATTGCTGCAGGGCCGATTATGAACTTTATTTTAGCTTACGTCATATTAGTGATGCTTGGGCTCATTCAAGGCGTACCTTCAAATGATCCTATGCTGGGACAGCTGACTGACAATGGGCGGGCAGCCGAAGCAGGGCTAAAAGAAGGAGATTATATTCAAAGCATTAACGGAGAGAAAATGAGGTCTTGGACGGACATTGTATCCGCTGTAAAGGAAAATCCGGAAAAAGAAATGGATGTTGCCGTAAAAAGAGATAACAAAACGCTTCATATTTCAGTGACTCCGGAAGCAGTGAAAGATGAGAACAAAAAAACTATCGGACGTTTCGGCTCCTATGCGCCGACTGAAAAAGGCGTTCTCTCAGCGGTTGCTTACGGCGCGACATCAACAGTTGATGTCACTAAAGCCATTTTAACCAACTTAAGCAAATTAGTAACTGGCCAATTCAAACTTGACATGCTGTCAGGTCCTGTCGGCATATATGACATGACAGACCAGGTGGCGAAAACAGGGTTAGTGAACTTATTCCAGTTTGCTGCGTTTTTAAGCATTAACCTTGGGATTGTCAACCTGCTTCCGATTCCGGCACTTGACGGTGGAAGACTGTTATTTCTCTTTATTGAAGCGATTCGGGGCAAACCGATTAACAGGGAAAAAGAAGCTTTTGTTGTGTTTATCGGGGTGGCTTTCCTAATGCTTCTTATGCTGGTTGTCACATGGAATGATATCCAGCGGCTGTTCTTGTAAACGAAAAGTAAATCAATCAGAGGTGCGAAGAAATGAGACAAAGTTTGACGCTTATTCCTACGCTCCGTGAAGTTCCAGCTGATGCCGAAGCAAAAAGTCATCAGCTTCTTCTGAGAGCAGGATTTATCAGACAGAATACGAGCGGGGTATACAGCTATATGCCTCTGGCATATAAAGTGATTCAAAACATTCAGCAGATTGTTCGTGAAGAAATGGAGAAAATTGATGCCGTGGAAATGCTTATGCCCGCATTGCAGCAGGCTGAAACATGGCAGGAATCAGGAAGATGGTATACGTATGGTCCTGAGCTGATGAGGCTACAAGACCGTCATGGCCGTGAATTTGCTTTAGGGGCAACGCATGAAGAAGTTATCACTTCACTTGTACGCGATGAGGTTAAATCTTATAAGCGTCTCCCTCTGACTCTTTATCAAATTCAATCTAAGTTCAGAGATGAAAAACGTCCTCGCTTCGGCCTGTTAAGAGGCCGCGAATTTATTATGAAGGATGCGTATTCTTTCCATGCATCTGAAGATAGCCTGGATGAAACGTATCAAAAAATGTACGAGGCCTATTCTAATATTTTCGCCCGCTGCGGGATTAATGTTAGGCCTGTTATCGCAGATTCAGGCGCAATGGGAGGAAAGGATACGCACGAGTTTATGGCGCTTTCTGCCATCGGAGAGGATACAATTGCGTATTCCGATGAATCACAGTATGCGGCTAATATCGAAATGGCTGAAGTTCTTTATCAAGAAGTCCCTTCTGAGGAAGAGCCTAAAGCTTTAGAGAAAGTCCACACGCCTAACGTGAAAACAATTGAAGAACTGACTGCGTTTTTACAGGTTTCCGCTGAAGCCTGCATGAAGTCAGTCCTATTTAAAGCAGACGATCGTTTCATCATAGTGCTTGTACGGGGCGACCATGAAGTTAACGATATTAAAGTGAAAAACTTGCTTCAAGCGGAAGTTGTGGAGCTTGCCTCACATGAAGAGGTTATTCAGCAGCTTGGAACAGAACCGGGCTTTGTCGGCCCTGTAGGTGTCAAACAAGATATTGAAGTATATGCTGATCTTGCGGTCAAATCTATGGTCAATGCTGTTGCCGGTGCAAATGAAGGAGATCATCATTATAAAAATGTCAATGTAAACCGTGACACGAACATTAAAGAGTTTGCTGATCTTCGTTTTATTCAAGAGGGAGACCCTTCACCAGATGGTAAAGGCACAATCCGTTTTGCAGAAGGAATTGAAGTCGGACAAGTCTTTAAGCTTGGAACACGCTATTCAGAAGCGATGAATGCGACATACCTAGATGAAAACGGCCGCGCGCAGCCAATGTTGATGGGCTGTTACGGTATCGGTGTGTCAAGAACGCTTTCTGCTATAGCTGAACAGCATCACGATGAAAAAGGATTAATATGGCCAAAAAGCGTTGCGCCGTATGATCTTCATATTCTTGCATTGAACATGAAAAACGATGGGCAAAGAGAGCTTTCTGAAAAGCTGTATGCCGATTTAAAAGCGGAAGGCTATGGAGTGCTCTTTGACGATCGTGCTGAGCGCGCCGGTGTAAAATTCGCTGATTCAGATCTTATCGGCCTTCCAATCCGCATCACAGTCGGAAAACGTGCGGACGAAGGAATTGTCGAAGTGAAAATCCGCAAAACAGGTGAGTCAACTGAGATTTCAGTAGACGAATTATCTGCATTTATCAGCAAGCAGTAATCACCATAACGATTTATCAAAAAACATGTTAAAATAGAAATAATAGAAGGTACCTCATTGCCTGAGGTACCTTCACTTATGATGTTTTTAGGGAGGGATACTGTCTGAATGGAACAGTTATCAGTCAACAGAAGGCAGTTTCAAATTCTTCTGCAGCAGATTAATATGACAGATGATACCTTCATGACATATTTTGAAGATGGCGAGATTAAAAAGCTGGCGATACACAAAGCTTCAAAGTCTTGGCATTTTCATTTTCAATTTAAATCTTTGCTGCCTTTTCAAATATATGACACATTAACAACGAGGCTGACGCAATCGTTTGCCCACATAGCAAAAGTGACATCTTCAATCGAAGTGCAAGATGCCGAGATCAGTGAAAGTATTGTACAAGACTACTGGTCACGCTGCATTGAAGAACTGCAAGGCATTTCACCGCCGATTATCAGCCTATTAAACCAGCAAAAACCGAAACTGAAGGGCAATAAGCTGATTGTCAAAACAAAAACGGACACGGAAGCAGCTGCTCTTAAGAGCAAATATAGTTCCATGATTCAAGACGGCTACCGCCAATTTGGTTTCCCGGACCTTCAGCTTGATGCCGAAATCTTTGTATCCGAACAAGAAGTTCAAAAGTTTCGGGAGCAAAAGCTTGCGGAAGATCAAGAGCGAGCCATGCAGGCGCTGATTGAAATGGAGAAGAAAGATAAAGAAAGTGATGAAGACCAAATGCCATCCGGGCCTCTTGTTATCGGTTATCAAATTAAAGATAACGAAGAAATCCGGACACTTGACAGCATTATGGACGAAGAACGGAGAATTACGGTCCAAGGTTACGTGTTTGATGTGGAGACCCGAGAGCTGAAAAGCGGGCGCACGTTGTGTATCTTCAAAATTACAGACTACACAAATAGTATTTTAATCAAAATGTTTGCACGTGAAAAAGAAGATGCGGCACTGATGAAGTCTCTGAAAAAAGGTATGTGGGTAAAAGCACGCGGCAGCATTCAAAATGACACTTTTGTCAGAGATCTCGTTATGATCGCAAATGACGTGAACGAAATGAAAGCGAAAACCCGTGAAGATTCGGCTCCTGAAGGAGAAAAAAGAGTGGAATTGCACTTGCATTCCCCAATGAGCCAAATGGATGCTGTTACGGGTATCGGAAAACTCGTCGAACAGGCGAAAAAATGGGGTCATGAGGCCATCGCTTTGACGGACCATGCTGTCGTTCAATCCTTCCCTGATGCGTATTCCGCCGCTAAAAAGCATGGAATTAAAATGATTTATGGGATGGAAGCGAACCTCGTTGATGATGGCGTGCCAATCGCTTATAATGCTGCACATCGTTTGCTTGAGGAAGAAACATATGTTGTGTTTGACGTCGAGACGACTGGCCTATCTGCTGTATACGATACGATCATTGAGCTGGCTGCAGTAAAAGTAAAAGACGGAGAAATTATTGACAAATTTGAGGCGTTTGCGAACCCGCATCGTCCGCTTTCAGCCACAATCATAGAGCTGACCGGCATCACCGATGATATGCTTCGCGACGCTCCAGACGTCGTAGATGTCATAAGAGATTTCAGAGAATGGATCGGCGATGATATCCTTGTCGCCCATAATGCGAGTTTTGATATGGGATTCTTAAACGTAGCTTATAAAAGGCTTCTTGAAGTCGAAAAAGCTAAAAACCCAGTCATTGATACGCTTGAGCTTGGCCGTTTTCTCTATCCTGAATTTAAGAACCACCGTTTGAACACACTTTGTAAAAAGTTTGATATCGAACTCACACAGCATCACCGTGCGATCTACGATACTGAAGCCACTGCTTATTTGCTCCTGAAAATGCTGAAGGACGCAGCTGAAAAAGGCATTCAGTACCATGATGAGCTGAATGAAAATATGGGGCAGTCCAACGCTTATCAAAGATCGAGGCCTTATCACGCAACATTACTTGCTGTGAATAGCACGGGGCTTAAAAATTTATTTAAGCTTGTGTCACTTTCACATATTCATTATTTTTACAGAGTGCCTCGTATCCCAAGATCTCAGCTTGAGAAATACAGGGAAGGACTTCTCATCGGTTCAGCCTGTGACAGGGGAGAGGTTTTTGAAGGCATGATGCAAAAATCGCCTGAAGAGGTGGAAGATATCGCGTCATTCTACGATTATCTTGAGGTCCAGCCGCCGGAAGTATACCGTCACTTGCTGGAGCTTGAACTGGTGCGCGATGAAAAAGCGCTGAAAGAAATTATTGCCAATATCACGAAACTGGGTGAAAAGCTTAATAAACCGGTTGTGGCTACGGGGAATGTTCATTACTTGAATGATGAGGATAAAATCTACAGGAAGATCTTAATTTCCTCCCAAGGCGGGGCTAATCCGCTGAACAGGCATGAACTGCCGAAAGTGCATTTCAGAACGACAGACGAAATGCTTGAAGCATTTTCATTCTTAGGTGACGAAAAAGCGAAAGAAATCGTTGTCGCCAATACCCAAAAGGTTGCTTCTATGATCGATGACATCAAGCCGATTAAAGACGATTTGTACACACCGAAAATCGAAGGCGCTGATGAAGAGATCAGAGAAATGAGCTATCAGCGTGCTAAAAGCATTTACGGAGAAGAGCTGCCTGACATTGTGGAAGCGCGGATTGAAAAAGAATTAAAGAGTATCATTGGCCACGGCTTCGCTGTTATTTATTTGATCTCTCATAAACTTGTAAAGCGTTCATTGGATGACGGATATCTCGTAGGTTCCCGTGGTTCCGTAGGCTCCTCATTGGTTGCGACGCTTACTGAGATCACTGAGGTCAACCCGCTGCCGCCGCATTATGTATGCTCTGAGTGCCAGCATTCTGAGTTCTTTAATGACGGGTCTGTCGGTTCGGGTTTTGACCTGCCTGATAAGCTCTGTCCTCATTGCGGAACGCCTCTGAAAAAAGACGGCCATGATATTCCGTTTGAAACGTTCTTAGGTTTTAAAGGGGACAAAGTACCCGATATCGATTTGAACTTCTCAGGGGAATATCAGCCGCAAGCACACAATTACACAAAAGTATTGTTCGGAGAGGACAACGTATATCGAGCGGGAACGATAGGAACCGTTGCAGAAAAAACAGCTTACGGATATGTAAAAGGCTACGCCGGAGACCATAATCTTCATATGCGCGGGGCCGAAGTAGATCGGCTCGTACAGGGATGTACAGGTGTCAAACGGACGACTGGACAGCACCCTGGGGGTATTATCGTAGTTCCGGATTATATGGATATTTATGATTTTTCACCAATTCAGTTCCCGGCAGATGCCACAGGTTCAGAGTGGAAAACGACGCACTTTGATTTCCATTCCATCCATGACAACCTGTTAAAGCTGGATATTCTCGGACACGATGACCCGACCGTCATTCGGATGCTACAAGACTTAAGCGGAATCGATCCGAAAACCATTCCAACTGATGATCCTGAAGTAATGAAGATCTTCCAGGGAACCGAATCACTCGGTGTTACAGAAGAACAGATTGGCTGTAAAACAGGTACTCTTGGAATCCCTGAATTCGGAACCCGATTTGTGCGGCAGATGCTTGAAGATACAAAGCCGACAACTTTTTCCGAGCTCGTTCAGATTTCAGGCTTGTCTCACGGAACTGATGTATGGCTCGGCAATGCGCAGGAACTCATCCACAATAATATCTGCGAGCTGAGTGAAGTGATCGGCTGCCGTGATGACATTATGGTTTATTTAATCTATCAAGGCCTTGAGCCGTCCCTTGCTTTTAAAATCATGGAATTTGTGCGTAAAGGAAAAGGATTAACGCCTGAATGGGAAGAAGAAATGAAAAATAACAATGTCCCGGACTGGTATATTGATTCTTGTAAAAAGATTAAATACATGTTCCCGAAAGCCCATGCCGCGGCTTATGTATTAATGGCGGTCCGTATCGCTTACTTTAAAGTGCATCACGCACTATTGTATTATGCGGCTTATTTTACTGTTCGTGCAGACGACTTTGATATCGATACGATGATTAAAGGCTCTACAGCAATCAAAGCCGTAATGGAGGACATTAACGGTAAAGGACTTGATGCTTCACCGAAGGAAAAAAACCTTCTCACTGTGTTAGAACTAGCGCTTGAAATGTGTGAGAGGGGTTATTCATTCCAAAAAGTCGACTTATATCGCTCCAGCGCTGCTGAGTTTATCATAGACGGCAATAGCCTGATCCCGCCGTTTAACTCCATTCCAGGACTAGGGACGAACGCAGCTCTGAATATTGTAAAGGCTCGTGAAGAAGGCGAATTCCTCTCTAAAGAAGATTTGCAAAAAAGAGGGAAAGTGTCCAAAACGATTTTAGAGTATTTAGATCGCCATGGCTGTCTGGAATCACTGCCTGATCAAAACCAATTGTCACTGTTTTAACATGGAAAGCAGAGTTTCTTTGGAAATTCTGCTTCTATGTATACATAAGCGCAAAAAGTGACATTGTAACATCAGAGTCTCTGTCATTTGCTTAGGTGAAAGTAAGCGTATATCCATTTGCAATAAAAATATGGTTATGGTATAGTTTTATTGGAAATGCTAACGATTACCGAGGCAAAGAGTGGGGAAACCCGCTCTTTTGTATTGAACAGGAGAATTTTGTCTCGACATGTTCATCGTTTACTTTTAGCCCCCTGCTCTTTTGAAGCAGGGTTTTTATGCAGAGTGACGAGACGAATATGAGATCGACAGCACAAGGAGGAAGAACATTGAGCAAAAAAGTGACTGACACCGTTCAAGAGATGGCTCAGCCAATCGTAGACAGCCTTCAGCTGGAACTCGTCGACATTGAATTTGTCAAAGAGGGTCAAAGCTGGTTCCTTCGCGTGTTTATTGATTCCGATGACGGTGTGGATATTGAGGAATGTGCCAAAGTAAGCGAAGCTTTAAGCGAAAAGCTTGATGAGGCAGACCCAATCAGCCAAAATTACTTTCTTGAAGTCTCATCTCCAGGAGCTGAGCGTCCGCTAAAGAAAAAAGCCGATTTTGAAAAATCACTTGGAAAAAATGTGTACATTAAGACGTATGAGCCTATTGAGGGCGCAAAAGTGTTTGAAGGTGAACTGGCTGAATTTGATGGACAAACAGTGACAGTTGAGATCACGATCAAAACAAGAAAGAAACGGATCAATATTCCGTATGACAAAATAGCTAATGCAAGACTAGCTGTTACATTCTAATGAATACAAATGCTTTAAGGGGGGAGACCGTTAAATGAGCAGTGAATTATTAGATGCTCTCACGATTCTTGAAAAAGAAAAAGGCATCAGTAAAGAAATTATCATTGAAGCAATCGAAGCTGCGTTAATTTCTGCTTATAAGCGGAATTTTAATCAAGCGCAAAATGTACGGGTGGATTTAAACCGTGAAACAGGCTCCATCCGTGTTTTTGCTAGAAAAGATGTCGTTGACGAAGTATACGACCAAAGACTGGAGATCTCTATTGAAGAGGCGCAGGGCATCCATCCGGAATATATGGTCGGCGATGTCGTTGAAATCGAAGTAACACCTAAAGATTTCGGGCGCATAGCTGCTCAAACAGCGAAGCAGGTCGTCACACAGCGTGTGCGGGAAGCTGAGCGCGGCGTGATTTATTCTGAATTTATCGACCGTGAAGAAGATATTATGACAGGTATCGTCCAGCGGCTGGACAATAAGTTTATCTACGTGTCCTTGGGCAAAATAGAAGCTTTGCTGCCGGTTAATGAGCAAATGCCAAATGAAAGCTATAAGCCTCATGACCGCATTAAAGTATTTATCACAAAAGTGGAAAAAACGACGAAGGGCCCGCAGATTTACGTATCTAGAACACATCCAGGCCTGTTAAAGCGTTTGTTTGAAATCGAAGTGCCTGAAATTTATGATGGAACTGTGGAGCTGAAATCTGTTGCCAGAGAAGCCGGCGACCGTTCAAAAATTTCGGTTCGCACAGACGACCCTGACGTGGATCCTGTCGGCTCATGCGTAGGCCCTAAAGGTCAGCGTGTTCAGGCGATCGTCAATGAATTAAAAGGTGAAAAAATTGACATTGTCAACTGGTCTAGTGATCCTGTAGAATTTGTCGCGAATGCACTCAGTCCTTCGAAAGTGCTGGATGTCATCGTTAATGAGGAAGAAAAAGCGACAACTGTTGTTGTTCCTGATTACCAGCTGTCTCTAGCGATTGGCAAAAGAGGACAAAACGCACGCTTAGCTGCTAAACTGACAGGCTGGAAGATTGATATTAAGAGCGAAACGGACGCAAGAGAACTTGAAATCTATCCGAGAGAACTTGAAGATGAAGACGATGAGCCGCTCTTTACGGAGCCTGAAACTGTTGAATCGGATGAATAAGAGGTGACCTTAGGTGAATAAACACAAGAAGATCCCGTTACGCAAATGTGTAGTGACTGGTGAAATGAAGCCTAAAAAGGAACTGATCCGAGTTGTACGTTCGAAAGAAGGCGAAATCTCCGTAGACCCGACCGGAAAGAAGAACGGGCGGGGTGCGTATGTAACGCTGGATAAAGAGTCTATCTTAGCAGCAAAAAAGAGAAACACTTTGCAAAATCAATTTCAATCACAAATCGATGACCAGATTTTCGAAGAATTGCTGGAGCTGGCGGAAAAGGTGAAAAAATAAAATGTCTGGAATGGAATGGTTTCCCTTGCTGGGTCTGGCCAATCGAGCTCGTAAGGTCGTGTCAGGCGAGGACTTGGTAATCAAAGAAATCAGGAATGCGCGTGCAAAGCTTGTCCTGCTTACAGAGGATGCATCTTCTAACACAGCGAAAAAAGTAACCGACAAGTGCAATTATTATAAAGTCCCTTATAAAAAAGTCGAGAGTCGCGCGGTTCTTGGACGCTCTATCGGTAAAGAAGCCCGTGTCGTTGTCGCCGTCACTGACCAAGGTTTTGCGAATAAGCTGATCAGCTTGCTCGATTAATATTTTTGGGGGTGAACGAATGGCTAAAATGAGAGTATACGAATATGCAAAAGCGTTAAATGTTTCAAGTAAGGAAATTTTGACCGCACTGAAAAACATGAATTTAGAAGTGAATAATCATATGGCCATGCTTGAAGAAAAGGCCATTAAACAGCTTGATGCCAAATTTAAAAAAGGCGGCGCAGCCGCTACATCTCAAAAGCCAGCACAAACGAACAAAAACAAACAGCCGCAAGGGATCAATCAGCAATCAGCTGGAAATCAACCAAACAAAATTCGAGACGGAAAGAAGAATGACGTGCAGAATAATCAATTTAACAAAAACAAGAAAAATAACAACAACAAAAAAAATAAACGCAACCACAATAACAATAAAAACCAATATCAGCAAAAGCCTGTAAAGCCGAAAAAAGAGCTTCCTGAGAAAATTACATTCTCTGGAACATTAACAGTCGGCGCACTGGCTGAAGAGCTTGGCAAAGAGCCATCAGAACTCATTAAAAAGCTGATGCTTCTCGGTGTAATGGCAACCATTAACCAAGAGCTTGATAAAGATACAATTGAACTCATTGCATCGGAATATGGTGTAGAAACAGAAGAAGTCATTGTGCTTGAAGAAACAGAACTTGAAAAATATGAAGAGCCCGATAAAGAAGAGGATCTTGAAATTCGTCCTCCTGTCGTTACAATCATGGGTCACGTTGACCACGGGAAAACGACGCTTCTTGACAGCATCCGTAAAACGAAGGTTGTTGAAGGAGAAGCAGGCGGAATCACCCAGCATATCGGTGCTTACCAAATTGAAGAGAACGGCAAGAAAATTACGTTCTTGGATACTCCGGGCCACGCCGCATTTACGACAATGCGTGCGCGTGGTGCAGAAGTAACTGATATTACGATTCTCGTTGTGGCTGCAGATGACGGTGTAATGCCGCAAACTGTAGAAGCGATTAACCATGCAAAAGCAGCTGAGGTTCCAATTATCGTTGCTGTGAATAAAGTTGATAAAGAAGCCGCAAATCCTGACCGTGTGATGCAAGAACTGACGGAATACGGACTTGTCCCTGAAGCTTGGGGCGGAGAAACCATTTTTGTTCCGCTTTCCGCTTTAACCGGAAAAGGCATTGATGAACTCGTTGAAATGATTTTGCTTGTCAGTGAAGTAGAGGAACTGAAAGCGAATCCGAAACGCCAGGCAAAAGGAACGGTTATTGAAGCGGAACTTGATAAAGGCAGAGGGTCAGTTGCGACATTGCTCGTACAGACTGGAACACTGCATGTCGGTGATCCGATCGTAGTCGGCAACACATTTGGCCGTGTCCGTGCAATGGTAAACGATATTGGACGCCGTGTGAAAACGGCCGGCCCGTCAACTCCGGTTGAAATTACCGGCTTGAATGATGTCCCTCAAGCGGGAGACCAATTCCTTGTCTTTAAGGATGAAAAAACAGCACGTTCTGTCGGGGAAGCCCGTGCTTCGAAACAGCTTGAAGAGCAGCGCAGCGATAAAGCGAAGCTCAGTCTTGATGACTTATTCGAGCAAATTAAACAAGGTGATGTAAAAGACATCAACCTCATCGTAAAAGCTGACGTTCAAGGATCGGCAGAAGCCTTAACCGCTGCACTTCAAAAAATTGAAGTGGAAGGCGTTAAAGTGAAAATCATCCATACAGGCGTTGGTGCGATTACTGAATCTGACATTATCTTGGCATCTGCTTCCAATGCAATTGTTATCGGGTTTAATGTGAGACCGGACGGAAATGCTAAGAGTACGGCTGAAGCTGAAAATGTAGATATTCGACTTCACCGTATCATTTACAAAGTCATCGACGAGATTGAAGCTGCTATGAAAGGTATGCTTGATCCTGAATATGAAGAAAAAGTAATTGGTCAAGTAGAAGTACGCCAAACATTCAAAGTATCTAAGATCGGTACAATTGCCGGCGGATATGTTACTGAAGGAAACATTACGCGTGACAGCGGCCTCCGTTTAATTCGTGATGGTGTTGTCATCTTCGAAGGCGAAGTAGATGTTCTGAAACGCTTTAAAGACGATGTGAAAGAAGTTTCACAAGGCTATGAATGTGGTATTACAATTAAGAAATACAATGACATTCGCGAAGGTGACATCCTTGAAGCGTTTGTCATGCAAGAAATTGAAAGAAAGTGATCGGATTTGCGGAATGTGAATGCATCATTTATGATGCAGGATCGTTAAAAGAAAAGCGTGCCGTTCTGAAGCGTGTTTTAACCAGGGTTCAAAACAAGTTCAATGTCTCGATTTCGGAGATTGACTATCAGGACACATGGCAAAGGACCAGCTTCGGAATCGCCGCTGTTTCTTCCTCTCGCGTTCAAACAGAAAAAGAGCTGCAGCGCGTCCTAGCGTTTATCGATTCTTTTCCTGAAATTGAACGGACGATCACTAGGACAGAGTGGTTTTAACTTAGAGGTGATTGAATTGAGTATGAGAGCAAACCGTGTCGGCGAGCAAATGAAAAAAGAACTCGGTGACATTATCAGCCGCAAGCTGAAAGATCCGAGAATTGGTTTTCTGACAGTAACCGATGTACGTGTATCAGGTGATTTGCAAATTGCAAAGGTGTATATCTCGGTTCTCGGTGACGAGAAAAAACGGGAGGAAGCGCTGAAAGGGCTGGCAAAGGCGAAAGGGTTTATCCGATCAGAAATCGGCAGCCGCATCAGACTTCGAAAAACGCCTGAAATTGAATTTGAGTTCGATGAATCAATCGATTACGGAAATCGAATCGAAACGCTGATTCACGAATTGCATTCAGAGAAACCATCTGAATAAAAAAGGAGAGGATAGGCGTATATCGTCTGTCCTCTTTCTTCGTTTAAAGAAAAAACTCAAAAGAAGGAGTGAAAGACAAATGGTTAATGGAGTTCTCCTTTTACATAAACCGGTTGGCATGACATCGCACGACTGTGTCATGAAAATCCGAAAACTGTTAAAAACAAAAAAAGTAGGTCATACGGGAACGCTCGATCCAGAAGTCTCAGGCGTACTTCCGATTTGTGTGGGAAGGGCGACTAAAATCGTCGAATACTTAACTGAAAAATCTAAAACATATGACGCGGAAATCACACTTGGCTTTTCTACGACAACAGAGGACCAAACAGGAGAAACGGTTGAAACAAAGCCTGTGAATCAAGACATTGATAAAGCAGATGTTGAAAAAGTTCTAAACAGCTTAAAGGGTAAACAAGAACAAATTCCTCCCATGTATTCGGCTGTCAAAGTAAACGGCAAAAAGCTATACGAATATGCTAGGGCAGGAATTGAAGTAGAACGTCCGAAACGTATGATTACCATTGAAGACATTGCTTTGACGACAGAGATTAAACATAATGGAGAAACCGCAAGCTTCCGTTTTACAGTGACATGCTCCAAAGGAACCTATGTAAGAACGCTGGCGGTCATGATTGGGGAAAAGCTCGGATATCCGGCTCACATGTCTCATTTAATCCGTACAGCATCCGGAGATTTTTCTCTCGACGAATGCTTTACCTTTGATGAACTGGAAGCACAGGCTCAGTCCGGAAACGTGGAAGAGCATGCAGTTCCTATTGAACGCGCGCTCAATCATTTGCCGAAATGGATCATAAGTGATACATTAGCTAAGAAAGTAGAAAATGGGGCTTTGCTTGAGACGCCCGAGCAGTTTTCTGAAATGACCAGTGAAGACCGCATTGCCGTCTTTACTGAATCCGGAAGCTGTTTGGCGATCTATTTCCCCCATCCTGCTAAAATAGGGCTGTTAAAGCCGGCAAAAGTATTGATGCAAAAAAGCGAACAATAGAAAAAAGGTGACCGTTCTGTGAAGACGATACATATTACACATCCTCATCATTTAATCAAAGAGGAGCAGGCAAAGTCTGTGATGGCGTTAGGGTATTTTGACGGCGTTCATCTGGGACATCAAAAGGTAATCGGCACAGCGAAGCAGATAGCTGAAGAAAAGGGCCTGACATTAGCTGTAATGACCTTTCATCCTCATCCTTCTCATGTATTGGGCAGGAATCGGGAGCCAAAGGATCTGATTACGCCTCTTGAAGATAAAATTAATCAAATTGGACAATTAGGCACAGATATTCTGTATATTGTTACATTTAATGAAGCATTTGCTGCCCTTTCTCCTAAGCAGTTTGCAGACCAGTATATTATCGGCCTTAATGTGCAGCACGCAGTGGCGGGCTTTGACTTTACGTACGGCAAATACGGCAAGGGAACGATGGAGACCATGCCGCTTGATTTAGACGGAAAAGCTGAGTGCACAATGGTTGAAAAATTAACGGAACAGGATAAAAAAATCAGTTCTACGTATATCCGCAACGCGCTTCAAAACGGAGATGTTGACTTGGCAAAAGTCTTGCTTGGACAGCCTTATTATATCAAAGGAATTGTCATTCACGGTGATAAGAGAGGGCGGACCATCGGGTTTCCGACAGCAAATGTCGGTTTAAATAATAGCTATATCGTACCGCCGACAGGTGTATATGCCGTAAAAGCGGAAGTGAACGGCGAAGTCTACAATGGCGTTTGCAATATCGGTTATAAGCCGACGTTTTATGAAAAACGTCCGGAGCAGCCTTCAATCGAGGTCAATTTGTTTGATTTCGATCAGGAGGTATACGGAGCCGCTATAAAAATCGAATGGTATAAACGGATTCGGAGCGAGCGGAAATTCAATGGCATCAAAGAATTAACAGAGCAAATTGAGAAGGATAAGCAGGAAGCCATCCGTTATTTCAGCAATCTGCGGAAATAACATGCAATGGACACAAATTTTATTCTAAAATATTTGCATATAGGCCTGATTTTTAGTATGATAGTTCTCGTAGTCTTAAAACCATTGCTTGGCAATCCGAAGTCACCGACGGTTGCTAGGTAACTGGGGCTAAATATGATTTGGAGGTGAAACAGGATGGCAATTACTCAAGAGCGTAAAAACCAACTCATCAGTGAGTTCAAAACACACGAATCTGATACTGGATCTCCAGAAGTTCAGATCGCTATCCTAACTGACTCAATTAACAACTTGAACGAGCATTTACGTACTCACAAGAAAGACCACCATTCACGTCGCGGTCTTCTTAAAATGGTAGGTAAGCGTCGTAATCTTCTTACGTATCTGCGTAATAAAGACGTAACTCGTTACCGTGAGTTAATTAACAAACTAGGCTTACGTCGATAATCGTAAAAAGCGGGAGGATTCCCGCTTTTTTATCGTATTAAAGCGAAAATACTTATAACAAATCATTGAAATCCTTTTACATACTACTTTGACATTGATATGTTCAATTCATTTCGTTCATAATAGGAGTAATTGATTATTTCACACAACGAAGAGAGGAGTTCGTAATTGTATGGGACAAGAAAAACATGTCTTTACCATAGATTGGGCCGGCAGAACGCTTACCGTTGAAACCGGCCAGCTTGCCAAACAGGCAAACGGTGCTGTGATGATCCGTTACGGTGATACAGCAGTGCTTAGTACAGCAACTGCTTCAAAAGAGCCAAAACCGCTTGATTTCTTCCCGCTTACTGTAAACTATGAGGAAAGATTATATGCGGTAGGGAAAATTCCGGGCGGATTTATTAAAAGAGAAGGACGCCCGAGCGAAAAGGCGATTCTTGCCAGTCGTTTAATCGACCGTCCGATCCGTCCTTTGTTTGCTGATGGATTCCGTAATGAGGTTCAAGTTATCAGCATTGTCATGAGTGTTGACCAAGACTGCTCTTCTGAAATGGCTGCCATGTTCGGTTCATCTCTTGCTCTTTCTGTATCGGATATTCCGTTTGAAGGGCCGATTGCAGGGGTTACTGTCGGGCGCATTGATGACAAATTTATCATTAACCCGACAGTCGATCAGCTTGAAAAAAGCGATATCAATCTTGTGGTGGCCGGTACGAAAGATGCCATTAACATGGTAGAAGCAGGCGCGGACGAGGTTCCTGAGGAAACGATGCTTGAAGCCATTATGTTCGGCCATGATGAGATTAAACGCCTGATTGCATTCCAAGAAGAAATTGTAGCCGCAGTCGGCAAAGAAAAATCAGAAATTGCTCTATATGAAATTGATGAAGAGCTTAGTGAAAAAGTAAAAGCTTTAGCAGAAGAGGATCTGCTGAAAGCTATCCAGGTTCATGAAAAGCATGCCCGCGAAGATGCCATTAATGAAGTGAAAAATACCGTTGTGGCAAAATTCGAGGATGAAGAGCATGATGAAGACACAATCAAACAAGTGAAGCAGATTTTATCCAAGATGGTGAAAAATGAAGTTCGCCGCTTGATTACTGAAGAGAAAGTAAGACCGGACGGCCGCGGTGTCGATCAAATCCGCCCGCTTTCTTCTGAGGTCGGCCTCTTGCCAAGAACGCACGGATCAGGGCTGTTTACAAGGGGACAAACACAGGCCCTCAGCGTATGTACGTTAGGCGCTCTAGGTGATGTGCAAATCCTTGACGGCTTAGGTGTGGAAGAGTCGAAACGGTTTATGCATCATTACAATTTCCCTCAATTCAGCGTTGGGGAAACAGGGCCAATGCGCGGACCGGGACGCCGTGAAATCGGACACGGAGCACTGGGTGAGCGAGCGCTTGAGCCAGTTATTCCGTCTGAAAAAGACTTCCCTTACACTGTCCGTCTTGTGTCAGAAGTGCTGGAATCAAACGGTTCTACGTCTCAAGCAAGTATTTGCGCAAGCACACTTGCAATGATGGATGCCGGTGTACCGATCAAAGCCCCGGTTGCAGGTATTGCGATGGGTCTTGTTAAATCAGGCGAACATTACACTGTTCTGACTGATATTCAAGGCATGGAAGACGCGCTTGGAGATATGGACTTTAAAGTAGCCGGGACTGATAAAGGCGTAACGGCGCTGCAAATGGATATTAAAATCGAAGGCCTTTCCAGAGAGATTCTTGAAGAAGCGCTGCAGCAGGCGAAAAAAGGAAGAATGGAAATCCTTGACAGCATGCTTGCGACATTAAGCGAATCACGAAAAGAGCTTTCTCAATACGCGCCTAAGATTTTAACAATGGCCATTAATCCTGATAAGATCCGCGATGTCATCGGGCCAAGCGGAAAACAAATCAATAAAATCATCGAAGAAACCGGTGTTAAAATTGATATTGAACAGGACGGCACCATCTTTATTTCTTCAACAGATGAAAGCAGCAACCATAAAGCGAAAAAAATCATCGAAGACCTTGTCAGAGAGGTTGAAGTCGGCCAGCTTTACCTAGGTAAAGTGAAACGAATCGAAAAATTCGGGGCTTTCGTTGAAATTTTCAGCGGAAAAGACGGTTTGGTGCACATCTCAGAGCTTGCGCTTGAACGCGTAGGGAAAGTTGAAGATGTTGTGAAAATCGGGGACGAGATCCTTGTTAAGGTCACTGAAATTGATAAACAAGGACGAGTCAATTTGTCCCGTAAAGCGGTGCTCCGTGAAGAGAAAGAAAAAGAAGAACAACAACAATCTTAAATGAAAACATAAAAGGAGCCTGGGAGACCCGGCTTCTTTATTTTGAAGCTTTTAAAAAAGCAGGCGGGTTCTACCTTGTCCTTCTCCTTCATAATGTGAGGTGAGGGGGGACAGAACATGTACAAAAAATTTGTGCCGTTTGCCGTGTTTCTATTTCTGTTTTTTGTTTCATTTGAGATGATGAAAAATCCGTATACACTTGATTATATAGGGGCAATGCAAAAAGATACGGTGACTGTCACGGCATCCAAAGACCCGTTATATGAAGAATTGCTTCAAAAAGCGCCTGAGTACGAAGTGAAGCCCCAGGATGCCAGAATCGATAAGGTTTGGAAAAGTATACCCGGTTACAATGGGTTAAAGGTCAATATTGAAAAATCATATAAAAAAATGAAAAAGCAAGGCGAGTTTCGGGAAAGCGATCTAGTGTACAGCCAAGTAAAACCAACTGTTCATCTTGAGTCTCTTCAGCCTGAGCCTATTTATAAAGGAAATCCAGACAAACCGATGGTGTCTTTTTTAATCAATGTGGCATGGGGAAATGAGTGTTTAGAAAAAATGCTCCCTATTTTGCAAAAGCATCAGGTCAAGGCTACGTTCTTTTTAGAAGGCAATTGGGTGAGGAAAAATGAACAGCTCGCTAAGAAGATTGCGGAAGATGGACATGAGATAGGAAATCATTCATACAATCATCCGGATATGAGCAAACTGACTACAGAAAGAATTTCCGAACAGCTCGACAAGACAAATAAGCAAATAGAAAAAACGATCGGTGTTAAGCCGAAGTGGTTTGCTCCGCCGAGCGGAAGTTTTCGAAAAGCGGTCGTTGACATTGCAGCTGAGAAACAGATGGGAACAGTCATGTGGACAGTTGATACGATCGATTGGCAAAAACCGGCTCCGTCTGTACTTCAAACGAGAGTGTTAAGCAAGATACATAATGGTGCCATGATTTTAATGCATCCGACTGACCCTACGGCGGAAAGTCTTGAAGCGCTGATTACAAAGATAAAAGATAAAGGATACGCGCTTGGAACAGTCACCGAACTAATGGATGAAACAAGACTGTTGAAGTAACAGTTGCAGGCAGCTTGTCTTTGAATAGGAGGAACAAATTTGATTAAACGATATACGTGTCAAAATGGTGTAAGAGTTGTGCTGGAAAATAACCCGACAGTCCGTTCTGTTGCGATTGGCGTGTGGATCGGCACAGGTTCGCGGCATGAAACACCGGAGATAAACGGGATTTCTCACTTTTTAGAGCATATGTTCTTTAAAGGGACGAGCACAAGATCTGCACGTGAGATAGCAGAATCTTTTGATCGTATTGGCGGTCAGGTCAATGCGTTTACCTCAAAGGAATATACGTGCTACTATGCAAAAGTGCTTGACGAGCATGCGAATTACGCGCTGGACGTATTAGCAGATATGTTCTTTCATTCAACGTTTGATGAAAACGAGCTGAAAAAAGAAAAAAATGTAGTATATGAAGAGATTAAAATGTACGAAGATGCGCCGGACGATATTGTGCATGATTTACTGAGCAAAGCCACTTACGGCAATCATTCTTTAGGCTATCCGATTCTAGGCACAGAAGAAACGCTTGATTCCTTCAACGGTGATTCTCTCAGACAATACATGCATGATTATTATACACCGGACCGAGTGGTGATTTCGGTAGCGGGCAATATATCTGAAAGCTTTATCAAAGATGTAGAAAAATGGTTCGGATCATACGAAGCGAAAGGCAAAGCGACAGGCCTTGCGATGCCTGAGTTCTACACGGAAAAACTGACGAGAAAAAAAGAAACAGAGCAGGCTCATTTATGCCTTGGTTTTAAAGGCCTAGAGGTTGGCCATGAGAGCATTTATGATTTAATCGTCCTGAATAATGTGCTCGGAGGCAGCATGAGCAGCCGGCTGTTTCAAGATGTCCGCGAAGATAAAGGGCTCGCTTATTCTGTTTACAGCTATCACAGCTCTTATGAGGACAGCGGAATGCTTACCATTTACGGCGGGACCGGTGCAAATCAGCTTCATCAGCTGTCAGAAACCATTCAAGAAACCCTTGCCACATTAAAACGCGAGGGGATTACCTCGAAAGAGCTGGAAAACAGCAAAGAGCAAATGAAAGGAAGCTTGATGCTGAGCTTAGAAAGCACAAACAGCAAAATGAGCCGAAATGGGAAAAATGAACTGCTGCTTGGCAAACATAAAACATTAGATGAAATCATCAAGGAATTAAACGCCGTGAACTTAGAGCGGGTGAACGGTCTTGCCAGACAGTTATTTACTGAAGACTATGCATTGGCGCTCATCAGCCCTTCCGGCAATATACCGTCTTAACAAGGAAAAGCCTGCACCATAACGGAGCAGGCTTTTCAGCAAATGGATAAATCCTCGCATTCGTTGTCATGCCTACGCGCGGCGCTCACGAATGAGAACATTTGCTCCGCTCCAATGCGCCTTTCCTAGTTTTCCATTTTCAATCACGCTGAAAAAATGCAACCCTAAAACTAAAAGGGTTTGAGGATCTTGTCAACAACTGAAATGCCTGCCGTTTAACCTGAGCAGGCATTTTTCCCCCCCTTTAATCATACATAGTACAAGGGGGTGACAGACATGCGGCTCAGTGAATTATCAGGGAAGGAAATTGTAGACATCAAGAGAGCTGAACGGCTGGGAGTGCTAGGCCAGACAGATTTAGAAATTAATGAACAGGATGGACAGATTACGGCACTTCTCATTCCGACAGTTAAGTGGTTTGGTTTGAGAAAACAAGGCCATGGCATTCGTGTCCCCTGGCATCATATTCAAAAAATCGGCTCCGATATGATTATATTAGACGTACCTGAGGAAATATCTCCTCGGCAAGAGTGAATGAAAAAGCCAAAAGAATGTAGAGCGCGCCCTAAAGTAAACTGATGAAACACCGGCTTCGGCAGCCGGTGTTTTTTTTGTGTGAAAAAAGCGCGTTTTAATTCACCGGTCCTTCCTTTCCATCATAAGATGAAGGGGAGCTTAACAACTAGAGATCCAGTATATACAAAGAAGGTGAACGTTTAACATGTTAACCGGATTGAAAATTGCAGTTATCGGCGGTGACGCAAGACAGCTCGAAATTATAAGAAAGCTCATTGAACAGCAGGCTGATATTTATCTTGTTGGTTTTGACCAATTGGATCACGGTTTTACTGGAGCAGTAAAATGCTATATTGATGAAATTCCTTTTCAGCAAATTGACAGTGTTATTCTCCCAGTATCAGCAACAACAGGAGAAGGTGTCGTATCGACTGTATTTTCGAATGAAGAGGTTGTGTTAAAACAGGAGCATCTCGACAAAACGCCTGCACACTGCATCATTTTTTCAGGAATTTCTAACGCCTATTTAGAAAGCATTGCAGCTCAAGCAAACAGAAAACTTGTTAAGCTGTTTGAGCGGGATGACATTGCGATATACAATTCTATTCCGACAGTAGAAGGAACGATTATGCTGGCTATTCAGCACACGGATTATACGATACACGGATCTCAGGTGGCCGTTCTCGGCCTGGGGCGCACCGGGATGACGATTGCCCGTACATTTGCCGCGCTCGGAGCGAACGTAAAAGTGGGGGCAAGAAGTTCAGCGCATCTGGCGCGTATTACTGAAATGGGACTCGTTCCTTTTCATACCGATGAGCTGAAAGAACATGTGAAAGATATAGATATTTGTATTAATACAATACCGAGTATGATTTTAAATCAAAAGGTGCTTTCTAGCATGACACCAAAAACCTTAATATTGGATCTGGCCTCACGTCCCGGAGGCACGGATTTCAAATATGCCGAAAAACAGGGAATTAAAGCACTTCTTGCCCCTGGTCTTCCAGGAATTGTCGCTCCTAAAACAGCTGGGCAAATCCTCGCGAACGTCTTGAGCAAGCTATTGGCTGACATACAAGCTGAGGAGGGGAAATAAGCATGTCGTCATTAAAAGGAAAAAGAATCGGGTTTGGACTCACGGGATCACACTGCACATATGAAGCGGTTTTTCCGCAAATCGAGGCGCTGGTCAACGAAGGGGCGGAAGTCCGGCCGGTTGTCACGTTTAATGTAAAATCCACCAATACCCGATTTGGCGAAGGAGCGGAATGGGTTCGTAAAATAGAAGACCTGACCGGATATGAGGCCATCGATTCGATTGTAAAGGCTGAGCCCCTTGGACCGAAGCTGCCCCTTGACTGCATGGTCATTGCTCCCTTAACCGGAAACTCAATGAGCAAGTTTGCAAATGCCATGACAGACAGTCCGGTGCTGATGGCGGCAAAAGCGACAATCCGGAACAATCGGCCGGTCGTTCTTGGCATCTCGACAAATGATGCTCTCGGTTTAAACGGAACAAACTTAATGAGGCTCATGTCAACAAAAAACATCTATTTTATTCCATTTGGGCAAGATGATCCATTTCAAAAACCGAATTCAATGGTAGCCAAAATGGACCTGCTTCCGCAAACCATTGAAAAGGCGCTTATGCATCAACAGCTTCAGCCGGTCCTGGTTGAGAATTATCAGGGAAATGACTAAATTTACAGAAAATCTTACCCAAACTAAAAAATTCGGTCATCACCCGCATATTCTATGGTAAAATAAAACGTAAAATCATAGTCAAATCAATTCAATGAGGCTGATTGGCGGAAGGAGTTTTACAGATGGGAAGAGGTTTACACGTAGCTGTTGTCGGAGCGACAGGGGCTGTAGGACAACAAATGCTGAAAACACTTGAAGACAGAAACTTTGAAATGGACACACTTACATTGCTATCTTCAAAACGCTCTGCGGGGACAAAAGTCACGTTTAAAGGCGAAGAGCTGACTGTTCAGGAAGCTACTCCTGAGAGCTTTGAAGGGATAAATATTGCTTTGTTCAGCGCCGGTGGAAGCGTATCACAGGCATTGGCACCAGAAGCTGTAAAACGCGGCGCTATTTGTATCGATAATACGAGTGCGTTCCGTATGGACGAAAATACACCGCTTGTTGTGCCTGAAGTGAACGAGGCAGACTTGCGTGAACACAACGGAATCATTGCCAATCCGAACTGCTCTACAATCCAAATGGTTGCGGCCCTTGAACCAATCCGCAAAGCATACGGTTTAAACAAAGTCATCGTATCAACGTACCAGGCGGTATCAGGAGCAGGAAATGAAGCTGTAAAAGAGCTTTACAGCCAAACACAGGCGATTTTAGACCAAGAAGAAATTGAGCCTGCGATCATGCCTGTAAAAGGTGACAAAAAGCACTATCAAATCGCCTTCAACGCGATTCCGCAAATTGATAAATTCCAAGATAACGGCTATACGTTTGAGGAAATGAAAATGATAAATGAAACGAAAAAAATCATGCACATGCCTGACCTTCAAGTAGCGGCTACATGTGTGAGACTGCCAATTCAAACTGGGCACTCAGAGTCCGTCTACATCGAGGTAGACCGTGATGACGCTACGGTTGAAGATATTAAAAATCTTTTAAAAGACGCTCCAGGCGTGACGCTTCAGGACGACCCAAGCCAACAGCTTTATCCGATGCCTGCTGATGCCGTCGGCAAAAATGATGTGTTTGTTGGCCGCGTTCGCAAAGACTTGGACAGAGCAAACGGTTTTCATTTATGGGTTGTTTCTGATAACCTGTTAAAAGGCGCGGCATGGAACTCTGTTCAGATTGCAGAAAGCCTGAAAAAACTAAACCTCGTATAAAAGATTGAATTTCCCAAAGACGAATAGAAGAGAGTAAGGCGCTATCAGCCTGCTCTCTTCTGTTACGTCCGAATAATTTGGAGTGAAAACAGTGAAGATAATTGTTCAAAAGTTCGGCGGAACATCTGTAAAAGATGATAAAGGCCGGAAACTGGCTTTAGAGCATATTAAAGAAGCAATCAGTGAAGGATATAAGGTTGTCGTTATCGTTTCAGCGATGGGCCGGAAAGGAGACCCATACGCAACGGATTCTTTGCTTGGGCTGCTTTACGGCGATCAGTCAGCGATTTCTCCGAGAGAGCAGGATTTGCTTTTATCATGCGGAGAAACCATTTCCTCTGTCGTCTTTACAAGCATGCTGCTTGATAGCGGTGTGAATGCAGCTGCGCTGACAGGGGCTCAGGCTGGCTTTTTAACGAATGATCAGCATACCAATGCAAAAATCCTTGAAATGAGACCGGAGCGTTTATTCAGTGTGCTCGCGAATCATGACGCTGTAGTCGTCGCAGGGTTCCAGGGCGCAACTGAAAAGGGTGATACAACTACGATCGGCAGAGGGGGCAGCGATACGTCCGCAGCCGCACTCGGCGCAGCGGTTGACGCGGAATACATCGATATTTTCACCGATGTAGAAGGTGTGATGACTGCTGACCCAAGAGTAGTAGAAAATGCGAAACCGCTTCCTGTCGTGACGTATACGGAAATTTGCAACCTGGCGTATCAAGGGGCAAAGGTCATTCATCCGCGGGCCGTGGAGATTGCGATGCAGGCCAAGGTTCCGATCCGCGTCCGTTCGACTTATTCAAAAGATAAAGGCACACTGGTGACATCACATCACTCTTCCAAAGTCGGAAGCGATGTTTTTGAAAGGCTAATTACGGGAATTGCCCATGTCAAAGATGTCACGCAGTTCAAAGTGCCAGCGAAAATCGGCCAGTATAACGTTCAGACTGAAGTGTTCAAGGCGATGGCGAATGCGGGAATCAGTGTCGATTTCTTCAACATTACACCTAGTGAAATCGTATATACGGTGGCCGGGAATAAAACAGAAACAGCTCAGCGCATTTTAATGGATATGGGCTATGATCCGATGGTTACGAGAAATTGCGCGAAGGTATCGGCAGTCGGAGCTGGCATTATGGGTGTTCCTGGTGTCACGTCAAAAATTGTTTCGGCTCTTTCAGATAAAGAAATTCCGATTCTTCAATCGGCTGACAGCCATACGACGATATGGGTGCTTGTCCATGAAGCCGATTTAGTTCCTGCTGTAAACGCTTTGCATGAAGTGTTTGAACTTTCCAAGTAAATGTGATTGAATCATGATGAGGTGAATAAAATGAATTTCGGAAATGTGTCTACAGCGATGATTACACCCTTTGACAATAAAGGGAACGTAGACTTTCAAAAACTGTCTACACTGATTGATTACTTGTTAAAAAACGGAACGGATTCTTTAGTAGTGGCGGGAACAACTGGGGAGTCGCCAACCCTTTCCACTGAAGAAAAAATTGCGCTTTTTGAATATACGGTAAAAGAAGTAAACGGACGGGTGCCGGTTATCGCGGGTACTGGAAGCAACAACACGAAAGATTCCATTAAGCTGACAAAAAAAGCTGAAGAAGCTGGCGTTGACGCGGTCATGCTCGTTACGCCGTATTACAATAAACCTTCTCAAGAAGGGATGTACCAGCATTTTAAAGCAATTGCGGCAGAAACGTCTCTTCCTGTCATGCTGTATAATGTGCCGGGCCGCACAGTCGCTTCCCTCGCTCCGGAAACAACGATTCGTTTGGCGTCAGACATTCCGAATGTTGTTGCGATTAAAGAAGCGAGCGGAGACCTCGAAGCGATTACGAAAATTGTTGCGGAAACGCCGGAAGACTTTTCTGTCTATTCAGGGGATGACGCCTTGACGCTTCCTATTCTCTCAGTCGGAGGAAGAGGAGTAGTGTCAGTCGCGAGCCATATTGCAGGCTCTGATATGCAGCAAATGATCAAAAATTATACGAATGGGCAAACAGCTAATGCGGCACTGATCCATCAGAAACTGCTGCCGATTATGAAGGAACTGTTTAAAGCGCCTAACCCGGCTCCTGTCAAAACAGCGCTTCAGCTGAGAGGCCTTGATGTCGGATCAGTGCGGCTTCCTCTTATTCCGCTAAGCGAAGATGAACGGCTGAGCTTAAGCAGCACGATCAGCGAACTGTAAGAAAAATTCATACAGTGGAACAAACGCGGTCATTCTCACATTTAGCTGAGTTTGACCGTTTCTTATACATATTGGTTTTCCCTAAACCTTCTGCTTTATCTTGTTTTCTAAATTTACTTTCAGTTATAATAGGAACAAGTGATGATGGACGGGTATGAGACTAGGAGGATATAGATTTTGAAAAAGAAAAATACAGAAAACGTTAGAATTATCGCCCTTGGCGGTGTCGGAGAAATTGGGAAGAACCTTTATGTCATCGAAATTGACTCAGACATATTTGTCGTTGATGCCGGCCTTATGCATCCAGAAAACGAAATGCTCGGTATTGATGTAGTGATTCCTGACATATCATATTTGATTGAACGGGCTGACCGTGTCAAGGCCATCTTTTTAACACATGGGCATGATGAAAATATCGGCGGCGTTTTTTACTTATTAAACAAGCTGTCCGTTCCAGTGTATGGAACAAAACTGACGCTTGCGCTATTAAGAGAAAAGTTAAAACAATACGGACATAACCGAAAATCTGATTTAAGAGAAATTCACTCCAAATCTGTCATTACATTTGAATCGACTAAAGTATCGTTCTTTAGAACAATTCACAGCATCCCTGATTCAGTAGGTGTGAGTTTTAAAACATCACTTGGATCTATTGTATGCACGGGCGACTTCAAATTTGACCAAACACCTGCACTTAATCAAATCTGCGACATTGGCGAAATCGCCAAGATCGGAAATAGCGGCGTGCTCGCCCTGCTATCTGACAGTGCAAATGCGGAACGTCCGGGACATACACCTTCGGAAGCAGCTGTCAGCGGAGAAATTTCGGACGCGCTGTATAATTCAGAGAACCGGGTCATTGTTGCTGTTTTCGCATCTAATATTAACCGGATCCAGCAAGTCATTCATGCAGCGTCTCAAAATGGAAGAAAGATTGCCATCGCCGGAAAAAATCTTCAATCTATCTTGCAGCTGGCAAGAAAGCTCGGCTATATTGAAGCGGATGATGAATTGTTTATTTCTGTGCAGGATGTTAAAAAATATCCGAAGCGTGAAGTGGCCATTATTACTGCCGGCAGCCAAGGTGAACCGTTAGCTGCCCTGACAAGAATGGCAAACAAGGCTCACAAACAGCTGAATATTGAAGAAGGGGATACCGTTGTCATTGCGTCCACACCAATCCCTGGACAGGAACTCATTTATTCGAAAACAGTAGATCTTCTTGCGAGAGCCGGAGCGCAAGTCATCTTTGCCCAAAAGCGTGTCCATGTTTCTGGCCACGGCTCACAAGAAGAGTTAAAGCTGATGATCAATCTGCTTAAACCAACTTATTTAATTCCTGTAAACGGTGAATACAGAATGCAAAAAGCTCATTCGAAAATCGCTGAAGAAACCGGCATGAAGCGCAGTGACATCTTCTTAATTGAAAAAGGAGACGTCGTTGAATTTCGCGGCCAGAACGTAAAAATTGGGGATAAAGTTCCGTATGGCAATGTTTTAATTGATGGTTTAGGTGTCGGCGATATCGGAAACATCGTACTGAGAGACCGCCGCTTGCTTTCACAGGACGGAATCTTAATCGTTGTCATTACACTTGATAAACAAAAGAAACATCTTGTATCAGGACCAGAAATTATCACACGCGGTTTTGTTTATGTAAGAGAGTCTGAAGGCCTTATCGTACAGGCTACTGAACTTGTCCGTTCCATCGTGACAGAAGCGACTGAAACATCAAATGTTGAATGGTCAACGCTGAAGCAAGCGATGCGGGATGCTTTGAACCAATTCCTATATGAAAAAACGAAACGTAAACCGATGATCATCCCAATTATTATGGAAGTATAATGTCAGACGAAAGACCGGAGTTGCTCCGGTCTTTATTTTTTGCCTTGTAAACCGGGGATTGAATGTAGTGACTTTGTTCATAATACAAAGAGAAACTCGGAAAGGGTGAAAAGCGAATGGATCATCGTATGGAAAACACAGAAGAAGAGCGTCCTGAAAAAAATGATGCGAAGGACAGTATTATGAATAAAATACAGCAGCTTGGTGAAACGGCGCTCCCCCAGCTGCCTCAAGATACAAATATTCATTGTCTGACCATTATCGGACAAATAGAAGGCCATGTTCAGCTTCCTCCGCAAAACAAAACAACCAAATATGAGCATGTGATCCCGCAGATTGTCGCAATTGAACAGAATCCCAAAATTGAAGGCCTGCTGATTATATTAAATACTGTCGGAGGAGATGTTGAAGCGGGTCTTGCAATAGCAGAAATGCTCGCATCTTTATCAAAACCGACCGTTTCCATTGTGCTTGGCGGAGGACATTCCATCGGCGTTCCGATTGCCGTATCCTGTGATTACAGCTATATCGCTGAAACAGCAACAATGACCATTCATCCGGTTCGGCTGACCGGATTGGTAATCGGTGTGCCGCAAACGTTTGAATACCTGGACAAAATGCAAGAAAGAGTTGTTAATTTTGTGACTAGCCATTCCAATATAACCGAAGAGAAGTTTAAAGAGCTGATGTTTTCAAAAGGAAATTTAACACGCGACATCGGAACAAATGTTGTGGGAAAGGATGCAGTTGAATACGGATTAATCGATCACGCAGGCGGTGTCGGGCAGGCGATCAATAAACTGAATGAGCTCATTGAGGAAGCAAGGGAAGAAGAAGGACGGATGATTCAATGATACTGTATACCGTGATGCCGCAGGAAATTGTGTTTGCAGAACAGAACCAAGAGACAAACATACACGAGCAGATTGAGTATAAAGGTGTGCCGCTTCTTGTCGAGATGCAAGGCAATGAAGCGGAAGTCATTCAAATCATGAGCACAAATCCAATGCATTTTCTGCACCCAGACATTTCTCCGGGACAAAAGCTGAAATTAAACGTATAAGATTCCAACCCTTTTTTAAGGGCAAAATATGCTATAATAGGGGAATCCTACAGAAAAAACGCAGCCTGTAAACGGCTGCTTTCTTCATTATGTATGAACTTACATTTTTTAACGCAGTAAGGTGATGAGTGTGGCAAAGAAAAAACGAAAATCAAGAAAAAAACAGGCGAAACAGCTCAATATAAAATACGAACTAAACGGATTGCTGTGTATCGCCATTTCCATTATCGCGATTCTGCAGCTGGGGGTAGTCGGGCAAACCTTTATCTATTTGTTCCGCTTTTTTGCTGGAGAATGGTTTATTTTATGCTTGTTAGGCTTATTGGTCTTAGGAGTCTCGCTGTTTTGGAAGAAGAAAACGCCAAGCCTATTAACGAGACGAAAGGCCGGATTGTATTGTATTATCGCAAGCATATTGCTGCTTTCTCACGTGCAGCTGTTTAAAAACTTGACGCACAAGGGGTCGATTGAGTCCGCAAGCGTGGTGCGCAACACGTGGGAATTGTTTTTGATGGATATGAATGGCAGCTCCGCTTCACCTGATTTAGGCGGAGGGATGATCGGAGCGTTGCTGTTTGCGGCTTCACACTTTTTATTTGCGTCAACCGGTTCTCAGATTATGGCGATTGTCATGATTTTAATCGGAATGATTTTAGTCACGGGACGATCTCTTCAAGAAACGCTGAAAAAGTGGATGAGCCCGATTGGCCGCTTTATAAAAGAGCAATGGTTTGCATTTATTGAAGATATGAAATCCGTCAAAACAAATATGAAGTCATCGAAAAAAACAAAAGCTCCTAGCAAAAAGCAAAAGCGGGTCCGCAATAAACAGCAAATGGAACAAGAGCCTTCTGATGATGAGGAGGACCCGGAAACGGAAACGGTATCGCCTCTCATTCATTCAGAGCCGATTATCTCAAGCTTTTCAGATCGTAACGAAGATGAAGATTCTTCAGTCGTAGAACAACGCGCTGAACCTGTATCAGAGCCGCTTCAGGACATCCAAACGGAGACAGGTGACCAAGAGGCTGTTTCCGCTCCCGCAATGACCTTTACGGAGCTTGAAAATAAAGATTACGAAATGCCGTCACTGGATTTACTGGCCGATCCAAAGCATACCGGCCAGCAGGCTGACAAAAAGAATATTTATGAAAATGCAAGAAAGCTCGAACGCACCTTCCAAAGCTTTGGGGTAAAGGCGAAAGTCACGCAGGTTCATCTCGGTCCGGCGGTAACAAAATATGAGGTATATCCTGATGTCGGAGTGAAGGTTAGCAAAATTGTCAATTTAAGTGATGATTTAGCGCTTGCACTTGCTGCGAAGGATATCAGGATAGAGGCGCCTATACCAGGGAAATCAGCGATTGGAATTGAGGTTCCGAACGCAGAAGTGGCGATGGTATCGCTGAAGGAAGTGCTGGAGTCTAAATTGAATGACAGGCCTGATGCAAAGCTGCTAATCGGACTCGGCCGCAATATTTCAGGTGAAGCTGTACTGGCGGAGTTAAACAAGATGCCTCACCTTTTAGTCGCAGGCGCAACCGGAAGCGGGAAGAGTGTTTGTGTCAATGGCATTATTACGAGTATTTTGATGCGCGCGAAACCGCATGAAGTGAAAATGATGATGATTGATCCTAAAATGGTAGAGCTGAATGTCTACAACGGGATTCCGCATCTGCTTGCACCAGTCGTAACCGATCCGAAAAAAGCGTCACAGGCATTGAAAAAGGTTGTCAATGAAATGGAGCGGCGTTACGAATTATTTTCTCATACAGGTACAAGAAATATTGAAGGATACAATGATTATATAAAACGCTCTAACAATGAAGAAGAAGCGAAGCAGCCGGAGCTGCCCTATATCGTAGTCATTGTGGACGAGCTTGCCGACCTCATGATGGTCGCTTCATCTGATGTGGAAGATTCAATTACAAGGTTGTCTCAAATGGCGCGTGCTGCCGGCATCCACCTCATTATTGCAACACAGCGGCCGTCGGTTGACGTTATCACTGGGGTTATTAAAGCGAATATTCCGTCACGAATCGCGTTTAGCGTATCTTCACAGACGGATTCAAGGACGATTCTTGACATGGGTGGTGCTGAGAAGCTGCTAGGCCGCGGCGATATGCTGTTTCTGCCTGTCGGGGCTAATAAACCTGTCCGTGTACAGGGGGCATTTTTGTCGGATGACGAAGTGGAGAAGATCGTCGACCATGTGATTACGCAGCAGAAAGCGCAATATCAGGAGGAAATGATTCCTGAGGAGACAACGGAAACCCATTCCGAGGTGACCGATGAACTTTATGATGAAGCTGTTGAATTAATCGTCGGCATGCAGACGGCATCTGTTTCAATGCTGCAAAGAAGATTTAGAATCGGTTATACGAGAGCGGCCCGCCTCATTGACGCAATGGAGGAACGAGGCGTTGTCGGGCCATATGAAGGCAGCAAACCGAGGGAAGTTCTATTATCCAAAGAGAAATATGATGAACTCTCTTCTTAATGAAGGGAGTTCCGTTTTCTTTGGTCACCGATAATAACATTATGTAAACTAAAACCTTTCTATTTATTTTTTCGACAAAACATGATATAGTTGTCCCAATTGTTCAATAATTTTTATCGAAAGTGGTTTACGGAGGGAAAACATGTCTACAAAAGCTGATAATCGGCACTTGTATTTAAAAGTAATTGAACGAATCAAAGAGGATATTAAAAATGGAATCTACACTGAGAAGGAAAAGCTGCCTTCCGAATTTGAGCTTTCCAAAAAGCTTGGTGTCAGCAGAGCGACGCTAAGAGAAGCCTTGCGGATCCTTGAAGAAGAGCATGTGATTATCAGAAGGCATGGTGTAGGCACTTTTGTCCATTCTAAGCCGTTATTTCTTTCGGGCATTGAACAGCTGAACAGTGTAACCAAGATGATAGAACAGGCGAATATGACGCCTGGCACGATTTTTTTATCATCGCAAGTGCTTATGCCGTCTGAGGATGATATCAAGAGATTTCACTTGGAAGAGGGACAAGAACTTTTTTACCTCGAACGAGTCAGGACAGCTAACGGACAGCCGATTGTGTATTGTATAGACAAAATTCCGATGAATATTCTGCCGAATTCTTTTTCTCATCAGCAAGAATCTATGTTTGATTTGCTTGAGAAAAATTCAGGCTCCGTGATCAGCTATGCTGTGACTGATATTGAGCCAATCGGCTATCATGATACCATTTCTCCAGTGCTTGAATGCGATCCGGAAACAGCTCTTTTGCAGTTAAAACAAACCCATTACGATCAGCACGATAAACCAGTGCTTTACTCCTTAAATTATTTTAGAGCGGATAAATTCAGATTTCATGTTTTACGTAAACGATTCTAAACGGACGCCTGTGATGGGTCTGTTTTTTTTATTTGCGCTGATTCATGTTTCTTTGTACATACTTTCACTCCGGTTAACGCAACATATAAGGGATGACAAGAAAGTGAATGGGTGAAAATGTTGAGAAAGAAAAATGGAATGAAACATATTATTGCATTGTCTTCCGTACCGCTTGTGATGACACTCGGGAATTCCATGCTGATTCCCGTTCTGCCTATGATGGAGAAAAAACTCTCGGTGACTTCATTTCAAGTATCTTTAATCATTACTGTCTATTCGGTGGTGGCAATTATTTGCATTCCGATTGCGGGGTATCTGTCAGATCGATTCGGGAGAAAAAAAATATTGCTTCCGTGTCTCCTCATTGCAGGATTGGGAGGGGCGGTGGCTGCTTTTGCCTCAACCTATATGAAAAACCCGTACGCTATGATTTTGGCGGGACGGGTACTTCAAGGCGTCGGTTCTGCAGGGGCAGCTCCTATCGTCATGCCGTTTATCGGCGATTTGTTTGAAGGAGACGATGAAAAGGTCAGTGCCGGTCTTGGCGATATTGAAACCGCCAACACGTCAGGGAAGGTACTGAGTCCCATACTCGGGGCCCTATTGGCTACCTGGTACTGGTTTGTACCGTTTTGGTTTATTCCGTTTTTCTGTTTGATCAGCTTTTTGCTCGTGTTGTTTCTGGTGGCCAAACCTGAAAAAGATGAAGATGCGCCCGCGGTGTCTGAGTTTATTAAGAATGTGCGAAAAATCTTTAAGCAAGACGGACGCTGGCTTTATACGGTCTTTATTATCGGGTGTGTCATTATGTTTTTGCTATTCGGCGTCTTATTTTATTTATCAGATACGCTGGAGAAGAAGTATGCCATTGACGGAGTGGCTAAAGGCGGTTTACTGGCAATCCCGCTTTTATTTTTATCAACCAGTTCCTATATAGCTGGAAAAAAGATTGGCAAAGATAAAGGCCGAATGAAGTTTTGTGTGGTTACAGGAATGATTATGTTAACCCTTTCGTTTATAGCTTTGTGGTGGAACCACAGTTTTTATTTTTTATTTGTCTTTTTAAGTTTTGGCGGAATTGGAATCGGGATGGCGCTTCCTGCTTTAGATGCACTGATAACCGAAGGGATTGAAAGTGAGGAATGCGGAACCATTTCCTCCTTTTACAATAGCATGCGCTTTATAGGAGTAGCTCTCGGCCCCCCTGTTTTTGCTGCATTAATGTCTAAAGCAAACTGGCTTATTTTCATTCTATCGGCGTTTTGCAGCATCGTTGCTTTATTCTTAGTCATCTTCACTGTGGATACGAAAAAAAGTGAAGAGGAAGAAAAAAACTTAGGGACGGTCTAGTCAACCGTCTCAGCGTGTCGACAAACCCTCGCATTCGTTGTCAGGCCTGCGCGTCGGTGCTCACGTGTTAGGAAAGGAACGGCCGTTAAATGCTTAGGCATCCTGCCTAAACACCGCCGTCATCACATCCTGTGAAAGTCTGCTCCGATGCTCGTCCTTCCTAGACTTCAGGGGTTTTCAATCACGCTGAAAAGATGACAAAGTCATAAAACAAAAACCGTTTTATGACTTTGTCAACAATCTGGGACGGTCTAGCCAACCGTCTTTTTTGCTATTAGCGAAAATCTTCTCTCTCCTGCAATGTCCAACTGTGGTTCTGCAGGCGCAAACAGCTGTCTTTTAGTTGAAAAATGGATTAATCTAACAGCCTCCGTTCATTCAGACGGAGGTTATTGTTTCCTTATAAATCCTACAGTTGCTATAATTACATGAAAGAGTGATTCTGCGTATGCTGAAAATGGGTCATAATACATACTAATAAGAAATGAACGAAGGAGGTTCCATATGTCATATGTAAATGAAATCAAAACAAAGCACGGCGGTTTAACCGCGCACATTGTAAAAACAGAAAAATTCAAAACCGTCTCGCTTATTTTTAAAATGCTTGCGCCGCTGACAAAGGAGCAAGTCACCAAAAGGGCGCTGCTTCCGCATGTGCTCCTTCGCGGCACAAAAAACCATCCGAAAACCGCAGAATTACGTTCTTATTTAGATGAACTGTACGGCACGTCCGTTTCGGCTGATCTTTCAAAAAAAGGAGAGCGGCACGTTATTACGTTCAGGCTTGAAATCCCGAATGAAAAGTATTTAAAAGACCAAACGCCGCTTCTTGAAAAGGGACTGAAGCTTCTTGCAGAAATCGTCTTTTCACCTGCTCTAGAGGGAGGCGCTTTTCAATCGCAATATGTGACTCAGGAAAAACGGACGCTCAAACAAAGAATCCAAGCGGTTTATGATGATAAAATGCGCTACTCAAATTTAAGGCTGATACAGGAAATGTGCAAAAACGAGCCTTACGCGCTCCATGTCAACGGGGAAATTGAAGATGTCGAAGCCATTACGGCTGATCAATTATATGAAACATACAAAAGCGCTATCCAACAAGACCAGCTTGATCTTTATGTCGTTGGCGATGTGGACAGCAACCAAGTGCAAGCGTCAATCGACAAGTATTTTCAAACAGAAGAGCGCAGCCTTGGGGCGATGGAAAACAATCACGCCGAGCAAAACGCACAGCCTAAAGAAGTGATTGATGAAGAAGATGTCAAACAAGGAAAGCTGAATATTGGCTACCGCACCAATATCACTTATACGGATCGAGATTATCCTGCCTTACAAGTGTTTAACGGGCTGTTTGGCGGATTCTCTCACTCCAAGCTTTTCATCAATGTTCGGGAAAAAGCCAGTCTTGCTTACTACGCCGCTTCGCGTATAGAAAGCTTTAAAGGCTTGTTGATGGTGATGTCGGGCATTGAAGTGGAAAATTATGAACAGGCTGTTTCTATTATCGCTGAGCAATTTCAAGCAATGAAAAACGGCGACTTTAGTGAGCAGGATATCGCTCAGACAAAGGCTGTCATTCGAAATCAAGTGCTGGAAACCATTGATACTGCGTACGGTTTATCGGAATTTTTATATCAGCAGGCCGCTGCCCAAGTCGACGTTCCAATTGAAGATTTTCTCGCCAATATTGATCAGGTCACAAAAGAGGATATCATGAAAGCCGGCGAAAAGATTCAGCTTGATACGACTTATTTCTTAAAAGGGACGGAGGGTGCATCTTGATCAAACCAATCAAATATGAACAGCTTCAGGAGACACTGTACCATGAAAAAATGCCAAACGGCCTTGATGTTTACGTTTTGCCGAAAAAAGGCTTCAACAAGACGTATGCGGTCTTTACTACAAAGTATGGCTCTATAGATAACCGATTTGTCCCTTTAGGCAAAAATGAGATGGTTCATGTGCCGGACGGTATCGCCCATTTTCTTGAGCATAAGCTGTTTGAAAAAGAGGACGGAGACGTTTTTCAAGATTTCAGCAAACAGGGCGCTTCTGCCAATGCGTTTACGTCATTTACAAGAACGGCTTATCTTTTCTCAAGCACATCGAATGTTGAACGCAATTTAGAGACGCTGATTGATTTTGTGCAGGATCCGTATTTTACTGAAAAAACGGTTGAGAAGGAAAAAGGGATTATCGGGCAGGAGATTAACATGTATGACGACAATCCTGATTGGAGGCTTTACTTCGGGGTCATTGAAAACATGTACAAAGAACATCCTGTCAAAATTGACATAGCCGGAACGGTGGAAAGCATTTCGCCTATCACGAAAGACCTTCTGTATGAATGCTATGAAACGTTTTATCACCCGAGCAACATGCTCCTCTTCATAGTAGGGCCTGTAGATCCTGAAGCGATCATTTCTCAGGTAAGAGAAAATCAGGAGAGAAAGCCATATACTGACCAGCCGGAGATCCAACGAGAGGAAGTACAGGAACAAGAAGCGGTGTTCCGCAAAGAAAAAGAGATCAAAATGAACGTGCAGGGACCAAAATGCCTTGTCGGGCTAAAATCAAAGAACCCGTATAGATTAGGCAAAGAGCTGTTAAAGCATGAACTTTCTATGAACTTATTGCTTGAATCTCTTTTCGGCAAAAGCTCTGCCCAGTACGAATCACTTTATGAAAAAGGGTATATTGACGAAACGTTCAGCTTTGACTTTACTGCTGAATATGGGTTTGGTTTTGCGGCGATCGGCGGCGATACGCCGGAACCTGATCGATTGGCTGAAGACATTTCAAGCATGCTTCTGCGCGCCGGTGAATTGATTACTGCTGAAAAGGTTGAACTTGCCAGAAAGAAAAAGATTGGTACATTTTTAAAAGCGCTGAATTCACCTGAGTACATTGCAAATCAATTTACCCGTTATGCTTTCTTGGATATGAGCCTGTTTGATGTCGTATCGGTTCTCGAACAAATTACCCTTGAAGATGTCCAGCAAGTCATACAAGAGGAAATGGCTGCGGATAGACTGACTGTCTGCAAGGTTGTTCCTAAATCATAAACAAAACATCCCTCCAGTGTGAGGGGTGTTTTTCTGCGGAAAGAAGGAAAGAGGATGAACAAAACAGCACTCATTACCGGAGCAAGTGGCGGCATCGGCAAAAGCATAAGCGAAACGCTTGCGGCAGATGGATACAATCTGCTGCTGCATTACCATACAAATCAAAACGCGGCAGCGGAGCTTGCTGAAAAACTTAATGAGGCGTATGGGGTGCATGCTGAGATCTTGCAAGCCGATCTCTCCGCACCGGAAGGAGCAGATAAGCTGACAAATTTAATTGTTCAGCCAATTGATGCCATTATTTTAAATAGCGGAAGAAGCCATTTTGGGCTAATTACGGATGTAGATAATGCAACGGTTCAGGAAATGGTTCAACTCCATGTGGCGAGTCCGTATATGCTGACGAGAAACCTTCTTCCAGGCATGATCCGGAATAGATCTGGGGCAATCGTTGCTGTCAGCTCTATTTGGGGAGAAACTGGAGCATCTTGTGAAGTGTTGTACAGCATGGCAAAGGGAGCCCAACACTCGTTTGTGAAAGGACTGGCTAAGGAGCTGGCGCCAAGCGGAATCAGAGTAAACGCCGTAGCGCCGGGCGCGGTTGATACAAATATGATGAATCAATTTTCTCCGCCTGAAAAAGAAGAGATTGCTGATGATATCCCGATCGGCCGGCTGGCCCGCCCGCAAGAAATTGCGGATGCAACAGCTTTTCTCTTGTCTGAAAAAGCGTCATATATCACCGGACACATTCTGTCGGTGAATGGCGGCTGGCATTGCTGATCCGAAAATATTCGGTGTATAGTATCTTTTCTGAAGGACACAATAAGCTTGTAACTTCACATGAAATGGAGGAAAAGAGCATGTCAGTATTAGAAAACTGGGATAGCTGGAAAAACTTCCTTGGCGACCGTTTGAACTATGCGCAAGATAAAGGCATGAGCCAGGATACCATTACAGAACTTGCGACAGAAATCGGCGGTTACTTGGCAAATGAAGTGGAATCTAAGAACGAGCAGGAAAAAGTGCTGGCAGATCTTTGGAGCGTAGCATCAAAAGATGAACAGCGTGCCATTGCCAATATGATGGTTAAGCTTGTTGAAAATAACAGCACGCACTAGCAAGAGAGGAGATTTTTCCTCTCTTTTTTATGTTTTCCTCGTCACAGCAACATTCTTCTTTCTAATTAGAGAAAAATGCTTTATGATAAAGGAAGGTAAAATTTTGCCACAATGAAGGGGGTATATCATTTGGCAAAGCTCGAATGGTATTTTGAATATGAAATTCAGGTCAACCGCCCCGGACTGCTCGGGGATATTTCATCTCTTCTTGGGATGCTATCTATTAACATTGTAACGATTAACGGCGTCGACCTTTCCAGAAGGGGAATGCTCCTCAGGTGCCGCCATATAGATCAAATCAAGCGATTAGAATCAATCTTAAAAACGATGGAAACAATTAAAGTAACGAAGCTGCGAGAACCGAGGCTTCGCGACCGTCTTGCGGTACGCCACGGCCGCTACATACAAAGGGATGCCGATGACAAGAAAACGTTCCGCTTTGAACGGGACGAGCTAGGCTTATTAGTCGATTTCATGGCGGAATTGTTCAAAAAAGAAGGCCATAAATTAATCGGGATCCGGGGGATGCCGCGTGTCGGAAAAACGGAATCGATTGTGGCCTCCAGTGTATGTGCAAGCAAAAGGTGGCTGTTTGTGTCATCAACTTTGCTGAAGCAGACGATAAGAAGCCAGTTGATCGCCGATGAATACAGCACTGAAAATGTCTTTATCGTTGACGGAATTGTGTCAACAAGAAGAGGATCAGAACGCCATCTCCAGCTGGTCAGAGAAATCATGAGGCTGCCTGCAACAAAAGTGGTGGAGCATCCGGACATATTCGTTCAAAACACAGAGTATACACTAGATGACTTTGATTATATTATTGAACTGAGAAATGGCCCCGATGAGGTTATTACATATGAACATGCTGAAGAACCCCAAATGTTTGATCAATCCGGGTTTTCAAGCTTTGATTTTTAAAATTGGAAGGTGTTTGTTGTGACTGAACTAGGAATCCGGCTGAAAGAGGCCAGAGAGGAAAAAGCAATGTCATTGGATGATCTCCAAGCGGCAACAAAGATTCAAAAAAGGTATTTAACCGCCTTGGAGGAAGGAAACTATGACATTATTCCGGGGAAGTTTTATGTTCGGGCATTCATTAAGCAATATGCTGAAGCCGTCGGACTTGATGCCGATCAGCTGTTTGAGGAGCATAAAAAAGATATCCCGAATACGTATCATGATGATGTATCTGAAAAAATCTCCGGCATGAAGCTTCAAAAGGAAATGCCAAAGCCAGCATCTAGAGCGCTGGAATTGCTGCCAACGATACTTGTGATTCTCGGCGTGATTGTCGTGATTGCGATTGTGTACGCGATCATACAATTTGCGAATCATAAAAGCAGTGAGGATAACAATGCAGCTTCAGAAAAATCAATTACGCAAAGTGAAAGCAAGTATGAAATCCCTAAAGATTCCGCGCTAAAAGAGAATCAAAATAACAGCTCTGAAAAAGAGGAAGACACTAAAAAAGAAACAAAAGAAAATGAAGATCAAAAAGAAGAAAATGACAGTGAAAAACTGGAGATGAAAGCAACTGGCACTGAAGGATCGTTAACGACTTATGAAGTGTCCGGCGCTGATAAAATCGAGCTTGAACTAAAGGCATCAGACAGCTCTTGGATTCGGGTGCGTGATGAAAACAGCAGCTCTTTAAAAGAGGGAACGCTGAAAAAAGATGAAACCTATAAAAAAGATATAACTGATCAGAAACAAGTTGAGATCCGCACCGGATATGCACCTAATCTGAAAATAAAAATCAACGGCAAGGTTCTTTCCTATGAACTTGATCCGAAAAAAGTGATGGCACAAACCATTAAGATTGTAAATAAAAAGGAAGAAAAGTCATCTTAATTACCAGATGACTTTTCTTCACGTCCGAGTATGAAATTGGAGGGGCTTTATGTTTAACTTACCAAATAAAATCACACTAGCTAGAATCGCATTAATCCCAATCTTCATGATTATCATGCTGGCGCCGTTTGACTGGGGCAGGCTAGAAGTTGGAGACGAATCGATCCCGGTCGCACATTTGGCCGGTGCCATTCTATTTATTGTTGCATCCACAACAGACTGGGTGGACGGGTACTATGCCCGAAAGCTGAATCTTGTGACTAACTTCGGGAAATTTCTTGATCCGCTTGCGGACAAACTGCTTGTATCCGCAGCATTAATTATCCTTGTTCAATTTGACCTTGCTCCAGCTTGGATGGTCATTGTGATTATCAGCAGGGAGTTTGCCGTGACAGGTTTGAGGCTTGTCTTAGCCGGAACAGGAGAAGTGGTGGCTGCTAATATGCTTGGTAAAATTAAAACCTGGGCACAAATCATTGCGGTTTCAGCATTGCTTCTTCATAATCTTCCGTTTGAACTTGTGTCATTCCCGTTTGCTGACTTGGCGCTATGGGTAGCTGTCTTCTTTACTGTCGTCTCAGGCTGGGAATATTTCTCCAAAAACTGGGAAGCGTTAAAAACAACTAATTAAGAAAGAAGGACTTACGTCATGGAATTTCCAAAGAAAGCAGAAATTATTGCGGTCGGTTCTGAGCTGTTGCTTGGCCAAATCGCCAATACAAATGCTCAATTTATCAGCAAACAGCTTGCTGACATCGGAGTGAACGTATTTTATCATACAGCAGTTGGAGATAATCCGGAGCGGCTGAAGCAGGTCATTCGCATTGCTGAAGAACGCTCTGATTTCATTATTTTTTCAGGAGGTCTCGGGCCGACAAAAGATGATCTGACGAAAGAAACGATTGCAAATGCGCTGGGGCATCCGCTTGTGTTAGATGATGAGGCGTTCCAATCCATTGAGGACTATTTCAAACGGACCAAACGCACGATGTCACCTAATAACCGAAAACAGGCGCTTGTGATCGAAGGATCTGACGTGCTGGCAAATCACTTCGGAATGGCGCCGGGAATGCTCCTAGAGCACGATTCGCGCTTTTATATGCTTCTTCCTGGGCCGCCAAGCGAATTGCGTCCCATGTTTGAAAACGAGGCAAAGCCTCTTCTGCTGAAAAAGATGGGCTCAAATGAAAAAATTGTATCAACCGTTCTTCGTTTTTTTGGTATCGGCGAATCTCAGCTTGAAGCTGATTTGGAAGATATTATTGATGCACAAACCAATCCGACAATCGCTCCTTTGGCAGCCGACGGAGAGGTGACGCTGCGTCTGACAGCCAAACATGCTGACGAAAAGGAAACGGAGCGTCTGCTAAAAGAAACAGAGGCTGTTATCTTAGAACGTGTAGGGGAATTTTTCTATGGCTATGATGATACTTCCCTAGTAAAAGAGCTTTCTAAAGCATGTAAGGAAAAAGGCATTACAATTGCCGCGGCTGAAAGTTTTACCGGCGGGCTGTTTTCTGAATGGCTGACGGATCTCAGCGGTGCTTCAACATTGTTTGCCGGCGGCGTCGTTTGTTATACAAGCGACGTGAAGGAGCATGTGCTTAGCGTCAAGAAGGAAACATTAGACCGTTTTGGAGCGGTCAGCAAGGAGTGCGCATTAGAGCTGGCAAAGGGTGTTCAACAGCTCACTGGCAGCGATATCGGCATCAGTTTTACCGGTGTAGCAGGTCCTGATACTCAAGAGGGGCATGAGCCTGGACATGTGTTTATCGGCATTTCAGCAAATGGAAAAGAAGAGGTTCACGAGTTTCACTTTGCGGGGTCCAGAACGGGAATCAGAAAACGTGGCGCCAAATACGGCTGCCATTTAATCTTGAAGCTTTTAGAGCAAAAATAATATTTTCAGCACATTATCCTCCTAAAAAACATGATTTCTCTGATACATGATAGTATTTTGATAGAAATCCGCCACGAAAAAATCCGAATATGCGTTCGCTTTTTTCTTGGCAAATCCCTTCAAACAGGGTATAGTATATGTAGTGGTAACATAAAGGAGGAAAAAATAGAATGAGTGATCGTCAGGCAGCCTTAGATATGGCTCTTAAACAAATAGAAAAACAGTTCGGCAAAGGTTCCATTATGAAACTGGGAGAAAAGACAGATACAAGAATTTCTACTGTCCCAAGCGGCTCCCTCGCTCTTGATACGGCATTAGGAATTGGCGGATATCCGCGCGGACGGATTATTGAAGTATACGGTCCTGAAAGCTCAGGTAAAACAACTGTGGCACTTCATGCGATTGCTGAGGTTCAGCAACAGGGCGGACAAGCCGCATTTATTGATGCAGAGCATGCATTAGATCCGGTATACGCACAAAAGCTTGGTGTCAACATCGAAGAGCTTTTACTGTCTCAGCCTGACACGGGCGAGCAGGCGCTTGAAATTGCGGAGGCATTGGTTCGAAGCGGTGCAGTTGACATTGTTGTTGTTGACTCTGTGGCAGCTCTCGTTCCGAAAGCGGAAATTGAAGGCGACATGGGAGATTCGCATGTTGGTTTACAGGCACGCTTAATGTCCCAAGCGCTCCGTAAGCTTTCAGGCGCCATTAACAAATCGAAGACAATCGCGATTTTCATTAACCAAATTCGTGAAAAAGTCGGCGTTATGTTCGGGAATCCGGAAACAACTCCTGGCGGCCGCGCGCTGAAATTCTACTCTTCCGTACGTCTAGAAGTGCGCCGTGCTGAACAGCTGAAACAAGGAAACGACGTAATGGGGAATAAAACGAAAATCAAAGTCGTCAAAAACAAGGTGGCACCGCCGTTCCGTACAGCCGAGGTTGATATTATGTATGGAGAAGGCATTTCAAAAGAAGGCGAAATCATTGATCTTGGAACTGAACTTGATATCGTGCAAAAAAGCGGTTCATGGTACTCTTATGAAGAAGAGCGCCTCGGACAAGGCCGTGAAAATGCAAAACAATTCTTGAAAGAAAATAAAGATATCATGCTAATGATCCAGGAACAAATTCGCGAACATTACGGCTTGGATAATCACGGAGCAGCTCAGCAGCAAGCTGAAGGTGCACAAGAAGAACTTGAATTTGAAGAATAAAAATAAAATCAGTTTGAAATGATACAAAAGGCTGGGTGAAAAACTCAGTCTTTTTATTTTTGCAAAAAATGATAAAAAATATTGCTTTTTTTGACAACTTTTTCGGTGCTTCATTCGTCTAACAAAACGTGTGCAAAATGGAATTTATTTTGGGAGGAAAAACTGAATGACAAGCCCAGCCAGCAGACGAACTGCGAAACGCAGACGGAGAAAACTAAATAAAAGAGGCAAACTTTTGCTTGGTTTTTTAGCAGCGATGATTTGCTTTACGATTTGGAATGCGCTTCACCGAGATAGTGAAGGGAACGAGCCATCTCAAGAAACTGCAGCAGCTTCAGATAGCGGTCAGAAAAAAGAGGTTATAAAGAAAACCGCCGAAAAAACAGAGGAACAAATCAAAACAGTGGACCGTAATCAAAAAATCAGCCATTATTTAAATGAGATCGGCTTCAGCGGAACAGCCATGATTGTCAGAAATGGAGAAATCGTAACACATAAAGGTTTTGGTTATGCCGATCGTAAATATCACATCCCTAATAATCCATTGACCTCTTTTTATGTCGGTTCGTCACAAAAAGCGCTGATTGCAACCGCTATTTTGCAGCTAGAGGAAAAGGGAAAACTTCAGACAAGTGATCCGGTAAGCGCGTATTTACCTCAATTCCCTAACGGGCAAACGATTACTTTGAAAAACCTGCTCACACATACATCGGGAATACACGGGCATGTTGAAGGAAACGGTGCAATCACTCCGGACGATTTAATAAAAGACATAGAACGTCAGGGAATCAAACGTCAGCCAGGCGTATGGGACTATCAGGATTCCAATTATTCCGTTCTCGCTTATATTGTTGCTGAAGTAAGCGGTGAGTCATATGAACAATACATAACGAATCATATTTTTAAACCAGCGAAAATGACGCATGCAGGCTTTTACAAAACATATCATAAAGAACCTTATCCGGCTGTCGGTTATAAGCTGAAGGGCGGCAAGCCGATTACACCGTATATGCCCGATTTATCCCAGCTGTATGGGGCCGGTGATATTTATATGAGCGCTTCAGATATGTACAAATTTGACCAAGCGCTGATAGACGGCAAACTGTATTCGCAAAAAAGCTATAAAAAGATGTTTACGCCGGGAAGCAGCTCCACATACGGTATGGGATTTTATATTGCTCCCGGAAGCTACTCAAACCATGGTGTCATGCCGGGCTTCAACATCTTAAACAGCTTTAGTAAATCTGGGCAAACCATTGTAATTTTGTTGTCAAACATTCAAAATAACGCTAAACTGGGCCAAGTGAACAATAGAATATACCAGCTTCTGAATCAAGAATGATTCATGATCTTCTTTTGGATGAATTGCATTCGGCACGGGATAAGACGTCGGCTCTGCAAACGTTAAGATGGCAAGCTTGACAAGTATTTCCGACACATTTACAATGAAGTTGTAACATTGTTTTTTTAACATGATTGTTAAACCATTTAAACTTGACAAGGGCGATGAAAATACTCATTCCCTGTGAAGGTTCTGTATGTTGAGAAAACTAGACAATGTACATGCCGACACTTAATGAAGCAACAACCAAGTTCATAGCAAGAGGAGGTGAAAGTATGACCCCAATTATGATGGTTCTCATCTCCATTTTGCTGATTCTACTCGGTTTAGTTGTTGGCTACTTTGTTCGTAAAACCATTGCCGAAGCGAAAATTGCGGGCGCACGCGGTGCAGCCGAGCAAATTCTTGAAGATGCAAAGCGTGATGCTGAAGCACTGAAAAAAGAAGCTCTGCTTGAAGCAAAGGATGAAATCCACACACTTCGAATAGATGCTGAACAGGAAGTTCGTGAAAGACGAAATGAGCTTCAAAAACAAGAAAACCGTTTACTCCAAAAGGAGGAAAACCTTGATCGCAAACATGAGGGAATTGATAAACGGGAAGCGATGTTGGAGAAGAAAGATCATTCTCTGAATGAACGACAACAACATATTGAAGAGATGGAAAGCAAAGTGGATGAGATGATTCGTATGCAGCAGTCAGAGTTGGAACGAATTTCGAGCCTGACTCGCGATGAAGCAAAACAAATCATTCTTGAACGGGTTGAAAACGAGCTTTCACATGACATCGCCATCATGACAAAAGAAACTGAAAACCGCGCGAAAGAAGAGGCGGATAAGAAAGCGAAAAACATTCTTTCACTCGCCTTACAGCGTTGCGCAGCGGACCACGTTGCTGAAACAACGGTATCAGTTGTTAATCTTCCAAATGATGAGATGAAAGGACGTATCATTGGGCGGGAAGGGCGTAATATTCGTACGCTTGAAACGCTGACAGGAATTGACCTGATTATTGATGATACCCCTGAAGCTGTCATTCTTTCCGGATTTGATCCGATCAGACGTGAGACAGCAAGGATCGCTCTAGACAAACTCGTTCAGGATGGCCGTATTCATCCGGCACGGATTGAAGAAATGGTTGAAAAATCTCGCCGCGAGGTCGATGACTATATTCGTGAGATGGGTGAGCAAACGACATTTGAGGTTGGCGTTCACGGTCTCCACCCAGATCTCATCAAGATCCTCGGCCGCTTAAAGTTCCGTACAAGCTATGGTCAAAATGTGCTTAAGCATTCCATGGAAGTCGCATTCTTGGCCGGTCTAATGGCATCGGAGCTTGGAGAAGACGCAAAGCTTGCTAAACGTGCGGGCCTTCTTCACGACATCGGAAAAGCAATTGACCATGAAGTAGAAGGAAGCCACGTTGAAATCGGGGTAGAGCTTGCGACTAAATATAAAGAGCACCCAGTCGTGATTAACAGTATTGCATCACACCATGGGGACGAGGAGCCTACTTCCATTATCGCTGTGTTGGTAGCGGCAGCTGATGCGCTTTCCGCTGCTAGACCAGGCGCGAGAAGTGAGACGCTCGAGAATTATATTCGAAGACTTGAAAAGCTCGAAGAAATTTCTGAGTCCTATGAAGGTGTTGAAAAATCATTTGCCATTCAGGCTGGACGCGAAGTGCGTATTATGGTGAAGCCGGATTCAATTAATGATCTTGAAGCTCATCGACTGGCGCGAGATATCCGTAAGCGAATTGAGGACGAGCTCGATTATCCAGGTCATATTAAAGTGACAGTAATCAGAGAAACTCGAGCCGTTGAGTATGCAAAATAAAGTGATGCGCTAAGCATCACTTTATTTTTTTGACGGCGAAAGAATTTTAAGAATAGAAGGGATTTACAAAATGAGAATGTTATTTATTGGAGATGTTGTCGGTTCACCAGGCCGTGACATGGTAAAAGAATATGTGCCAAAGCTAAAAACAAAATATAAGCCGCACTTTACCATTATTAATGGTGAAAACGCCGCACATGGGAAAGGGCTCACGGAAAAAATTTATCACAGTTTAATCCAGGCTGGCGCCGATGCAATCACGATGGGAAACCACACATGGGACAAAAAAGAAATTTTTGATTTTATAGATGACGTTCCGAACTTGGTTCGTCCTGCAAACTTTCCTGAAGGAACACCGGGAAAAGGGATCACATATGTGAAAGCAAACGGCAAAGAGCTTGCTGTTATTAATTTACAAGGACGCACGTTTTTACCGCCGCTTGATGATCCGTTTTTAAAAGCGGATGAGTTAATTGCCGAAGCTGCAAAAAGAACACCGTACATTTTTATCGACTTCCATGCCGAGGCGACAAGTGAAAAGCTTGCACTCGGCTGGTACACGGATGGACGGGCGTCCGCAGTCGTCGGAACTCATACACACGTGCAAACAGCGGATAACCGCATTTTGCCGAAGGGGACGGCATATATTACTGATGTAGGAATGACTGGCCCATATGATGGTATACTGGGGATGGACAGAGAAACGATTATTAAGCGATTCAAAACGAACCTTCCAGTACGATTTACTGTCGCTGAAGGAAAAACAACATTAAGCGGAGTAGTGATTGACATCGACGACCAAACCAAAAAGGCTGTCAAAATTGAGCGGATTTTGATCAATGATGATCACATGTTCTTTGAATAATTGAGCATGTGGTTATTTTATAAAAATATTAAAAAGAAAAGCAGGAATATAGCGACTCCTTAGTGAATATAGTAAAAATGGAAGGTAGCCCGCTATTTTTGAAAAGCATTGTGGGGATGGCTTTTTGGATAGCAACATCTAATAATGATTGTTCTAATGAACACTCACTTATCCATTGTAAAACTAAGGGGGAGCAGAAATGGAAATCTTAAAAGTTTCAGCAAAATCGAGTCCAAATTCAGTGGCAGGTGCGCTTGCAGGCGTGTTAAGAGAACGAGGAGCCGCCGAGATTCAAGCGATTGGAGCGGGTGCATTAAACCAGGCTGTAAAAGCTGTGGCGATTGCCAGGGGATTTGTGGCGCCAAGCGGCGTTGATTTGATTTGTATTCCTGCTTTTACAGATATTCAGATCGATGGGGAAGAAAGAACGGCGATTAAATTAATCGTGGAGCCTCGCTAAAAACAAATAAAGCATTCTCAACCTGTTTGCGTCATGCAGACAGGTTGTTTTTCATTTGTTGTGATATTTTCTTCCGATAATATTTTCGACATATAAATGATGAATATACAAAAGTAAGGAATAACGTAGAACGATTCAGAAAAAAATTACGCCCATTTTTCAAGACGAACACTTTTGTCTTCGTCAGAAAGACAGTGCTGTTTACGCTTATTCCATATCATGGTACAATCCGAATGTAACAAGAATTTGTTAAGGAGGATTGTACATGCAGGGTGGAAAGATGAAAGCTCTAATGAAAAAGGACGGGACGTTCGGTGCTGTGCTGACTGAAGTTCCCATTCCTGAGATCGATAAACATGAAGTCCTCATAAAAGTGAAAGCTGCTTCCATATGCGGCACGGATGTGCACATTTATAATTGGGATCAATGGGCACGCCAGAGAATCAAAACTCCCTATGTTTTCGGCCACGAGTTCAGCGGCATTGTTGAAGCTGTAGGAGAGAATGCCAGGAATGTAAAAGTGGGAGAATATGTGTCTGCGGAAACGCATATCGTCTGCGGTAAATGTGTGCCTTGCGTAACCGGAAAAGCTCATGTTTGCACCCATACAGCTATTATCGGGGTAGACACGGCAGGCTGTTTTGCGGAGTATGTGAAAGTTCCGGCTGATAACGTTTGGAAGAATCCCGCTGATATGAACCCGGCGGTTGCATCCATTCAAGAGCCTTTAGGAAATGCGGTTCATACAGTGCTCGAGAGCCAGCCCGCAGGAGGAACAACTGCAGTCATCGGATGCGGACCGATTGGTCTTATGGCTGTTGCAGTTGCAAAAGCAGCAGGTGCTTCCCAAGTAATAGCGGTTGATAAAAATGAATACCGATTGGCGCTTGCCAAACAAATGGGTGCCACACGTACTGTTTCTATTGAAAAAGAAGATCCGCTCAAAATTGTAAGCGCTTTAACCGATGGAGAAGGAGCGGATCTCGTTTGCGAGATGTCGGGCCACCCCTCTGCTATCGCGCAAGGTTTGGCGATGGCTGCGAATGGCGGAAAATTCCATATTCTTAGCTTGCCGGAACATCCGGTGACAATTGATTTGACGAATAAAGTGGTATTTAAAGGACTAACGATCAAAGGAATCACAGGAAGAAAAATGTTTTCGACATGGCGGCAGGTATCTCAATTGCTCAGCTCAAACGTGCTCGATCTTTCACCTGTTATTACCCATCAGTTTCCGTTAGAGGAGTTTGAGAAAGGGTTCGAGCTGATGAGAAGCGGCCAGTGCGGAAAAGTGATTTTAATTCCACAAAAGGGGGATAAACATGACGAAGGAATTTGAGTTTTTAAAAACAGAGCTTGATAGAATGAGAGAAAACCATACATGGCAAGACATAAAACAGCTTGAATCAATGCAGGGGCCCTCTGTCACAGTCAATCATAAAAACGTCATTCAGCTTTCTTCTAATAATTACCTCGGTTTTACTTCACATCCAAGACTCATCAAAGCTGCGCAGGAGGCCGTTCAGCAATTTGGAGCCGGCACCGGATCAGTGAGAACAATTGCAGGCACATTTACCATGCACCAAGAGCTTGAGAGAAAGCTCGCAGCCTTTAAAAAAACGGAGGCGGCGCTTGTATTTCAATCAGGATTCACAACAAACCAAGGCGTACTTTCAAGTATTCTTTCAAAAGATGATATTGTCATCTCGGATGAATTAAACCATGCCTCTATTATTGACGGAATCAGACTTACAAAGGCGGATAAAAAGGTGTATCAGCATGTCGATATGAGTGACTTAGAGAGAGTGTTGAGAAAGTCAATGAACTATCGGATGCGCCTGATTGTGACAGACGGCGTATTTTCCATGGACGGCAATATAGCCCCTTTGCCTGATATTGTAGAGCTCGCTGAGAAATATGACGCATTTGTAATGGTGGATGACGCTCATGCATCCGGAGTACTTGGCGAAAACGGCAGGGGAACGGTGAATCACTTCGGTCTGGACGGCAGAGTCCATATTCAGGTCGGAACGCTAAGCAAGGCAATCGGAGTGCTCGGCGGCTATGCTGCCGGTTCAAAGGTACTGATCGATTATCTGCGCCATAAAGGCCGCCCGTTTTTATTCAGCACGTCCCATCCGCCAGCTGTGACCGCAGCTTGTATGGAAGCGATTGATGTCTTGCTGGAAGAGCCCGAGCATATGGAGCGCTTGTGGGAGAATACGGCCTATTTTAAATCTATGCTTGTGAAAATGGGTCTGATTCTCACGCAGAGTGAAACACCAATTCTTCCTATTTTAATAGGTGATGAAGCTGTGGCGAAGCAATTTTCTGATCAGCTCCTTTCACGCGGCATATTTGCCCAAAGCATCGTTTTTCCAACTGTAGCAAAGGGAAAAGCCAGAATTCGGACGATCATTACCGCTGAACACACAAAAAAAGAACTGGATCAGGCGCTTAGTGTCATCGAAAAGACAGCTAAGGAGCTCCAGCTATTGTAAGAGGAAGAGAATGCTCTTCCTCTTTTGAATCCTTATTGATTATTATTCTCAACGAGTGTACAATAATAGGTTGCCAGTTGTGCAGAGCTTCAATAACCTTTATACTGAAGGGTGGAAGTTTGGTTTGAAAGGAGAAATAATCACATGAATGAAAAACAAAAATTAGAGAGCGGACAAGTTCATCCATCGGACAAAAAATCCGTGAAGGATTACAGCAAGTACTTTGAAGCTGTTTATATTCCGCCTTCTTTAAAAGATGCGAAAAAACGGGGCAAGGAAGCCGTTACTTATCATAATGACTTTACAATTTCTGAACAATTTAAAGGATTGGGAGACGGGCGAAAGTTCTATATCCGTACGTACGGCTGCCAAATGAATGAACATGATACAGAGGTTATGGCAGGGATTTTTATGGCGCTCGGTTATGAAGCGACAAACTCCGTTGACGATGCCAATGTCATTTTGTTAAACACATGTGCGATCCGTGAAAATGCCGAGAACAAGGTGTTTGGTGAACTGGGGCACTTAAAAGCGCTGAAAAAAAACAATCCCGATCTGATTTTAGGCGTGTGCGGCTGTATGTCCCAAGAGGAATCAGTCGTGAACCGGATTTTGAAAAAACATCCGTTTGTCGATATGATTTTCGGAACGCATAACATCCACCGCCTGCCGGAGCTTTTGTCAGAAGCATACCTTTCAAAAGAAATGGTCGTAGAAGTTTGGTCAAAGGAAGGGGACGTGATTGAAAACCTTCCGAAAGTCCGGAATGGGAAAATTAAGGGCTGGGTCAATATCATGTACGGCTGTGACAAATTCTGTACGTATTGCATCGTGCCTTACACACGCGGAAAAGAAAGAAGCCGCCGCCCTGAAGAAATTATTCAGGAAGTGAGAAGGCTCGCAAGTGAAGGCTATAAGGAAATTACACTATTAGGCCAAAACGTAAACGCGTACGGAAAAGACTTTGAAGATATCACGTACGGCCTCGGTGATTTGATGGATGAACTGAGAAAAATCGATATCCCGAGAATCCGTTTTACAACGAGTCATCCGCGTGACTTTGACGACCATCTCATTGACGTGCTGGCAAAAGGCGGCAACCTGCTTGATCACATTCACCTGCCGGTTCAATCAGGAAGCTCAGAGGTTCTGAAGCTGATGGCCCGCAAATATGACAGAGAGCGATACATGGAGCTCGTTAGAAAAATCAAAGAGGCAATGCCAAACGCTTCTTTAACAACAGACATTATCGTCGGATTCCCGAACGAAACGGACGAACAGTTTGAAGAAACGCTATCTCTATACCGCGAAGTGGAGTTTGACAGCGCCTATACGTTCATTTATTCTCCGCGTGAAGGCACTCCGGCTGCCAAAATGAAAGATAATGTACCGATGCGTGTGAAAAAAGAACGCCTGCAGCGTCTGAACGCACTGGTGAAAGAAATTTCTGCTAAAAAAATGAAGGAATACGAAGGCAAGGTTGTCGAAGTATTAGTTGAGGGTGAAAGCAAAAATAACCCTGATATTCTTGCCGGCTACACTGAAAAAAGCAAGCTTGTCAATTTCAAAGGGACGAAGGAAGCCGTCGGCAAAATCGTCCGTGTGAAAATCCAGCAAGCGAAAACATGGTCGCTTGACGGAGAGATGGTAGGAGAAGCAATCGAGGTGAAATAAGATGACGGTCTACTCAAAAAAAGACATTGTACAGCAAGCGCGAAACCTTGCAAAAATGATCTCTGAAACAGAAGAGGTTGATTTTTTCAAACGGGCTGAAGCGCAAATCAATGAGAATGACAAAGTGTCTGCAATCGTTAATCAGATTAAAGCCCTGCAAAAGCAGGCTGTCAATCTGAAGCATTATGAAAAGCATGAAGCGCTCAAACAAGTAGAAGCAAAAATTGACGCGCTACAGGAAGAACTTGAAGAGATTCCTGTCATTCAGGAATTCAGAGACTCGCAGCTGGAGGTCAATGACCTTTTGCAGCTCGTTGCACACACCATTTCCAACCAAGTCACAAATGAAATCATTACATCAACCGGAGGCAACCTGCTGAAAGGTGAAACCGGTTCGAAGGTGAAACATTCTAATAACAGCTGTTCTCTCTAAACACGGTGCCTTTACAGGCCCGTGTTTTTTATTTTGAAGCGGCTCGAAATGAACTAAATAATCTGTGTACCAAATGTTCAATCTGTTTTTCTGTGCTCAGCCGCGAGTAAACTTTATCACATCTAAAAGTAAAGTTTCTAGGCACGCCTGCATACAATGGAACAGAAACTTTGTATTTTTATATTTTAATTATAAAAATGCACACTAGACAAATGCCCAGCATAAGATAACACGAAGAAGAACAAGGAGGCATGCCGGAATGTCTGAATACAGGGAAATTATTACGAAGGCGGTAGTAGCGAAAGGCAGAAAATTCACCCAATGCACCAATACCATCTCCCCTGAGAAAAAACCGAGCAGCATTTTGGGCGGTTGGATTATTAACCACAAGTATGACGCAGAAAAAATCGGGAAAACAGTAGAAATTGAAGGGTATTATGATATAAATGTATGGTACTCTTACGCGGACAACACCAAAACAGAGGTTGTCACAGAACGGGTAAAATACGTTGATGTCATTAAACTCAGATACAGAGACAACAATTACTTAGATGATGAGCATGAAGTGATTGCCAAAGTCCTTCAGCAGCCTAACTGTCTTGAAGTGACCATTTCACCGAACGGAAATAAAATCGTTGTGCAGGCAGAGAGGGAGTTTTTGGCGGAAGTGGTAGGAGAAACAAAGGTAGTGGTTGAGGTCAATCCTGATTGGGAAGAGGATGACGAAGAAGATTGGGAAGATGAGCTTGATGAAGAGCTGGAAGACATCAACCCGGAATTTTTAGTGGGAGATCCTGAAGAATAAAAAAGGGACTAGGGGAGGCAGTACCCCCAAGTCTCTTTTTTATATTGATATATCATTCTTTTATCACTTTTTGTTTATGTTATAATGAAGGATAGGAAATAGAAACGTTGATACATAGTGAGGGATTAAACAATGGCCGGTTATACGCCTATGATACAGCAATATTTAAAAATAAAGGCAGAGCACCAGGATGCCTTTTTATTTTTTCGCCTGGGTGATTTTTACGAAATGTTTTTTGAGGACGCCAAAAAGGCGTCACAAGAGCTGGAAATTACGTTAACGAGCAGAGACGGCGGTGCGGCCGAAAAAATACCGATGTGCGGGGTGCCGTATCATTCTGCTTCCGCGTATATCGAGCAGCTGATTAAAAAAGGGTACAAAGTGGCGATCTGCGAACAGACAGAAGATCCAAAAGCCGCAAAGGGCGTCGTGAAACGAGAAGTGGTTCAGCTTATTACGCCTGGAACCGTAATGGACGGCAAAGGCATCCATGAATCAGAAAATAACTTTATCGCATCTGTTTCAGCCTGCTTGAACGGATACGGGCTGGCGCTGTCTGATTTAACAACGGGGGAAAATTTGGCTGTCTTGATTGAACGGATTGAAGATGTCATATCAGAGATTTATTCAGTCGGCGCACGTGAAATCGTCGTTTCAGGAAGCATGGATGCCAAAACGGTCGCACAGCTGAAAGAGCGATGCGGTGCAACGATCTCAATTGAAGATGGAGAAACAGACGAGCATGTAACGATCGTTGAACACTTAAATAATGAAGATATAACAAAAACATTTATGCGTTTATATACGTATCTGAAAAGAACCCAAAAACGCAGCCTCGATCATCTTCAGCCCGTCCAGGTGTATGAGCTTGAGGAAGCGATGAAAATTGATTTGTACTCAAAGCGAAATCTGGAACTGACTGAAACGATCCGTTCGAAAAATAAAAAAGGATCTCTTTTGTGGCTGCTGGATGAAACAAAAACGGCAATGGGAGGCCGGCTGCTGAAACAGTGGATTGACCGGCCGCTCATCAGAGTCAATCAAATTGAAGAGCGCCAAGAAATGGTGGAAACCTTGATGTCCCATTTCTTCGAGCGGGAAGATCTTCGTGAACGGTTAAAAGAAGTATATGACTTAGAACGGCTTGCAGGCCGCGTCGCATTTGGAAATGTTAATGCACGGGATCTCATTCAGCTGAAGGAATCGTTGAAGCAAGTGCCTGGCATCAAACAGCTTGTTGCTTCACTGGCTCATGACAAGGCCAAGGAACGCGCAGAGCGGATTGACCCTTGCGGAGATGTCCTTGAATTGCTGGAAGAAGCGCTGTACGCAAACCCTCCTTTATCGTTAAAAGAAGGGAACCTGATTAAAGACGGATACAATCAAAAGCTTGATGAATATCGTGATGCAAGCAGAAACGGAAAAGACTGGATTGCCCGCCTGGAACAGCAGGAACGGGAATACACGGGCATTCGCTCTTTAAAGGTCGGCTTCAATAAAGTCTTTGGTTATTACATTGAAGTGACAAGAGCAAATTTGCATTTGCTTGAGGAAGGGCGCTATGAGCGGAAGCAAACGTTAACGAATGCAGAGCGCTACATTACACCTGAATTAAAAGAAAAAGAAGCGCTCATTTTAGAAGCGGAAAATAACATCTGCGAGCTGGAGTACGAGCTGTTCACCGAGCTGCGCGAGAAAGTGAAATTGTATATTCCGCGGCTGCAGCAGCTTGCCAAACAGATGAGCGAGCTTGACGCACTGCAATGCTTTGCGACAATCAGTGAAAATCGCCATTATACGAAACCGGAGTTCTCAAAAGATGAAGTCGAATTGATTGACGGCAGACACCCGGTCGTTGAAAAAGTCATGGACAGCCAGGAATACGTTCCGAACAGTTGTATGATGGGCGATAACAGACAAATGCTTCTCATTACCGGTCCAAACATGTCAGGGAAAAGCACGTATATGAGACAAATCGCACTCATATCCATCATGGCTCAAATCGGCTGCTTTGTACCCGCGAAGAAAGCGGTGCTTCCGATTTTTGATCAAATTTTCACGAGAATCGGCGCTGCGGATGATTTGATTTCCGGACAAAGTACATTTATGGTGGAAATGCTTGAAGCGAAAAATGCGATTGTGAATGCGACGGAAAACAGCCTCATACTGTTTGATGAAATTGGGCGGGGAACGTCCACTTATGACGGCATGGCGCTGGCTCAAGCGATTATCGAATATGTTCACGACCACATCGGCGCCAAGACGCTATTCAGTACGCACTATCACGAGCTGACGGTTCTAGAGGACAAGCTGCCGCAGCTGAAAAATGTTCATGTGCGCGCTGAAGAATATAACGGTACGGTTGTCTTTCTTCATCAAATGAAAGAAGGGGCGGCTGACAAAAGCTATGGGATCCATGTAGCCCAGCTTGCCGAGCTGCCGAAAGACCTTATTTCGCGCGCTCAAGATATTTTAATAGAACTTGAGCATTCAGGAAACAAACCGGAAGTGCCGGTGCAACAACCCCAGGTGAAAGAAGAGCCGGCACAGCTGTCCTTTTTTGAGGAAGCGGAAAAGCCGGCTGAAGCGCCGAAGCTTTCCAAAAAAGAAAAGCAAGTGCTCGATGCCTTCAAATCACTTAATATACTGGATATGACGCCGCTTGAAGCGATGAATGAAATGTACAAGCTGCAAAAGAAATTACATTAAAACGGGGTGATGAATGTGGCAAAAGTCATCCAGCTGTCAGATGAGCTTTCAAATAAAATAGCGGCGGGCGAGGTTGTGGAACGGCCCGCCTCAGTCGTCAAGGAATTGGTGGAAAATGCGATCGACGCTGACAGCACAGTCATTGAAATCGATATTGAGGAAGCAGGTCTTGCATCCATTCGAGTGTTGGATAACGGCGAAGGAATGGAAACGGAAGATTGCAAGCGTGCTTTTCGCCGCCACGCAACGAGTAAAATAAAAGATGAAAATGATTTATTCAGGGTGAGAACGCTTGGTTTTAGGGGAGAGGCACTGCCGAGTATCGCGTCAGTCTCACATCTGGAGATTACGACAGGCACCGGTGAAGGAGCAGGTACAAAACTCGTGCTCCAAGGAGGAAACGTCATTTCCGAATCGCGTTCCTCAAGCAGAAAGGGGACTGAAATTGTCGTTGCCAACCTGTTTTTTAACACACCGGCCCGCTTGAAATATATGAAAACCGTTCATACAGAGCTTGGGAATATTACAGATGTGGTCAACCGCATTGCGCTGGCCCATCCAGAGGTATCGATCCGCCTGCGCCATCATGGGAAAAACCTGCTTCAAACGAATGGAAACGGAGATGTACGCCAAGTCCTGGCAGCGATTTACGGCACGGCTGTCGCCAAAAAAATGCTTCCGTTGCATGTAAGTTCTTTGGATTTTGAAGTGAAGGGATATATCGCCCTCCCAGAGATTACACGGGCGTCGAGAAACTATATGTCGTCTGTAATCAACGGCCGTTACATTAAAAATTTCCCGCTCGTCAAAGCGGTGCATGAAGGATATCATACGCTTTTGCCAATCGGACGCCATCCAATTACCTTTATAGAAATTACGATGGACCCAATTTTAGTCGATGTCAATGTGCACCCATCGAAGCTTGAGGTCCGTCTCAGCAAGGAAACAGAGCTTCATGATTTAATTCGTGACGGAATTAAAGATGTGTTTAAACAGCAGCAGCTGATTCCGAGTGCCCAGCTCCCGAAAAAATCGGCATCTGTTATCAAAAATGAGCAGCAGTTCATCACCTTTGATGAAAAGCCTGCGGAAAGAAAAGTTCCGGAAAAATCAGCAACGCCATCTTATTCACCAATGAAGCTAAGCTCAGTCGTGAAAGACCCGGTTGACACGGAGGAAGAACTGCCGCCTCTTCAATTTGATGCTCCTCCTATCGTTGAGCAGGAACAAAGCATTGAGGCACCTGATGTTTCAGAAGAACAGCCTGAAGCATTTGAGCAGGAACACCATCAAGAAGAACAGCCTGAGCCAACGTCTGAGCGAGTTCCGATTATGTATCCGATCGGCCAGATGCATGGGACATATATTTTGGCACAAAACGAAAACGGCTTGTATATTATTGACCAGCACGCCGCACAAGAGCGTATTAAATACGAATACTTCCGGGAAAAAGTAGGAGAGGTTGAGCCTGAGGTGCAGGATATGATCGTGCCGCTGACGTTCCACTACTCCACGAACGAGGCGCTGATTATTGAACAGCACAAACAAGAGCTCGAAAGCGTCGGTGTCTTTTTAGAATCATTCGGATCGAACAGCTACATCGTCCGCTGCCACCCAGCCTGGTTTCCAAAGGGAGAAGAAGCCGAGCTGATTGAAGAAATCATTCAGCAGGTGCTCGATTCCAAACAGATTGATATTAAAAAACTGAGAGAGGAAGCGGCGATTATGATGAGCTGCAAGGGCTCCATCAAAGCAAACCGCCACCTCAGAAACGACGAAATCAAAGCGCTTCTGGACGACCTCCGAAGCACATCAGACCCGTTTACGTGCCCGCACGGCCGTCCGATCATCATTCACCATTCGACATATGAGATGGAAAAGATGTTCAAACGCGTGATGTAGTGGGGTGTGGTGAAGGAGAATATACCCTTTGCTCATATATTTTTCCAGCATTGAAACATTCTTTGAATGGATCAATGCTTTTTTTGTACACATTTGGAATAACAGATAACAAGCTACCATTTACAAATAATTTAAAAAAATGTATATTTTGGATATAAGGAGGTGAGAACATGACATTAAGCCCAAAGATAGTTATCATTTTGGATGAACTGACTATTGAGAATGAAGGAATCCTTGTTTTTGAATGCAGAATCTAAATTCAATCATCATTGTTTTGCTTCCTGTTTCTTATGAGCAGGGAGTTTTGTTTTGCGTTGAAGAGAATTTGAGGCTGTCGCCCGATTTTATAAATGAGTAATTTAAAAATGAAAAGAGGGTGGTTCGTGATGGAAATGTGTTTCTGGGTACATTCTATTTTTAATGATTTATGAACCGATATTTGAATACTTTGATTTCCAAAGGTTTAAAAGAAATATCAAGACTGGTGAAAATGGAAATGAAAGAGTGAAGTGTTATGTTCGTACGATGATCGGATTATGGATTCCCGCTTTGTTTATTGTAGCTTTAGTCGCTTTTACTGATCTTTCATTCATTCAAGTCAGATTCACTATGCCGGCAATACAAATAGATCCTCACGGTCCTTGCATCCTATCTTTTCCAACGATTAAGTCTTTCATATGTAATCCCTGTGATGTATTGTATCATCGGTTTTAGACTTAGCCCAAAGATAAGGCGAGATATAGCAAAGAAAGAGCGGAAGAGTTAAAGGCTTCGGCCGCAGCCCATCCTGCCTGTTTCATTGAATGAGAATGTTGTATCCTTAACAGCCGGTGTAACGGAGGAAATCATTTATAGAGGGTCTTTAATGTTTGTTCTCGTGTTTTTGTTCCATTTCAAACTGGGTCATCATCCTGGTTTGATCACTCCTTTTGGATGAGCTCATACATATCAGGGGCTGTAGCAGGGAGTGATCAGAACTTCACTGGCTAGGCTTTGTTTTCCGCTTATATATCATCATTGATTCTATTATTCCGCTAATCATTTTACATTTTGTTGTCGATTATCTCGCAAAATTAGACAATGGGAATGATGTAAAGACAAAAAACGCTTGAATCATCCCAGACGATTTTAAGTCGCTTCCGGCTGGTTACCAAAGGCAAGTTCAATGAAAGCCATCAATGCTGATATTACAAAAAGAAAGACATCTGGAATATATATAGACTGCATAAAGTAATCTGCGAAACAGATTGTGATGAAGTTGCTCACAAAGTAAAGTGTAAAAGTAAAGGGAGCAGTCTTTCTCAATGAAAATGATATTGCCAGAATCATAGAGACAACCTTTGTGAGTGGATCTATGATCAAGCCGACAGCAAAACAGACCAAAATAAATAAAACCAATGTTTGATTGGAATCGTAAGTAATGCCCAGAATGGAGAATAATCCTTTCATCCCGAAGAAAAAGCCGCCGAAGATCACCGCGAGTGCAATGGCAACGATAAGAATGATAGATACAATTGCGATTAATGTTGAGCTCAGGTTTAGCTTTTTACACTGCTCGTTCTGTTCTTTTCGGCTCAAGCATGCCACTCCTTCACCAGCTGACTCATACAACGGTTACTCGACTAGAATCTGAAGTTCTTAAGCTAATTTCTATAAAAATAGCAAGAGTTTAGGGCTCTAGTATTTCGAAAAACAGTATAACATATATTGACAACAACCAAAAAGCCCTTTACTAGCGGAAAGGACCTTCTTTTTCATCAAATTAACTTCTGAAATTCTTCGAAGCTTTTTCTTTTTTTGGCCAAATAAAATAGCTGGCTGTAATGAGAAAGTCAATGCCTATGATGACAGTCCACAGTTTAAGAATGCCGCTCAATGCCCCGGTTCTGGCAGAATCATTGATAAAATAGATCATTCCTGCTAATAATCCCGCACCAATAAGGTAAGCCAGCACATGTCTGACCCAGCCTTTCGCATAATGCTTGGCGTGATTCATTCCATAGCGTTTCAGCGGTTTAGACCCTTGTTTTGCTACATAATATTGAAATGTTTCATCAGCCCATTGAATCATTTGTTTTCCAAAAGCAATCGATACACCGATATAAACAGCCGCAATCCCGTGGGCTGCAGTTGCTGAAGCACCTCGGTAAAGGTCCGCAGCAGTTGCCGCTAGTAAAATCAAATCGATCACTGGGGTTAAGGCAAGGAATAGCAGTCCTAATGTATGTTGTTTGAATAGGTAGCGTACAGCAAGCCCTAAAGCAATCACAATCCAAAACGCAATTTCGCAAAAGACAATCATCCATGCGATACCGTTCAATCCATTCCCCTCTTTTCAATACAGTTGTGTTATTTAGATAATATGTTATCACCTTTGTTTTTGCAACACAACTGTATTATAAAAATTGCTCTCTTATTTTTTTCTTGCTACAATAAAGCCATGCCAAAACAAGTTGACCATAAGAAAAGAAGAAAACAAATTGCAGAAGCGACGTGGCGGGTGATTTTAAAGCGGGGGATGGAGGGAGCCTCAGCCAGAAATATTGCAAAGGAAGCAGGGCTTTCATTAGGTGCACTGCGCCATTATTTCCCTACTCAGGATGACCTGCTTGATTTTGCAATGAAACTCGTTCAAGAAAAAGCGTTGGCCCGAATTCAGGACATTGCAATGAAGGATTTGCCTCCAAAGGAAAAAGTGTTGCATATTTTGCTTGAAATTGTCCCGACAAATGAAGAAACAATTAGAGAGATGGAGGTGTGGTTTGCTTTTACGGTCTACGCCAGACATAAAAAGGATATGTATGATGCGAATCATGACGGGATTTACAGCGGCATGCGGAAACTGATTGCCTATTTAGATGAATTCGATTTACTGAAGCAGGGTGCTGATAAAAACATTGAAGCCGAGAGACTTTACGCGTTGATTGACGGCTTGGCTTTACATGCGATGCTTGACCCTGTGCGAGTGAATAAAGAACGGATCAATCGTGTCATTATGCAGCATGTAGAATCAATTTGCGTGGAAGAAATATATGAGACTGAAGGGAAGAAATTTAATAAAGCTGTAAAAGGAAACGGTTCAAATCACTAAGTATAGCATGCACAAACATATATTGTATGTAAAGCAGCGCCTTTGAATGAAAAATCAAAGGCGCTAAGCTGTATTTAATTGACTGTCAGCTGTGCTGGACATCAATTGTATAGACTGCACGATCTGTTACAACCTTCAATCCTTCGTTTTCTTGGTGAATATGAATATCACCTAATAAAGGAATCTCATAGGCATTTTGCGGAAGCGGTATGTTGCCTTCTTCTGTGAATGTTGTTCCTTCTCCTTCTAAAACGAGTTCTTCGTTTGCAACATAGTCATCAGGATGATTGGTGCTGCGCATCCCCACTTTTTTAAGGTGGAGAACAATTTGATCCAAGTCTGAAATCTCTTCATCATGGGTCAATTCACCTTTTCTAATATCAAGTGTTTGGCCGACTTTTGATTCCAGCCATTGAGAAAGCTGTGTATTCGAGTGTGCCATCAATATTCCTCCTTTTAATCTACACGATACTATTCCCAATTGCTGCATCTTTTACACGGAAAAGAGCCGCCTCACCCTTTATGTATGAAATAACTTGTTGTTCAGTGCCTTGATATAACGTACAGCAGAACGCTGGACCGCTTCGTCGGCATTTTCTTTGACAACTTTTGAAAAAGCATTATAAATCCGGTTAAATTGCAGCGGTTTTACTTTGGCTGCTATTTCTTCAACTTTGGAGGCGGGGAGGGGGATGAGATTTGGATAGCTGTACATAAAGCTGACCCAGTTCCGATCGGCCGCAACCGCAATGATATCCCCGGTCAATAGACAGCCTTTCCCTTCATTGCCGTTGCGCCAATGGAGAACAGCACCGCCTTTAAAGTGTCCGCCCAAGCGGTGAAGAGCCAGTCCCGGCTTCAAGTTTAACGTTTCACCTGACCAGAACTGAATGTGATTGCTTGGCCTTGTCACCCATTCTTTGTCATCTTCATGAATATAGATCGGGGCCTGAAACGCTTCAGCCCACTCCACCTGAGCAGAGTAATAATGCGGATGAGACAAAGCGATGGCTTGAATTCCGCCTAATTCATTGATTTGGTCAATTGTCTTTTGATCAAGATATGAAATACAATCCCATAGCGCGTTGAAGCCCTCATGCTGGATCAAATGTGCTGTTTGTCCGATTGCAAACTCTGGTTCGGTTTTGATGCTGAAAAGATGCTCTTCTTCCTTTTTAAGGATGTTTTGAAGGTTACCATTTTCACGCATGTTTTCAAGAGTTGTCCAAGCTTGTCCATCCGGATGAATATACTGTCTTTCGTCATCGCAAATCAGACAAGAGGTCGGCGGATTTACAGTCTGCGCATGTTGTGCGCCGCATGTTTTGCATATAAAATATGGCATTTTTTCCACTTCCTTCTTCCGTTTTCTTATTATTTTATCTCATTATTGGAAAGATTCAAAACATAAAGCCGGCAGTTCCGCAGAGGGATTTGCCGGCTTTATGAAGCTGTCTATTGGCTGGGAATGGAATGTTCTGCGTTAATAGCGCCCGCTCCGTAAACGTTCGGGTCTTCATCTTTCCATTTGTCCGTGCCGTTTTTCAAAAGCTCTTTCACTTCATCAGGTGAAAGGTCCTGGTTTTGCTGAAGAATTAAAGCTGCGATACCTGCGCAGATTGGGGTTGCCATCGATGTTCCTGACATTGTAAAGTACTGAGATCCTACACGGCTTGACTTTTGAAGCTTATCTATATAGGAATTCGGAGAGCGAAGGGAAATGATATCAACACCCGGCGCTAAAATATCGGGCTTTACTTTCCCATATACTGTCGGCCCGCGGCTTGAGAAGGATGCGACCGTATCATCATCGCTGGTTGCGGTATTGTTATCGTCAAGGGCACCTACAGTAATCACCTTTTCGCTCACACCTGGGCTTGCGATCGTTTGTGGATCAGGCCCGGAGTTTCCGGCAGCGACACAGACGACAATCCCTGCGTTCCACGCTTCGTCAACCGCTCTGACTAACGGGTCTTCCTGTTCATTATCATATCTAAGCGCATCGCCACCAAGCGACATACTGATAATATCGATCGCTTCATTCGGGTTGTCCTCATTGTAATGAATACACCACTCCACACCTTCGATAATATCTGCTAACGTTCCAGATCCTGTCTTGTTCAATACCTTCACGCCGATTAGATTGGCTTTGGGCGCAGGTCCGCGGTATTGGCCGGAAGAAGATGCTCCGCTGCTGGCTACATCACCTGCACAGTGTGTGCCATGGCCATTATCATCATACGGCTCTGTTTTTTGATTGACCATGTCCGCAAATCCGATAATCCTGCCTTCTAAATCAGGATGCGGGTAGATTCCTGTGTCGACAACAGCGACAGTAACACCTTTTCCTGTCAGGGTCTGCCCGTTTCTGACGACTTCCTTCGCGTGACCTGCTTCGGTTGCCGTGTCTAGAAGCGCTTTGACTTCGCGGTTTAAATACACTTTGCGGATATCGCTGCATTCAGAAAGAAGTGAATCTAACGCTTGTGGGGTCACCTCCGCGCTGCAGCAATTGATTTTGTTGAAACGTTTTTTTAGCTTGCTGCGTTTTTCTTTTTGCAGCACCTCTCCAGCCATTTGAAAGCCTGTCTCGTGACAGCCTTCCTCAAATTCAATAATAACTGACAATTTTTTTCGGTTTTTCAATTTGGTTTCAAAAAATGGATGCAAGAAGCAAGGAGTCCATTTGAAGGGCTTGTAAAGCTGCAAGACGCTTTCCCGTAACGGCCAATCTAGCTTATGAGCATTTGCTCTCACCATTTGTACCATAGAGTACCCAAACATGTATTTTCCTCCTATTTTAAGGTTTTCTGTATACTCTATGAGCAGAGGAAAGGTTTGGTAAGTTTGTTTGTCCTTTATAATAGATGGACAAGAGTTGGTTTTTATGAATCTGTCGAATCAGATTCGGAGTCATGGCATTTATTGAGGTATTGAAACGGAACGTGTGTTCGTATTATAATGTTGTTATATCAAACTGGCAAGGGGAGAGCAGCTGTATGAATTTCTTCTTACATCGGTCTTTGGAAAGCCAAATACCAATCAGCATTATATATATGAAGAAAGACGGAACGATCAGTAAGAGAACAATTATTGTAAGACAGAAAAGCAAAACGCAAATTAAAGCTTTTTGTTTTTCGAAACAACAGATCAGAACGTTTTTGTTAGATTCGATTCTCTCCTGTGACTTTGTAAGAACAAATAAACAAGACCTTTATTTGGCAGGCCGATAAGGCTGTCCGTCTCAGCAATCGGACAGCCGCTAATAAAACCCTCCTTACACCTCTATACATGTAATTGCCAAGTGAGGTTATTCCTACCTTTTTTGTCTTTTCTCTCAATCTTTTTTCACTCATATTTGAAATGAACCGCTATGAACTGTGACAATCAATTGATTTTTTGAAACCGGGAACTTTTTCACTGATGATATAGCGTATACAATGGTAAGATAAAACCTATTGGCTAAACCTCATATAATGAACCGTGCCATTCTTATGAAAGGAGTTAAACATGAGAAGATTTCTATTAAATGTCATATTAGTCTTAGCCATTGTCTTATTTCTGAAATACGTTCATTACTCATTAGAACCTGAACCATCTGATCAGCCAGATACATATTCAAATTTCAGCAGCTTGGCAGAGAAAGAGAGCCCGGCTGATTATGATATTTCCTATAATGAGAAAAAAGGAAGCAAAGTGTTAATTATGTCTCCGCACGGCGGCAGAATTGAAGGCGGAGTAAGCGAGCTTGTGCGGTATTTCAATAATGAATACTCTACATACCTGTTTGAAGGGCTGAAGTCACAGGATAACCAAACGCTGCACATTACAAGCACCAACTTTGACGAGCCATTGGCTGAAAAGAAAATCAAGGAGCATCAATATGTTGTGGCTTTTCACGGATATAAAGGGGAGAACAAGCATACACTTGTTGGAGGCACAGATCGAAAGCGAGCGAAAATGATGGTAAGGGCCCTTGAGAGAAGAGGGTTTTCCGCTGAGTTAGCGTCATCTAAAAGCGGCCTTGCCGGATTAAGTGCAGATAACATTAACAACAAAGGGGAAACGGGGCTTAGTATCCAGCTGGAAATTAGCCGCGAGCAGAGAGAGGCTTTTTTCGATGATTTTTATTATAAAAATAGGAAATACACAAAGAACAATGAATTTTATGATTATGTCCGTGCGATCAACAGTGTCCTTGAAAAAGAGTATTCGTAACAAGCAGATCAGGAGACAAAAGAAGAGAAGACCAGTAGACTGAAATAGGATGATAAAAGGAGGCGAAATAGACGATGGCAGACCATCATTTTTATTTAAAGGCAAACTGGCCGGGTAAACGCAACGACGTTGGTACGATCGAAAGCGGGAACCTGGTTACATCTATTTCCATTCCTAAAGAAATGGATGGACCGGGAGAGGGGACCAACCCGGATGAAATGCTTCTCGGGGCGGCTGCGACCTGTTACATTATTACACTCGCTGCGATGATGGAAAGAAGCGGGCTGGAAAAAGAAGACCTGCAGATGGAGTCAGAAGGCGTTGTCGACGTCACCAAAGGAGTCTTTACATACAAAAAAATTATTCACCGTCCCTCCGTTGTCCTCAAACAGGATGCTTCACAAGAGGATGTCGCCTTGGCGCACAAGCTTTGTGAAAAGGCGGAGTCGTCTTGCATGATTTCACGCGCCATTCAAGGAAATGTCGAGCTGAAGCTGGAAGCCTCTGTAAAACCGGCTGGTGAATAAGAATCAGACGGTCACTCACAGACCGTCTGTTTTTTTTTCTTTAGCAGGGGCTTTCGACTGATTTAACACGACAACGCCAGCAATGACAAGCATGAGTCCGAACACTCCCTTTAAACTGATGGTTTCGCCAAAAAGCAAAAATCCGACAATGGCTGTAAGCGCCGTTCCAACACCCGACCATGTCGCATACGCGCTAGATAAGTCAACGGTTTTTAAAGAAAAGCTTAGAAAGGTAAAAGCAGAAAGAAATCCAGCAACGACTCCGGCAATGGGCAAGGCTTGTGTAAATCCTTCTGAAAGCTTCAGCATGGTACTCCCGAAAACCTCAAATACAATGGCAAGAGCCAAGTAAATCAATCCTTTCATCATGATCACTCCTTTACTGCCAATTAAGTAGCACGACTCCCGATAGTAATAAAAGAATGCCGATAAGCCCTTTGACATTCAGTTCTTCCTTAAACCATTTCACTCCGATCACAGCTGTCAGCACCGTGCCCACACCGCTCCAAGTCGCATATGAGAGGCTCAGGGGGATGTGATTTAAGGTGAGTGACAGCATGTAAAAGGCGATGAAGTAGCCAATTATGACCATGACGCTGGGTTTCCACTTTTTAAAGCCGTCAGACACCTTCAGCATAGCCGCACCAAGTGATTCTGAGCATATAGCAATCGTGAGGAATATGTATCCTAACAACATTGTGAATTCTCCTCACTTCAAATTTGTTTTGAGATTATAAAATCGTCAGCTAGAAAAATAGTAGTGCATGCCTAACGGCCAGTCAAGAGATTCATTTTACTCACAGACAAGAGACCTCTTTTTAAGAGGCCTCTTTTTTCATTAATAGTAATAAGGATATGGAGGATAATAGGGATAACCGCCATAAAAATAAGGATTAAATAAAGCGCTTCCTATAAGCCCGCCTGCAAGGCCGCCGATAAACGGTCCCCCAAAAAAGCCAAATGGCCGGCCAAAACCAAATCCATAGCCAAATCCAGGTCTTCCAAACCCAAATGGTCTTCCGAATCCGAAAGGTCTTCCAATGATCCTTGTATCTGCAGCAGTAAAATAATGATCTACTTCATTCATGTTTTCTTTCCTCCTGTCATAAAGTGTAGATGATGCAGTGTATTCAGCCTATCGGGATTTGATTGGGCGAATTGAGGGAATGGAAGGGATGTGAACATATTGGGCCTGTATCCATCTGACTGGTCAAAAGCGCCGCCTCACGTACACACTTATCATGCCAAAACGACGAGGGAACAGGGGCATTATCATCTTATTGAAGGGTTTACACAGCCGGCAAACGGATCGAATACCGATCAGCATACACACTATTTTTCAGGGATTACATCTTTTGAAAACGGTCATTTTCACCGGTATTACGGAATCTCGGGTCCTGCGATTCCTCGTACTGACGGCACTCATTATCATAAAATCGAAGAAGCAACGTATCTGGCCTATAACGAACCGATTGAGATCCAGTACGGAGGCGTTGTATATGCTTCTGGTGATGACGAAAAGAAAACGCATCGGCATGTCCTGAAAGGAAGGACGAGAGAAATCGTCGGCAATGAGCCGCTCGGCTGGTAGAAGGATGTTTACCGATGCAAAAAAAGGGCAAAATGGATAGGTGGTTATACATGATGAATGCTATAATGGGGGGAGATTGATAAAAGAGAGTGATACATATTGAATAATACAAAGCAGCCCGTTGTCATTTTAGTCGGACCGACGGCAGTGGGGAAAACAAATTTAAGTATTCAGCTGGCTAAATCCTTGAACGCTGAAATTATCAGCGGAGATTCAATGCAGGTTTATAAAGGGATGGATATTGGAACAGCTAAAATCACCGAACAGGAGATGGAGGGAGTGCCCCATCATCTGATTGACATTTTAGATCCCCAAGATTCTTTCTCCACCGCAGATTATCAAAACGTAGTGAGAAACAAAATCACTGAGATTGCAAAAAGAGGAAAGCTTCCGATGATTGTCGGCGGTACAGGGCTTTACATACAATCTGTGCTTTACGATTATACATTTACGGAAGAGGCGAACGATCCTGAGTTTCGGCAGAGCCTGCAAATGGCTGCTGAGCGGGAAGGCGCTGATTTTCTTCACGCCAAACTTGCTGCGGCAGATCCAGAAGCAGCAGCTGCGATTCATCCCAATAATACAAGAAGGGTTATTCGCGCCCTGGAAATTTTACATACGTCTGGAAAAACGATGTCTCAGCATTTGAAGGGGCAAAAACGAGAACTCCTGTACAATGCAGTGTTAATCGGGCTGACGATGGATAGAGAGACGCTGTATGCAAGAATTAATCAGCGGGTCGACATGATGATGGAGGCAGGTCTTCTTCCGGAAGTAAAGCGCCTCTACGACAGGAATGTGAGAGACTGTCAATCGATTCAGGCGATAGGTTATAAGGAGCTATACGCCTATTTTGATGGTTTTGTGACACTTTCTGATGCCGTCGCTCAACTAAAGCAGAACTCAAGGCGGTATGCGAAACGCCAGCTGACATGGTTTCGCAACAAAATGCAGGTTACCTGGTTCGATATGACACCGCCCGTTGATATGGAGCTGAAAAAAAAGGAAATTTTCACACATATAGCAGGAAAACTCGAACTTTAATCGAAACTGTATGATATAGAGAATCAAGGAGGACGAAACATGAAACCGATTAATATTCAGGATCAGTTTTTGAATCAAATCCGGAAAGAAAATACGTATGTCACTGTTTTTTTGCTGAATGGCTTTCAGTTGCGGGGCCAGGTAAAAGGTTTTGATAACTTTACCGTATTGCTGGAATCAGAAGGGAAGCAGCAGCTGATATATAAACATGCGATCTCAACGTTTGCGCCGCAAAAAAACGTCCAGCTTGAACTCGAATAGATCAAAAATCAACATGTTAATGCATGCGAAGGCTGTCGGGAAATCCCGGCAGCCGTTTTTTAACATCATCCAATTTCGATTCGACAATTTGTAAGCAGACCATGCCAAGGCACGGTCTTTTTTTATGAGATCAACATATGTGAATTGAAATGGTATATTATGTATTAAAAAAGAATCCGGGGGTGACGGCAACCTTGTTTGAAAGTGAGACAGAACTGAGACGAATCAGGATAGCGCTTGTGTGGATAGCTGTATTTTTGCTGTTCGGGGCGTGCGGGAATCAAGATACCATCATCGAAACAGACAGCGGCAATTCAGGTTATGAAACGCCTCAGCCGACCACGTTTCCTCTTGAGCATAATCATTTTGGTGTTATGGAGGACGGCTATATCAAAATTTATGAGTATGATGAGTCCCGCAATGAGGTAAAGCTGAAGAAAGAATACTCTGATTATGAGCTTGAATAAATTTCACAAGCATCCGAATTTACAAAGCGAATGCTTCCCGCTAAACTAAATACAGACAGATCAAACAGAGGGTGAAAAAATGAAGCATAAAGTGATCGTGAATCATTGGGAAGAAATCTGCGAAGATGATTCTTGCTATGAGTATGGAACAAGCATCATTGTGAACGGAAAAGAATTAATTAGAGAAGCGTCAATTATCAGCGCATTGAAGGCGGTATTAGAAGAAATCGGTGCGGATGTTGAAATAGAAGAAACAGTAGAGAGTGAAAAATGCTGTGATAGCTTAAGAAAAAAAAATCTAGACTACTAAGCAGTTTTTTTTCATGTTATGATATACATCGGCTTAAAAACGACACCCCGAGTAGGACGAGAGACCATTCTCGTTCTGCTCTCTTTTTTGGGCCCTAATGAGCCTGCCTATTTGCCTGATTTGATCAAAATATGAATTTTTCATAAAAACAAATCTATATGTTGTGTTTTTGTTAGAGGATAGTATACTATATATAGTGTTAGTGATGAGAGATTCATATTTTTTGATAGGTCGTGATAAAACGTGGTACAAATCATATTTGATTCGAAAACAGGGAATGTTCAGCGGTTTGTGAATAAAATCGGCTTTCAGCAGATACGCAAGGTGGACGAAATTGACCACTTGGACACTCCGTTTGTTTTGGTCACCTACACGACAAACTTCGGTCAGGTACCGGCATCAACACAATCATTTCTCGAAAAATACGCCCATCTTTTATTAGGAGTCGCTGCGAGCGGCAATAAAGTATGGGGCGATAACTTTGCAAAAAGCGCCGATACCATTTCAAGACAATATCAGGTGCCGATCTTGCACAAATTTGAACTCAGCGGCACATCTAAAGACGTTGAATTGTTTACTCAGGAGGTAGAAAGAGTTGTCACAAAATCAAGTGCCAAAATGGATCCAGTTAAATAACGAAATCATGATCCAAAAAGATGGAAAATTCCAGTTTGATAAGGATAAAGAGGCTGTACATAGCTATTTTGTAGATTATATCAATCAAAACACAGTGTTCTTTCACGATTTAAAAGAGAAGCTGGATTATTTGATTGAAAACCAATACTACGAAGAGGAATTCTTAAGCCTGTATTCTTTTGAAGACATTAAAGACGTGTTTAAGACAGCTTACGCTAAGAAGTTTCGTTTTCCTTCCTTCATGAGTGCGTTTAAATTCTATAATGACTATGCTTTGAAGACGAATGACAAGAAAAAAATCCTCGAGCGTTATGAGGACCGAATCTCAATTGTTGCGCTGTTCTTCGCAAACGGTGACACGGAGAAAGCAAAAGAATATGTGAATCTGATGATCAATCAGGAATATCAGCCGAGCACACCTACATTTTTGAACGCCGGCAGAAAACGCCGCGGTGAACTGGTGAGCTGCTTCTTGCTTGAAGTCAATGATTCTTTAAACGACATTTCACGAGCGATCGATATCTCCATGCAACTTTCTAAGCTCGGCGGAGGGGTTTCTCTTAACTTGTCCAAGCTTCGCGCCAAAGGTGAAGCCATTAAAGATGTTGAAAATGCCACAAAAGGCGTTGTAGGCGTCATGAAGCTTCTTGATAACGCGTTCCGCTACGCTGACCAAATGGGACAAAGACAAGGATCAGGAGCGGCGTACTTGAACATTTTCCACCGCGATATCAATGATTTTCTTGATACGAAAAAGATTTCAGCGGATGAAGATGTGCGCGTCAAAACGCTCTCTATCGGTGTTGTCATTCCGGATAAGTTCGTCGAGCTTGCGCGCGAAGACAAAGCGGCTTACGTATTTTATCCGCACACGATTTATAAAGAGTACGGCCAGCACATGGATGAGCTGGACATGAACGAAATGTACGACCAATTTGTCGACAATCCTCGGGTGAAAAAGGAAAAAATCAACCCGCGGAAATTGCTTGAGAAACTGGCGATGCTTCGTTCGGAATCAGGCTATCCATACATCATGTTCCAAGACAACGTGAATAAAGTGCATGCGAATAACCATATCTCCAAGGTGAAATTCTCTAACCTTTGCTCTGAAGTGCTTCAGGCATCTCAGGTTTCTTCATATACAGACTATGACGAAGAAGATGAAATCGGTTTGGATATTTCCTGCAACCTTGGTTCGCTTAACATTCTCAATGTCATGGAGCACAAATCAATCGAGAAGACAGTTAAGCTTGCGACAGACTCTTTAACACACGTGTCTGAAACGACTGATATTCGCAATGCGCCTGCTGTAAGACGGGCGAACAAAGCGATGAAATCAATCGGTCTCGGCGCTATGAACCTTCACGGCTATCTTGCGCAAAACGGCATTGCGTATGAAAGCCCGGAAGCGCGCGACTTTGCAAACACGTTCTTTATGATGGTGAACTTTTACTCCATCCAGCGTTCTGCGGAAATCGCAAAAGAGAAGGGCGAAACGTTTGATCAATATGAAGGATCAACCTATGCGACAGGTGAATACTTCGACAAGTACGTTTCAACTGATTTCTCACCGAAATACGAAAAAATCGCTGCTCTGTTTGAAGGTATGCATATCCCGACGACAGAGGATTGGGAAAAGCTAAAAGCATTTGTGGCTGAACACGGCATGTATCACAGCTACAGATTATGCATTGCGCCGACAGGCTCTATCTCATATGTTCAATCAAGCACGGCGTCTGTCATGCCGATTATGGAACGGATTGAAGAAAGAACATACGGCAACTCAAAAACGTACTACCCAATGCCTGGGCTTGCATCTAATAACTGGTTCTTCTATAAAGAAGCCTACGATATGGATATGTTCAAGGTTGTCGATATGATCGGGACAATCCAGCAGCACATTGATCAAGGAATCAGCTTCACGTTGTTCTTAAAAGATACAATGACGACTCGTGATTTAAACCGAATCGATCTGTATGCACATCACAGAGGAATAAAAACCATTTACTATGCAAGAACAAAAGATACTGGGCAAGACAGCTGCCTTTCTTGTGTTGTTTGATTAAAGGAGAGTTTATAGTGACAAAAATTTATGACGCAGCAAACTGGTCAAAGCATGAAGATGATTTTACCCAAATGTTCTATAACCAAAATGTGAAACAGTTCTGGCTTCCGGAAGAGATTGCTTTAAACGGCGATCTCCTCACATGGAAGTACCTTGGAAAAAACGAGCAGGACACTTATATGAAGGTACTGGCCGGACTGACTCTTCTTGATACAGAGCAGGGGAATACGGGGATGCCGATCGTGGCTGAACACGTAGACGGCCACCAGCGGAAAGCGGTGCTGAACTTTATGGCGATGATGGAGAACGCTGTCCATGCGAAGTCGTACTCTAATATTTTCATGACCCTGGCACCGACTGAAACGATTAATGAAGTATTCGAATGGGTTAAGCAAAATAAATATTTGCAGAAAAAAGCGCAAGTCATCGTCGGCCTTTACAAAGCCATTCAAAAAGATGATGAAATCTCTTTGTTCAAAGCGATGGTTGCTTCCGTCTATCTCGAAAGTTTCCTTTTCTACAGCGGTTTCTATTATCCGTTATATTTCTATGGACAAGGGAAACTGATGCAAAGCGGTGAAATCATCAACCTGATTCTTCGTGATGAAGCGATCCACGGCGTTTATGTGGGTCTCCTTGCTCAGGAAATCTATCATAAGCAGACAGAAGAGAAAAAAGCAGAGCTACGCGAATTTTCGATCAACCTTCTGAATGAGTTATATGAAAATGAGCTTGAGTATACAGAGGACTTGTACGATCAAGTCGGACTTTCACACGATGTGAAGAAATTTATCCGCTATAATGCCAATAAAGCGCTCATGAACCTTGGATTTGAGCCATTCTTTGAAGAAGAAGATATTAATCCGATCGTTTTAAACGGATTAAATACAAAAACAAAATCGCATGACTTCTTCTCTATGAAGGGGAACGGCTATAAAAAAGCGACAGTTGAGCCGCTCAAAGACGATGACTTTTATTTTGGAGATGAAAAAGAGCAGATCTAATATCTACTCAGATTAAAGAGAAAGTGGGGGCTTAAAAGACATGGTGTCAAAGAAGCCCTCATTTTTTAATTTTTAATCTACCGATACACGATATTTAGTGTTCAATTCAGAATGAAACATCTATATTATTGCACAATTGATTTTTCGAAAAAGCTGTCGAGATTTTCTCGACAGCCTGAGCAGATCTAATATCTGCTCTTTTCGGCTTGAATGAATGAGGAGGACGCAGCAATCATGGGAAAGATGGACGAAATCATTTTGGTCGCCCCGCGCGATGACGTGTTTAAGAAGGAACGCTTAACCTTTCAGGGTGTGAACAGTGAAGATAGCAGAGTAACAGAAATCATGGCTCAGATCGAAACAGGCTATCGTGAAATGAGAAGGGGAGACGCAGAAGAAAATCCGGATTATAAGCAGCCAATTCCTTATGTCGTCATTAAGCGAGAAGATGAAGTTTTCCTTTACGAGCGGCTGGCTGGCGGAGGAGAATCACGTCTGCACAATAAGCTTTCTCTCGGCTTTGGAGGGCATATGAACTCCATCGAAGGAGCAGCCTCATTTGCTGAAGTCTTAAAGCTGAACACAGATCGCGAGCTTGAGGAAGAACTGCAAATCAACGAAGAGGATAAACAGGCGATTGTCACACTGGGATTGATTAATGATGATGAAAACAGTGTCGGCAAAGTGCATATCGGTATTCTTTCTGCGCTTCAATTAAAGCCAGGCTCACAAGTGGAAGTGAAAGAAAAGGAGCAAATTGCAGGAAAATGGATGAAAGTCTCTGAATTAAAACAGGACGAGATCTATAACCGTCTGGAAACATGGTCCCAATTTGTTGTTGATATTCTAGTATAAAAAACCCCGGTTTCTCGTAATGAGGAGCCGGGGTTTTTTTGAGACGCTCGTCTGTGTCTTGATTATGATTCTAGAATGACAATCGCGTCGAAGCCTGCACTATTTGCTCTGGCAGCAAGGTCATCTGCATTGGCTTTGGATGAAAATGCGCCAATCTGTACTTTATAGAATCCGTCCTTTAAAAGGACAATCGTGTCAAAACCTTTAGCTTCGGCACGATTAGCGAGTGAGTCTGCATTCGCTTTTACTTTAAATGCGCCGATTTGAACCTTATATAATCCTGAGCCGGATGTCTTTTTAAGATGAAAGGCTTGCTCCAATCCGTTTGCATGGCCTCTCGCCAAGCTTTGAATAAAACTGCTCGTTTTCAGCTTATTTGCATCTGCAACGGTATCAATAAACCCATTCTCAGTTAATAGGGCAGGCATTGCAGACTCCCTTAGGACGTGGAAGTTCGCTGTTTTTTTGCCGCGGTCTGCAAAGTCGACAGCTTGTATCACTTCAGAGTGAACCGCCGATTGGTACGTCGTCGTCGGGGCTCCCACGCCCGGGTAAATATAGCTTTCAAAACCTGTGCCTCCCCCGGCATTAATGTGAATGGACAAAAAGAAATCTGCTCCCCAGTTATTTGCAGCGTTTGTCCGATCGCTTAAGCTGACATACTGGTCGCTTGTCCGGCTCAACAGCAAAGAAACGCCTTCATACTCATTAGTCAATATCGTACGCAAAGCAAAAGCGATTTGCAGGGTTAACGTTTTTTCTTGAAGGCCATTCCCTGTTGCGCCTGAGTCAGAGCCGCCATGGCCAGGGTCAATAAAAATTTTAACCATTCTCTATCACCTCATTACAGGATATGAAAAAACACGGCAGATGCTTGTACGATTATCATTCGTATGTAAAATGAGGAAATAACCCTTTCGCATGCGGAAATTATTTCTCGGGAAAGCGCACAATTCCACATGAAGCGACAGCAGATTCAATCTGAATGAAACCTGTGAACCTGTCATGTGTTTGTAAGTATTATGATCTCGCTGATGCCGCCTGATCTCCGGTGTTGCGCCAGGCATGTGAAACATAAAACGTATGCACATAGCTCCTTACATCTGCTGACAGGAAAAAAGGAAGGTGTGTCGCTGAAGACATCTCTCGGTATTTATAGGCTGAATGAGGAGGAAAATAAACCACAGTCCATAGATGGACAGGTGTTTTGGCTCGGTTCCTGTTCAAATGCGAAAGCGTTATGTTATGCAAAAGAAGTATACAAATGACACTGAACACCGCTTCAGGAGGGCTTCCGATGACAGATTCGTTTGAGCTGTTAAAAATGAGCGGTATAGGAAGTGTCTGTCAAGGAATTATAGAGACGTGATAGTTATAAGGGTTATAGGCCAAAGGCATATCATTATATCTCCAGTGTGCCTTACAAAATTGTTAAAAATAAAATCTCTTGGTTTGTCCACCCCATGTCCGTGAATACAATAAGAAATAAAGTATTTCTCGGGAAAGCCCAAGATTCCTTAGCATTCCCTATAAAAGCAATTGTTTCGACACATGATAGGCGTTTGTCACAAAGGGCATCCGCTTGAATATCATATAGAGAGAATAGAGAGGTGAAAATGTTGGAGCGCGCTGTGACATATAAAAACAACGGACAGATCAACATTATTCTTAACGGACAAAAGCAGGTGCTGACGAATGCTGAGGCAGAGGCGGAATATCAAGCTGCATTGCAAAAAAACGAAGCGAAGCACGGCATTTTAAAGGAAATCGAAAAAGAGATGAGCGCACTAGTTGGGATGGAGGAAATGAAACGCAATATCAAGGAAATATACGCCTGGATTTTTGTGAACCAAAAACGCGCAGAGCAAGGCTTGAAGGTGGGGAAGCAAGCGCTGCACATGATGTTTAAAGGAAATCCGGGAACAGGAAAAACAACGGTTGCGCGGCTGATCGGCAGGCTGTTCTTTGAAATGAATGTCCTGTCAAAAGGCCACCTGATAGAAGCGGAGCGGGCTGATCTGGTAGGGGAATATATCGGGCACACCGCCCAAAAAACGAGAGATTTGATCAAAAAGTCATTAGGCGGCATTTTGTTTATAGACGAAGCCTACTCGCTGGCGAGAGGCGGAGAAAAGGACTTTGGGAAAGAAGCGATCGACACGCTCGTCAAGAACAAGGTTTTAACTTTTATGTTACTTCCCAACTTGATATCCCCCAGCCTCAACGTCAGCATGAATACGTATGGCAGCGATATTTAGAGCGATTTAATGAGATCAAGAAAATGCATTTTGAAGAGCTTAAAACTGTAGGAGAGATTTCTAAGAAACTAAATATTTCTGATTGGATTATTTTAGATTTATTTAAAGCTCAAAATGTGGACAAGCTTTCATTTCAGGAGTTGTCTAAGCGTAGACGATCTAAGGACTTTGCTTTCCTTTATGATCTACATTTCAATAAGAAAATGAGCTTGAAGGAAATTAGTCGGGCTTACGATTATTCTCCACCTTATATTCGTCAAGTTTTTAAGGATCAGGGAATTAAACACTTAACCTTTAAAAATCAATATAAGAGTTGAGGAGTGGAAAGTCTTGTTAGAACGGTATACATGTTGGCGAATATAACGAGTTTATAATAAAATAAAATGAATTTTAACATGATTCCGACCTCGTCTTTAAAGACGGGGGATTTTTTTGTCCATTTTCCGTAGTATTTACGCATCTATAAGTGAGGACGAAAAAATTCCAGCGAAAAGTGTCCGTTTTTCAAAGTTTATATGCAGTTATTTATGAAAAGGTTGTGCCATTCCGGAGGTCGCTACGCAGTTATATTATGATGGGAGAAATTTATTTTTAAATTCGATGTCAATGACCGTTACTATACCCATTTTATAAGTGTAGGTAGAAGTTCAAATGAATGGTTGTCCGTCTTGGAAAGTCTATACGCAACTAATAATGACGGAAAATTTTTTCGCTGTATTGTGCGATTAGCAAAAGTCGACGGTATTATCTATTGAGGCTATTAGAGAGGGGTGAGTAATTCTGGGATAAACAAGGCTTCCACAGCGTTGTTAAATATCTCAACTAACTATCTATAATGTTTGTGAGTAAGGTTGCACTTAACTCTCAATAAAATTCTAATGAGAATTATAGGAGGAAAGAATAATGGATCAAACACAAATCGCAATTTTATCACTAATCATCGCTACTATTGGTGAAATCAAAGATATATTAATTGCTATGTTTCCTAAATTATTCCCAGCCATCGGAACATTTTTGCTTAACCTGAACATTAATGTATGGGTAATAATCCTTCTACTGCTCATTATTGCTGTACAACAAATTTATATTTTTGTTATTAGAAAGAAATTAAGGTTTATATACATAGTTATTAGGGGGTGATTCTAAATAAAATTCACATTTTAAAGAGTTTTATATAGAACACATTCATAAAGTCACTCTGTTAATCAAGAGTGGTTTTTTTCTTTTCCTCTATAACTATATGATGCATATCTATCCCTGATTTGAGCGAAAAAGTTATTTAACTCTCAACTTTCCACGCTTACATCACCTTATGTCTTCGCTTACTAATCTCATGGGAATTTGAACTTGAAAAAGGTTAAAAGTCATTGTATGATCAAATAAACCCAATACTTCCTTATATTGGGTGTTTGAGAAGGGGGGATATGGTAACATAATCAGTTTTTTTCGTGGTTCGTCATGTTGGTATTGAAGGTCTTTTCAACACGAAGTGACATAATTTTTTAAGTGTAATACTCATACTTGACAAGAAAGAATGCAGTATATTTTCTTGTGAAAACAAAAAGGAGAGGTTATATTGAAAAAGAAGGTTTTTGCTTCAATGGTGTTGGGAGCTACTTTACTAGTATCATCTTCTGTCGTTTTTGCTAGTTCTTCAGATGAGGCTACACACGGAGAAGTTAACTTGGATGAAACAAGGGATTTAATACAAGTCATGAAATTGACTAAAGAAAAAGCGGGTGGCGGTACTTGGTATCATGGTTTCGAAGGTGGGCAAACTAAATCCAATTACAATCATACTAAAAAGACTCACAAATCAAGTGCAGCGGCTGGCGGAGAAAGGTACTTTTCATCTAAATGGAAGAAAAAAGATGAAGGGTATACCTACGCTTCAGTGTATACAACTCTTTGGGGAAATAGGGCTTTTTGGGATACGAAATAAAACAGACAATAACAAAGAGATCTCTAATCTATCTTCCGGTGCCGTCAAAACTTGAATATAAGGCACCGGATTTTTTTTATGGAGGCTATCCAATGAAGAAAACGATTTATATATTGTTCATTCTATTTTTACTCTCAATGAACATATCCAGCTATCACTATACTTTGAATAAGCAAGTTTTTTATACTTTATTCTCTAATAAACAAACTTTAATTATTAATTACAACAAAGCACACTTTAAAAATGATGATTTCATTAAGAAAATAGCTGAATTTTCAAAAAAAGAAAACGTGAATATTACTCAATACAATTTTTTAGACGAGAAGACCTTAAATATCTACGCTTCAAACCTTAAGAATGAACCTTCAATCAAAATAGGAGATAGGTTCATATCTAATTTCAATAAAACAGCAAATGGATCAGATGAAAATTTGATTGGTACTATTGATTTCCCTTTATCAACATGGAAAATTAGATACTTCAATTTAAACCAAATAAACAACGTAGGGTTAGGAAATAGATTTTATATTTCATCCGAGGATGAAGATGTAATTGAACAAGCTAAAAAGCTATTCTCAGACTATGGCAATGTTAGTATGGAAGAAAACATCAGTTTAAATGACTCTGCTGTGTTCAGCACCGCATTACTCTTGTTAGCTTTGCTTTCCATGTTAATCTTATTTATTGGCATACTTTATTTCGTAATTAAGAATCGCAAGCAACTTCTCTTACAGAAGCTATGGGGATATTCAAAAACCAAATCGCTGTTAACTTTCCCAAAAATGTTTTTAAAACCACTTGTTATGATTATAATTTGCGGCGCCCTTCTTATTGTAATTCTGGCTTTTATATTCAACCTAAACGACTGGTTATCAGTGTACGTTAAAATGTACATGCGAAATGCACTGATTGTGACATTCTCAATGATGATATACACAATTATTGTTACTTTGATTTTATATAACAACAGCAATATAAGCGCCACGATAAAAGGCGGCATACCATTTAAAAAGTTTCAATGGCTGTCATTGGGTTTTAAGTTAATTGTGACAATCCTACTTTTTAATATTTTTGCTTCATCCCTCTCTAATTTGTTCGATTTAAAACAACGGCTAGACAATCAATCTTACTGGAATAAGACACAAACAGTTTATAAAACCAGTTTTGCTAATACAGGTTTGAACTACAGTGATTTAAAAATTGATAGAGAAAAAAACGAGAAGGTACGAAAGCTTTATCATGAATTAGAAAGACATAAAGATGCGTTTATAATGGATGCTCAAAACTATGGAATACTGAAAATGAATGGGAAAACTCCAGTTTATTTCTATACATTGAATACAACCAAAGAAAATGAAATTTATTCACCATCGGGAAGAAGCGTAACGATCAGTCCTAATTATTTAAAAGTAAACACCATTAAAGGAGTTAACGGAAAAACGATTACTGAAAAACAATTAACTCTCGATCAAAACACATTGAATTTACTTGTTCCAAAAAAATACGCTAAGTATAAAGAAAAAATCCTCAAAGCTTACAAAGATCAATTTTTCTTTGATAAGGTTGAAGTAGACAATATGTATAACAAAGAAATCCAGCATCCATTAAATACACTGGAAAAAGATCAGTTGGAAATCAATATAATATTTACACAAAATAATCAAGAATACTTCACTTATAACAGTACGCTCGGCAACAATAAAAACAATATTGTTGATCCAATTGCAACTGTATTCACTGATAATGTTGATTCATCAGTTATAGGTGCATATGCAACCTCAAGTTTATTCTTTTCTGATACCTCAAAAGGTATGGCATATGACCACATCATCCCTTACTTAGATAAAACAGATACAAGAGAGCTGATTGGTTCTGCGATATCAGTCTATCAAGAATTAAGCGACCAAATAGCACGAATTCAAAATCAGTTCATCCAGAATCTAATTGGATTAACTATAACACTCATATTGTCAGTAGCCTTCCTTATCTCTTATATATGGTCATACTACAGTGCAAATGCGTATCGACTTTACCTTAAAGAGATATTTGGATATTCATACTGGGCTAGAAATAAGAGCTTAATCATATTGTCGACTGTATCTAACTGTCTGATCGGAATCTGCTTTATTATTTATTATAAAATCTATGAATTAATAGGCTTGATTGTATTGTTCATTGGAATTGAGATGATTATTCTGTATTTCCTCAGCCTTTATTTGAACAGGAAAAACATGAATAAGATTTTAAAAGGAGACAGATTATGATCGAACTTAAAAGCATATCCAAAAGTTTTGATGGAAAATCAGTTCTTTCTAACTTTTCAATTCACATAGAGGAAAATGAATTCGTTTCTATTGTTGGCAAGAGCGGTTCTGGCAAAACCACTCTTCTAAATATAATCAGCCTCTTAGATTACCCAGATGAAGGTAAAGTTGTGATTTTAGGCTATGAAAATCCTAAATCTAAAGAGGTGATGAAGTTAAGGAGAGAGAATTTAGGATATATCTTTCAAAACTATGTGCTTATGGATAATGAAACTGTATTAACGAATTTATTGCTTTCCACAGCATACGCAAAAGACTTTGACAAAAACAAGCTATCTGAAGCTCTAGAGATGGTAGGCTTAGATAAAAGCTTTTTAAAGAAAAAGGTATACCAGTTGAGCGGTGGTGAGCAACAGCGTGTAGCAATAGCCAGGATTATTCTAAAACCCTGCGATATCATTTTGGCCGATGAACCGACCGGAAACCTTGATGAGTACAACAAGAACATTATTCTTTCTCTTTTCCATCAGTTGAAAGAAATGGGGAAAACAATCATATGTGTAACGCATGATCCAGAAATAGCTAACTGCTCTGATAGAGTAATAAATCTTTCGTAAGGAGTTGTTCTTGATGAAACATATTACTTTTGCAATATCTTCAAGTATCCTGATTATTATTACCGGTATTGTTCACAGGGTTATTTTTAGACTATTTGGATTTCCATTCGATGAAGCGCTTTTCTTCTGGGGCGGGTTTGTAGTTGTTTATTTTGTTTTAGCTTTGATTGCTTCCTTACTCTTTAGAAATGTTGGTTCTAGTAGCAGCAGGAGATATCAGGCGTAACTCAACTGGTCATTAAACAATAAAATATATCTTATCTTGAATACATCACAAATATAAAGTATCCTATAGATGTATCATAGTTGGTATATCAGCCACTATAGGCCAGAGAGTTCCCTCACATACTCTCTGGCTTTTCTTCTAAGATAAGCCTCATGTGAAGAACATCACCGTCTGTTTTATTTTCCATCACAACTTTGATAAAACTTTCCGAATTTAAAAGCGTATAGTCTTGGAGAATCATTGCATAGCGCATAGGAGGTAATACTATGAGTGAGTTTTGGGAGAACAGTGAATATGATCCTTTTAGGTTAAAAGACATTAGTGAAGATGAAATAAAGAATGTTGAACAAGAGTTAAATCTAACTTTACCTGAACAATATAAAAAATTGATTATCCAACAAAATGGTGGATTGATTAATTTTAATGCATACCCAACAGATCAGGAAACATCGTGGGCAGACGACCATATTGGAGTTGATCATATTAGAGGAATAGGAAAGGATCTGGGGATTTTAGAAAGTGAATATCTAATAAAAGAGTGGGGTCTACCACAAAGATTATTGTTAATACAGGGGGATGGACATAATTGGGTTGCGTTAGATTATCGTCTAACTAATGAAAATCCACCTGTTCATTACTTTGATCTTGAATTTAATAATGATTTTAAGATTGCAGATTCATTTGATGAATTCTTATCTAAACTCTATACACACGAATACGAAGAAGTTCAAGAAGACGAAAATTTAGATTTTGATGAAATTCTAAGTATTGATCCAAATGATCCAGATGCTATTCAGAAGGAAGAAGTCGAAAAACTCCTGGCTAATAAGAACCCCATGGAGATTCATAGGCTTTCTCTTTTTCCAATCCAAAGTGTTGAAGACCTAAAGTGGTTGCTGAACATTATTAAAGATAATTCTATAGGAGCACAAGGTGACATGGCTTTTGAATTGGCTGACGTTTTGATGTCGATTGTTTCTTCATATTCACCTCAAATACAATCAAATAATCTAAGAGCTGTCGTACAAGAAGCTGTTAATGAGTTAGGAAAGTCTGAAAATGAAGATACTGAGATTATATTAGATCAACTCAAAGACTTCTTGTAAAATGAGTATAATTTTCCTCTTTTTGTTTATTTTTAACATCATTTGTACTAGAATGGAAATGTGTTAAAAATCCTAAAGAAAAGAGGAAATTAATGAAAAGCTATCAGAAGATTTTGAGTGTCGTTTTGAGTTTGCTCCTGCTGCTAACTTTTGTATTGCCGAACTTTGCTGAAGCACAGTCAATTGAACAGCCGGTTCAATCTGGAACAGAGTCAGTTCAAGGATCAGATGAAAATCCGGTTGATTCCGAGTATGAAGAGTATGAGGATGACTTTAACTACGAAGAGGAATCATACGAAGATTACTCTGATGTTTCGGAAGATTCGTATTATAATAATTTAGTAGATGCTCCAGTCTATGAAGATGAAAATTTATTAGAGGACGCAGCGCAAGAAGAAATCATTGAAGACGAAAGTGTTCCTGATAGTGAATTTGAAGAGAATGTTGTAACTCCGACTGAAAGCGCCACTGAACCAGAAACTGATGATGTAGGTGAGGATGAATCTTATCATGCTCAATGGGCTTGGTTAATTCCACCTGCAATTGCTGTTGTTAGTCGTGTCGGAGGTAAGCTCTTAGTTAAGCAGACGTTAAAGTCAACAACAAAGAAAATTGCAGTCAGAAATGGTAAGCTCGCAGGAAAGAAGCACCCTAAGACTGGTGTAAAATTTAATTCTAAAGGTTTTCCTGTTTTCGCATCTAAATACAATTACAATCTCCCTATGAGTCTAATTAAATCTTCAAATAGTACTCAGTTTAAAAATGCAAACGCATCTTTGAAGAAGGCAATTAATACTTGGGAGCATGCGAAAAAATTTAATAAGTATCAGATTCAAGACATTAAAAATGGGAAAACTCCACGAGGGTATATATGGCACCATCATGAAAATACAGGCAGATTGCAATTAGTAAATAGAACTATACATGAAAAAACTGGACATACAGGTGGTAAATCTATCTGGGGTTCTCTATAAATCTATTCCTCTCCTTTATTTAGAGGAGGGGTTTTTTATATTACATATTAAAAAAAGAAAGCCACAAAGGGCTTTCAATTAACGTTCACAAGCATAGTTGTCATGATCCCTATCCATTTTCGATTGGTAAGCAGGGTGCGAGCTAGGTACTCCATTCGGATATTTCTTTCTTAACTCAGTACAATTTTTAAATGTTTCTGTTTCTCCAGTTGACTCTGAAGAAGCTTCGTTTTCAGTTGTAGTCGAAGTTTCACTTGATGTTTTTGGAGTTGTAGGCTGTGTTGCTGCCGATTTAGATGTTGTTGCTTTTTTAACTGCAGTGGTTTTTTCTTTCACACAGCCATTAAACCCTCGGTCAGTCACATATCCATTCTTACTCCAAATAGAAAGCTTCTCTGTTTTTGCTTCTTGCTCGTCTTTCTTAAATTGGTCTATGTATTTCGTATTTGGCTCATATACATAGGCTACTCTGGCTAATCCTTCTTTCAATAATGTTTCCTGAACAGACTTGCCATCGACATAAACGTAAGCTAATAGTCTTCCATACTTATCTCTCCCGTCACCTTTATCAAATTCAAGCTGCAGTTTACCATTGCTGACCAATTCTTTATTTCGCTTAGAAGCATCTTCGCCATACGGTTGAACACATGAATTTGGTTTCTTCGTCTCAGGTGTGTCTATGAGCAAGTAGCGCACTGTGTCTACATTTCCGTTGTAATTAACCTTAATCGTATCTCCATCAACTGCTCTATCTAATGTCACATCGACTAATTCCTTTTTGTCTTTTTCCTTAGGCTTGTGAGTAGTTTTTTCTTTAGTAGATTCCTTTTGTTCTGTTTTCTTTTCTACATCCGAAGACGCTTGTGGTGTTTCTTTTTCTGTGCTTACTTTTTCAGAATCATTTGAGCTGCAGGCTGCCAACGATAAGCTCAAAGTGAATGCTGCAAAACCTAATAATACTTTCTTCAATTTCATTTCCCCTTTTAGAATGTTTGTTCTCTATTTATATCGGTAAACCATCAATAATTATAATCCTGTATCCAATTATTGTGAATTTAATTTTTCCTTAATATAATCACATCTCTGTTTAGGTTTTGTTGGCGCATGTTAAAATTTTACTAGGTTCGTTATCAGAAGGGAATGGTCTTATGCTAGAGATTACAGTTGAAAAATCAAATGGAACTTAATTAAGTGTTTGTACCTTCACATATTAGAGTCAATGAAAGAAGTTATTAAAATTCAAATAATAGGTGGAGTAAAATTGTCCAGTAAAGGGATATGGGAGGAGCAAGTATGGGACAAAAAAGTAGACAGCACTATGTTCCGAAATTTTATTTGAGAAATTTTTCTGAAACTGACAAATCAATTAGCACATTTAATATCATGAATTCATTATACATCCAAAATGCTTCGATTAAAGATATGTGTCAAAGAAACAATTTCTACGGTGACGACAAAGTAGTTGAGGATTTTTTAGATAAAGAGATTGAAAGAAAAGCCGCGAGAATTATAAAGAAAATTATAGACACAAACAGTATCCTAGACTTTGTTAATGAAATAGAAGATTATGAGCATCTACTTACTTTTTTATTAGTTAGTGAGGGAAGAAATTTACGGAGTGCTGACTCAGCAGAAAATGCAGCTGATAAACTGATCAAAACAATGATTAAGGGACATCCTGATTTTAAAGAAGTAGATTTAGACCAATTTGAAATCAAGATAAATCAACCTGCTAATAATATTATAGGTATTGCTTTAGAAAGTACCCCGCTAATTTATGATTTGGAACCTATCTTGATATTACAGAAAACATCAAGAAAGTTCATAACATCAGACAATCCATTAGTTCGTTACAATTCATTTTATATTGGAAGGAATTATCATGGAAGGGGTTTTGGCCTTGTTACTAGAGGGCTACAGTTATTCCTTCCAATATCTTCTCAGCATTGTTTACTCTTTTACGATAGTGAAGCATATGATATTCCAGAGGCAGAAAATGGTGTTCTGACATTAAAAAGAGCCCGAGAAATAGATTATTTAAATGAATTGTTTTATTTAAACTCTTATGATAACACGTTCTTTAATCAGAGAATAAAAGAGGATTATATTAGAAAAATTTATAATAAAAATAAGAATACGTCTAAAATTAATGAACTAGAAAGAGAAGTGAAATTTTTCAATTCAGTAGATGATAACCACGAAATTATAAATTTCTCAAATAATAGAGTTACCAAAAAAATAGCTCTACCGTGGTTAACAGACTCTAGATTTGCAAAAAGTTTAGTTCTTCCCCAACACATGGGAGGGTTACAAAGAATGGAATCGCCATTTATCAGTGAATATATGAAGATCGCTAGGGCTAAGCTTGAAAATCAATGATAAGGACATTCTTGGTGATGATTTTTAAAAATTTATCAGTGGAAAGTTGTCATAAAGATTAAACACCACCCTGAATTTGCGAATTTATTCAAAAGTGAAATTCCAATCAGAGAAATTAATTAACGAGGTATTGCTTGATCCAAACTATTGGGGAGAAGAGAAAAGCGCAGTAAGGATTGGATTTCCTTTTATCTCTACCGACAGGGTAGTGATTAAAACAACTAAATGTACATATATTTTGTTCACTACTAATGCTGCTTCAATTATGAATAAAATTGTTAATGTTTAAATTATTAAAGTTTCATTTGCCATGTATCCGTGATTATAAATAGCATTTATATATGGGGTGATTTATTTGACTAACTTTGTTCATAAGACAGTCAACGGTTAGATGAAAAAGAGGCCATTAAATTATTTTGTTCTGAAGGATATATCATGGAGTTCCTTGTTACATTTTCAGAGGACAAAGCAACCCTGAATGACCTCCAAAGCTTTGATGCTAAACACCAACTTAGCCTTCCAAAGGATTATCAGAAGTTCATGACACTACATAATGGTGCGAAAATTTTTCAGATTCTTTTTGATGGGGAGAATATAGGTGGGGGACTTTATTTATTTAGCCTTGAAGAGATTGAAAAGGAACTAAAATATGAGGATTTATTTGAAGGTATCAATGGCATCCCAATTGGTCATTTATTAGAAGGTTGTCATTTGATGATCGACAAAGATAAATTGGATAAGGGTGATCCCAACTATCTTTTTATATTACAATTAGGAGAGTATACACCATTAAATTTAAACTTTGAGATATTTCTAGATCGGTATATAGAATCCAATGGGGCAACTTTTTGGGAATGGCGCTACTATACCGCAGAAAATTATTATAGAACAAGGTAGCACGATGTTTAAGGCGGTCATTTTCGGCTGTCTTTTTCTGTTATTCAAATAGATTATTGTGGTAAAATTTACATAGAGTAGGCTCGAAAGGAGAATAAAATGAAGGTATTTGAAGCTGATTCATTGCTCTCAGAAGCAGACAAAAGAACTAAAGAGTACAAGGAACTAAGGTCGCAAATGGTGAAGCTTAAAAAAGCGTTTAAGTCCGTAGCTAATTTAGATGACGGCGAGTTTTCAGGTAAGGGTGCTAACAACATTAAAGCATTTTATCATGATCATGTCGGTGTTACAGATCAATGGATTGATTTAATTGACATGAAGATTGCTTTTCTAAGCAGTGTTTCTGCAAAACTTGAAGATGCTAAGATGTCTGATGCTTACATAGAAGAATCCTTTCTAGAACATGAGTTGGCTAACGCCTACACAAAATCAAAATCCATTATGTCTGAACAGAAAAAAGCAATGAAAGACATTCTGAATGACATCAATGACATCCTTCCACTTGAAATATTCTCAACAGAAGATTTCAAAGACAAACTTTCTTCTGCAGATGACAAACGTGAAAAAACAATCGATAAGCTAAACAAACTTGATGAGGATTTAAAAACAGAATACGTTGAAACAGAACCAAACGAACAATTCATTCAGCAAGATTTTAAAAAACTGCAAGAATCAACTGGCAAAGGGAAGAACGCTACACCAATTCACTACAATGCCAAAGCGTATAGAGAAAGTGACATACATAAGAAAAAAGGCGATATTGAGAAGCATTCTGAGTCTTATTTAAGTGTGAAGAAAGAAGAAGCTAAAGAACGTGAAATTAAGGAATTAAAGAAAAAACTTAATGACGGTGTGTCTGATCCTGATGAATACTTAGAGATTGCTAAGAAAGTAGGATACGAGAATCTTGAGCCAGCTCAAGTGCAGCTTGCAGTGCAAATTGAACAAGCAAAGCAGCTAGAGGGAGCAGGAGAAATCACCTGGGATATTATTAAAGGAGTAAGTGTAGCTGCATATGATGTCGTTAAGGATACGGTAGTTGGTGCCAAAGACTTAGCAGTTGGTACTTGGGAATTTTCACAGCTTTCTGATGAGCAGAAGCTATTAAAAATAACTGGTACCATAATTGAAACACCTACTTATGCTAAAATTATTTGGAAAGACTTATCTGATTCCTGGAATGATAAAATGGTCAATGGTGATGCTTATTCGAGAGCACACTATATAACTTATGCTGTTGGAAGCCTTGTTGGATTAAAAGGTGGAGGCTCTATTCTTAAAGGGTCAAGTAAGTTAGCTACAACTGGAGCAGCCAAGGTCGATAAAGTCTTAGGGGCTGGAGAAAAAGCAATTACTAATAGCGTAAAGACTGGAATTGATAAAGGAAAAACCTTCATTAATTCTATTTCATTAAATAATAATCAATTGGCGTATGCAGGTATCCTTCAGGATATAAAGAATACTCACAATGTGAAAAACACATCAGTATTGAAAGAAGCGATAGACGAGAAGAACAGTGTGCTTTATAAATCGGCTGGTAGCGATGATTTTGTAGGAACACTAAAAGGTGAACAGGTTCTTTTAAAAGGTGTTAAAGTTAAGGAAATTAGCTACACAAAGAGAAGTCCAGAAGAAACAGCAAAACTTAGAAGAAAGTTCAACAGTTCTATAAAAAAACAATTCTTAAAAGGTCTATCAAATGATCCCAATAAAGTTAATAAACTTAAGAAAGCTGGCTTAACAGATAAGGATATTGCCCGAATGAAGGATGGGTTGAATCCAAAAGGATATCAAGTTCACCATAAGCTTCCTCTAGATGACGGTGGCACAAACGACATGGATAACTTGATTTTGATCAAAAATGACCCTTATCATAAAGCAATAACTAACGAGCAAAATTCGTTAACAAAAGGTTTGACACCGGGGGAAACAAAGAAGATTAATTGGCCTATTCCAAATGGTGAGATATATCCAAGTGAGAAATAAGGGGGCAGTATTATGTGGGTAAATTTATTAGAGGAAATTCGAAAAACTGAAGCAAAGTATGGAGATGAATTAAATTCTCCTGTTACAGACCAAGAAATAAGGAACTTTGAAGAAGCAGTATTAGGTAAGTTCCCTGTAAATGAGATTCCTTTAGAATATAAAAAATTCCTTCAAACTGTAAACGGATTAGATTTTAATGGCTTGGTAATCTATGGATTGGATCAAGAATTACTGAGAGAAGAAAATGATGAAGAAGTTTATGGTTTTATTGAAACAAATGAACAGTGGCACGAAAATGATGAGCAGAAAAAATATCTGTTTTTTGGTGACTCAGATACAGCTTGGTATTGTTTAGATGTAATTGAGAATGAATACTTAGAGCTTGATAAACCCTCTGGAACGCTGATGAACAAATTTAATGATTTTAACGCCATGCTAGCTGATGCATTGAAAGTTAGTTTAGACAATTAAACAAAAGTATTGCAATTGTTCATTGCTAAAGTGTGCAATGCGGAGGGGATTAATATGAGCTTCAATAATATCAAACAAATGTTGAAAGAGTTTTCAATTGATGCAAAAACAGATCCCAGAATCAATAAAAATGAACAACTCAAAGAAATTGAAATGAACATAGGAAAACAATTACCTTCTGATTATAAGGATTTTTTGAAGGAATATGGCGGCTGTTATCTAGAAAGTACAAAAACAACAGATGAAATTGAGTATGACGTTTGCTATAAACCTTTAGAGAAAGATCCTTGGATGGGCAAGGGCGATGATACACAATTGTTAGAAGGTTTTTATGGTTTAGCGAACGATCATAACAGTCTTCAGAAAGCAATAGATACATATTCTGATCGCTTTCCTAGAAATATTATTCCTATAGCAAGCTCTGCAGGCGGGAATGAAATATGCATGGATATCGATAATGGAAAGATATTGTTTTGGGATCATGAATTAAGTCATCCCGACAAAGACTTTTTCTTAATTGCCAATTCGTTTGAGGAGTTTGTCTTCAGTTTAGTTGATGAACCAATTGAAGCTGATAAAGAAGATGATGGAATTCTGTATATTGAATTAGATGATGACTTACTAAGCAGTTAAGAAAACGTATGGAGATAACTGGAGGAAAAGTTAAAATGGCAGTTACTTATTGGACAGGGGAGAATCTTACACTGCGAGCAATTCAACCTGAAGATATCGTTATATTTGATTCGTTAGATGATGAAATTCTGCGAAATATGGACTCGCTACATTTTCCTCGTTCAGCTAATAACATGAGAGAATGGGTAGAAGAACAATTAGAAAAAGATGAATTCCGTATATAGTAGGTATGATTGAAACCTTTGACTGTGATAGGAAAAATGGTACCTTCGGTTATTATTTGGCTGTATTCGAGCCATATAGGGGCAAAGGATTTGCCAAAGAAATGATCTTGATGGTTCTTCGCTTTTTCTTTTTGGAACTTGCTTATCAAAAAGTAAATACAACTGTTTATTCTTTTAATAATCCATCCATACGATTACATGAAAAATTAGGTTTCATGAAAGAGGGACAACTAAGAAAGATCATTTTCACTAAAGGTGCCTATTATGATGGTATTTGCTTTGGGATGACAAGAGAAGAATTTGAACTGAATCATGGATAATATCACTTGTGCATCGATAAAGTACTGGGTTCCAATAAAATAATGGTTTTAACCATAAAGCAATAGTATTGCAAATACCATTTTTATATGGTTATAATTAGGATGAGGATTATACTTTTTAAAGTATAAAAAATGCATTTGTTTAATAAGAAATGCATAAAATAAAAAGACCAGGGTGCTACCAACACCCCGGCTCTGTACAAAAAGTTGCCCATCAAAGGGCTTGCTCGATGTGGTTTCTTGGTAGACCTATCCCTTTAGGTTCTGAGGCTCAAGGGAGGTCTATTTTTTATTTATATACGTCAACAGGGCGATTATAAACGACCCGAATGCAAGCATTAACATTAATGCCTGGAATGTTGACATAGCATCACCCCCTTTCATTAGGGGATGAGCAAGACTCCCTTGAGTGAGCAATCTTAATGTACAGGAAATATTATACTATACATAAATGTCCTTGTCGTTAAAAACTCACAATAAATTGACAATATGAATGAACTTGCAAAATGCAGGTTCTTTTTTATTTCAAATATTAAACAATTCCTTTCAAATGACGATATTTAACATGTAAACTTGTACCAAGGAGGATTTAGGAAATGAAGAAAAGAATTACGTATGTGCTGCTTGCTTTTCTAGCAGTAGTAGCTTTTGCTTACACTGATCCAACAAAAGCCAAAGCAGCAGAAGCAACACCACTTTATTATCTGCAAATTACAGGGATTACATCAGACGGGAACGATTTTGCTTGGGATAACATCACTTTTAGTCAAACCAAAGCTCCAAGTGTTTTAAAAGGTGATAAACTTCACGTTAAGGCTCGTTTTATGGGGTATACAAAGTTAACAGTTATCACGGGTAAAGATGGAAAAAATCTGTTATATGATGGTACAGCTAGGATGTATAAATCCGATGCCATTCTTGGTCAGAATAAGGTAGTTATAGGCTGGGATAAATATTTTGAGATTCCAATGGACGCACTTCAAGATAACTCTATACAGATTAAAGCATTAAGCTCAGGCACTACTTTTGTTTACAGCCGAAAAATTGATTTTGAAAGAGAGTGAACCAGGTGATTAGCACTTCTAATTATGATGTAACTAAAGATCCAAAGTTCTTAGCATTTTGCAGTTTGGCTACAGAAGGATACGGAGGGAATAACCCAACTCCTTCATCAATTGGTTTTAGTAAATTCTGTGAAAAACTTGAGAAAAATGAGGTAGTTAAACCTGAGAACAAAAAAAGCTCATTTGACCTAAATAAGTCTTTAGATTATTGGAAATCAAGATTTAATCCGGGAGGCAATCTCTCTGCATTAGATTCACAGGTATTAGATATTATCAAAAAAACTTATAACTTAGGTATGGTTAACAAAAATAATATGCTGCTGCGAAACGAAGCAATTAATGCTTATAAAAATTCAATTTAAATAATGAAAACAATGCCCAGCTTAATAAAGTGCTGGGCGTTTTACTTATTGGGGTTATTTGCTTGCAAATACTCTCGATGTTCTTTCTCCAATTTATCAATATCATCTTTGAATACATAAATCTTATATTTTTGTTTTGCTTCTCTTGACAGATTATGTTCTAAATATTCACGGAGCTTTGCCTCACTTTTGGTTTGATCCATGCCAATTGTAATTGCCGGATCTGTTATTCCAATTTGAAAACTAAATAAACCAAATTCATCCCAAGCACTTTCTAAAACTTCTTCAGGTGCTTTTTTGTTTGATTCGATTAAAGTAATACCCGACATAATCAAAGCAGGAACTAAGATCAAAAATCCGATTAGCCTCTTCTTCATTCACCAATACACTCTCCTTTGTGGAAAAGAATCCCTCCTTTATTAATACTACGTATATCATTATTGACCTTTAATTTTATTTCCAACATTTACACCGAACCTTTGTTCTGGTTTCTCTTGAATAAAGAACGTTTGTTCTGTTAATATTAGATTAATAAAGGAGTGAGTCGATATGCTTAGAGACCGAGGAACAATCAAATGGACATCAATGATGCTTCCAGAACATTTAACACAGCTTAAACAAGATTTGATTGATGTATCAAAAATTGAAAAGCCATCCTTAGATGACCAACAAATTGAAGAGATGGATCTTCTCGTCTCTGAGGCATTGGAATTTAATAAAGAGTTGAAATTCAAACTCTTTAACAATGGATTCGTTGAAAATGTTACCGGCAGAGTACATTACATTAATTTTGAACAACAAAAGCTTCACGTAAAAGACCAGAACGACAATACAGTTTATGTCAACATGAATAACATCATAGGAGTTACATACAATGATTGATTACTCACAATTTCCACGAAAGAATATAACTTGTGTCGACATGAAATCCTTTTATGCTTCGGTATCGGCTGTAACAATGGGGCTTAATCCTTTAACATGCTATCTTGCTGTTGTAGGAAATACGGAGAGACAGGGAAGTGTAGTGTTAGCTGCATCTCCTGCACTTAAAAAAGATTTTGGAATCAAAACAGGATCGAGACTTTTTGAGATACCTGAAGATCCAAGAATACACATTGTAAATCCGCAAATGAAGCTTTTCATCAGAGTTTCGACTGAGATTACAAAGCTGTTTTACAGGTTTGTTCCTGAAAAATGTGTACATACCTATTCAATTGATGAATCTTTTTTAGATGCAGGAAAAGAAGATCCTGAAGAAATGGCCAAGGCAATTCAAAGCAGCATGTGGAGAGAGTTTGGTTTGATGTGCACAGTAGGCATTGGAGACAATATGTTGCTCAGTAAGCTTGCACTTGACCTGGAGAGTAAGAAAACAAAGAGAGGTATTGCACGTTGGAGATATGAAGATGTGCCAAATAAACTCTGGAAGGTTTACCCTTTGTCTAAAATGTGGGGGATAGGAGGGAGAATGGAAAGAAATCTTAATCGGATGGGAATATCAACTGTAGGTCAGTTAGCTAAATTTCCTTTAGAGCTGCTTGAAAAGAAGTTCGGAATAATGGGAAACCAGTTGTATTATCATGCTCATGGAATCGATTTATCAGAAATTGGAGCTCCATTGATGCAGGGGCAGATTAGTTTTGGTAAGAGTCAGATTTTGCTGAGGGATTATACAAAGAGAGAAGAGATTAAGGCTGTTCTTCTGGAGATTTGTGAGGAAGTTGCAAGAAGGGCACGTACACATAATAAAGTTGGTCGAACAATCAGCCTGGGAATTGGCTACAGTAAAGATGAGCTTGGTGGTGGATTTCATCGAGCAAAAACAATTGATCTTCCCACAAATATCACAATGGATATTTATAGATGCTGCTTAATGCTCTTTCATAAGTTTTACTCGGGTAAAACAGTGAGAAGTATCTCAGTTACGTTATCAAATATTGAAGAAGATGTTAATCAGCAGCTGAGTTTATTTGAAGTGGATAATGAAAAGAGAAGAAAGCTTGGATTTGTAATGGACGGGATTAGAAGTAAATATGGATCGAGAGCGATTCTGAGAGCAGTTTCTTATACATCTGCTGGTACTGCGCTTCACAGAGCCGACCTTACTGGTGGACATAAATCATAACATAAAAGCCCACTCAAATGTTTGAGTAGGGCTAATTAATCAACCTTTTTTTTAACCTCCGACAGGCCTTTCGGCTACCTGGATGTTAGATGGTGAATCTGTACTCAATTGCGTTAAAGCTACCCCACTTAAAATTACAGCTAAAATAGATACGCAAAGCACAAGTTTTTTCATAAGATTCCCTCCACCTGGTTCATTTTCTGTTCAGCCCAAATTTTCGCATTGAAAAAGCTTGTTGCTTCTTCAAAAGCACCTATTGATTCAAACCTTTTTGCAGCTATGTAGGACAATTCATCTACACTTTCAAGTTCATTTTGCTGTTTTAAAAACTCAATATTACTAATACAATTGATGAAATTATTTTTTAATTCCCCACAATAAAGGTTATACAGGACGCTGATTTTGGCTTCGTATACTTTATTCTCCATTAATATGAGTCTTTCCTGTGCTTTATTGTAAAAATTAATGGCTTTCATTTTTTCGTCAATTTTAAAGAGTTCTTTAATCATCATGAATAAAGAGTTTAAATAATAAATTGAATTTACCCAAGATTCATTTCCTATTGCTTCTTCAAGTGATTCAATGCATTTATCAGGTTTGTTCCAATCAGAATAAACGATACTAAGATTGTGAAATAATTGAGCTTTCAAAAATTCATCTTTTGTTTCTACTGCAATATCAATTGCTTCTAAGTAATATTTCTCTGCTTCCTCAAATCGTTTCATATCAGCATAGTTTGCAGCTGCAATCATTGTTGATGTAGCAAGTTTGCATTTATAATCAGGGTGTCGCTTATATATCGAAATTGCATTTTTTATATAGTGTTGTGCCACAATGCTTTGTTTAACAAGAGTGTATAAGTAAGAGACTTTAGAATAAAATTCAGCAGCTTCAATTTCATCCGGAATTTCTGCAAGCTTTTTCTCAGCTAATCCATATAAGTTAATTGCTCGATCATAGTTTTTGTTGTATGCCTCATACATTGCTTCAAATAAATAAAAGTTGTATTCTAATTTATCATTTGTTTTTTTAATGAAGTTTTGATTGTCTTCAGTAAAATAGGTGTGTTTTTGCAAAGGTTCTCCTCGTGAGGAATGCAGCAACATTTTATGTCTTTCTTCTAATAGACTATAATACGCAAGAACTTCTTGATCTTCTTCCATTTCATCAAAAAGTTTCTTTATCTCTGAATAATATTTTATTGACTCATCAACCTTTTGCTTTTTTATAGCAATGTACCAGTCATTCAGTGTAGTAGCGACAACTTCTGAAGCGATCTTACTCATACAAACCCCTCTTTCTGAAATTTCAAAAATCCCTCGAAAACAATCATAACATAGTCATTGAAAAAATTGTAAAAGGATGTAAAGTTTTCTGCAATTTTTTATTTAAAAAAAACGAAAAAAATACCCTCCTCAATCGAGAGAAGGGTAGGGGGTTTTATCTCGGTGAATCATAACCCATGGCTTGTTCACTATCAGAAATACCTTGAGTTGTTGGGTCAACAATGATACCCATTGCAGATAAAAAAGTTAGAAGTGCATTAAATTTCTCTATCAATTCGTCACCAAATACAGTCAAGTCGTATCCAAATGCAGAAGCAATTGCTTGTGTGAATAACAGTGTTGCAGAGAAAATCGCAACAAGGAATGTTTTCTTTTTAAGTCTTACTTTCCAGTTGATTTTAGTCATTTAATCGTCTCCTGTTAATTTTATTTGAGGCCAAAATGTATGAGCAACCATGCACCGACAATAGTGGCAATTACACTTGGCAACACCTTGAATACAAGGTCTTTTGTGAATTGTGAGGGATCAATTTTACGAGTAGAATCAGAGCGTTCCAATATTTCAACTCGATTGTCCAGTTTTTCATACGATTTGCTTAGATTTTTTAAACTGTTACTCATTTCGTTAAGAGTACTGAACTGTTCTCTTGATTGTGCTTGAGAGTCTTTATTAATTTCGACTTGTTGCTCAACTAGCGTAGCAATACGACCGATAACATTTGTTCTTTCCTCAAGAGAGTCAATCTTGTTATTAGTGTGTTTTGCTTTTTCTTCTAGTGCACTTAATCTTGAAATTGTGCTTTGCTCAAAGTTATCCATTTGTCACCAACCTTTAATGAATATAGAAAGGTGACATTACATCACCTCCTAAAATTAAGAGGATAGTCACTGATACATTAGATCAACAAATACCCTCCGAGATAATTGAATATATTTAGATTTTTGAACCAAACTGTCCTGAGATGTATCCACGTTTACCGTTATAAATAACTTCCCAGTAACCTTTGGAATTGTTTTTGCCTTTAACTGAACCAGAAATTAAAATAGTACTTCCAAGCTTGACTGTGCCAATATTTTTAGAACTATTTCGATCAGGTTTGTCCATTACGATTGCTGCGCTTGATACACCAACAATTTTGATTTTTCCCACGGATTTAATAGATGAGGAGCTTGAAGAAGTTGATGTTGTTTTTGGGGCAGGAGAAGAGGTTTTAACTGATCCTGTAACATCAACATATTTGTCAGAAGCAGTGATGTAATATGTAGCGCCTTTAGAGTTCTTAACTTTGTATTGGTACGCAGATCCGACTTTAACTTTCTCAACAACTGTAGGAAATCCAATGCCTTTATTTACTGTGCCGACAACATCTTTATCTTCCCAAGATGGTTTTGAATAGAAGCGAAGACCGTCAACTTTTGATTTTAGTGAACCACTTGCTGCTGATGAAGAGGAAGGGGAGGATGTAGTTGGTCTGATTGATGTTTTTGTTGGAGCAGTTGATCTGCCACCGAGAACTTTTAGTTCGGCAGCAATTTTATTTTTAACTTCATCCCAACGACCTTCATCTAAAACACGATGAGGACAATATTTTCCTGACCACTCTTGGTGTTTCTTAACTCGCTCAACTCCCCAGCCACGTTCTTTAAGTAGTTGTGCAATGAATTTGATTGCCAGTGCTTCTGCTTTTCTGTATCGTTCTCCACCAGATTTAGAGTAGCAAACCTCTACGCCGATAGACGTACGGTTTCCGGAATTGACACCTGATCCATCTCCCGTATGCCATGCATTTCGATTCACTGGAATACCTTGAACAACCTCTTTATCATCCACTGCAAAGTGATAAGATACTTCAGCATTATTGTTTCTCATGTATGTAATTTCATTATTTGCCGATGCATCATTAGCTGTATTGTGAAAAGTAATATACTTTGCCGACATTGCATAAGGACATTTAATTGAATATTTACCTGATGGCACCAACATTTGTCTCGCTTGAATTGTCATAAAAACATCTCTCCTAATAATTAAATTTGAGCACAAAAAAGAGAGAAGGGGACTTAACCCAATCTCTCTTTATCTCACGTATGCTCTTACTATCTCTGTTTTTCAAGTATGTATTTTGAATAAAATCTATATTTTATCTAGAACGTAACACCTCCTCAATTAAATAAGACACCCTCTAGAGAAGGTGCCTTAAAAATTAATATAGATCATGCCATTCAATACCATCGAACCCCACGTGTTTTTTCCGGGTACTGTCATATCTAATTGCACCTTCACGTTCAGTTCCATCCCAAACCCCGTTATCCTCAAAGACAACTGAAGATATTTCTAGACCTCCAGACTTTGTTGGATCATTTACTCTCTTGGGTCTTAAGAAATCAGCAGCACCGATTCCAACAATACTAGCCTTACCTGGTTCATACACTTTAAATTCATTAGAATTGTAATAAGCTGATTTTCCAATGAACTTAATTCCATTAGATGTTCTCAATGCATCAACAGCTAAATTGATTAAAATGTTTTCATTAAAATCATTAACGAATTTCACTTCATTTGCGCCACTGAAACGCAAACATGCTTTCCAAATTGAATTGTCCGGCTGAAGTGCTGCTATTTGTAATCCATAGTTCCTTAGGAAAGCATTATAAATCATATTAATGGATCTGACATTTTGTAGGATGTGGACATCGTTTTTGTCTAACCCTTTTAGTTTATAAACATCTGTCCCAAAGCTTAAACCTGTACCACGATCCCACTTTTTGCTTGACCCACAGTAATAAAGGAAGTACACGCCATTCATTTTCATTAGGCAAGCTCTATAAATACCTTGATTATCCCATGCAAATTCCTTGTTAGATGGCTTAAGTATAGGTTTTGCCAAAGACCATGTTACATTGTCAACCGATACTGAATGGTAAAGAGTCATTGTATTTCTGTCTTGGCCAGTTACAAAGGCCGTAACGACCATCTCATACCCAACATCTGTATGGATAACATCAAGATGCCATAGATTCATTGGTATATCCATTGGTATACAAATATCCTTAAACTCATCCCACTCTGTTCCTGTAGCACTCTCAGAGTAAATTACTTTGTATCCATTACTAACGCACCACATCTTGTATTTATTATCCTCAAAGATAATTGCAGGACTTATATAGTCTCGATCACTTCTAATTCCAGTAATTGCAACCTCTTTATCACTCCATGTCTTTCCATCTGTTGTGACTTTTCTAAAAATCGTCACGGTTTTGGCATCTTCATCTACAAATCGCCAATAGACCTCTAATCTATTTAATTGGTCATTATAGACCATATGAGTATCTGAATTATATTGTTTATCTGCACTTCCATTAGGCTGCGGTTCAAGAGGGTTCTTAAATCCGTTAGGTTCAGACCAATTAATCATGTCGTCACTCACTAAAATATGAGGATTCTCTTTTGCTTGAGCTCCTTTAGGATATGGAGTGAAAGCCATCCAATAAAGGTAGCCATTCCATCTTTCCTTAAAACCAACTACCTTTGGATGATATGCTTCAATATCATCATATGCACTTAAAAGTGTGAGCCTTGATTGAGCATTAGATAAACTTAATTGATCAATTGTATCTTTTGCTTCCGTAGATGTTTGATATGCTGAATTCCATTTTTCTCTGTCTAAACTTGTAACATGTAATCCGTCTTCGTTTTTATGTGCATCAATTTTTTGTTGAGCGCCGTCTTCAGTTTCGATTTCATCTATGCCTTCAATCATTTCATTGTACATGGTCATTTCTGACTCAATGTTGCTGACATTGGTTTCAAGTTTATTTTTAAAAGAGAGTAGACTCTTCAATGCCATTATGTATTCCTCCAAAAGTTTCAATTAAATAATAAGTATTACAGTCTATGATATTACCAAATTATTCATTTAACATTATATTCCCAATGGAATTAAAAGTAAAGTAGTCCACATCATGGACTACCTTCTATTTATTACCCTAAGGTATAAGTTATATCTAATAAAACATAATCAGTATTAGCTCCTGGTATTGAGGTAGAGAGTACAACCGTACCTGTGTTGTTAATTGTCATAACAACACTTTTGGTTGATGTTCCACTATTGTATTGTGTGTATGTTACTGCATATGTAGGTCTATATTCTTCGGGTAGAGTAAATATTGCGGTACCAGCAGATCCAGATTTAACTGCTCCCGAAATAGTGACAATGTTTCCGTTTTTAGTGTAGCGAGGGGTTCTAAAAGATTGCCAACCATTTTCTAATTGGGCGTTAATCCATCCTGGGTTATTTATCGTAGCACCAGCATTTTGACCAAGAATCAAAAAACTTGCATCTGTTCTGTTTGTGATTCGAGTACATGTTTTGAAACTGTTATTTGCTATGATCACTGAATCAGATTCGTTAGACATAAATACGCCTGTTTCAAAATTAGTTGCTATGTTCTTTTCAACTATTGTTTCTCCTACACCATCAACCTGAATAGCATTATTATAGAGCGCACCTGTGTTTTCAATTGTATTGCCCGAAATGATGCTTCGTTTTACACCGTTTATTCTAACTATTGAAGAAGAGTAATCATTTGAATTCATTCTAAGGATGTTATCTTTAATGATCGCCGTTTTAGTATTAACGTAAACAAAAGCAGAGTAAGGGCTTGTTGTATGTTCACCTGGTTCTACTCGATTATCACTAAAAACAACGTCTCCTTCATAATGACCTAACCTTGCAGCTATATAGGTATCTTTAAAACTGTTCCCAGTAACAGTTAAATCTTTACCTTCTAAATATGTATAGATGCCAAATCCGTCTTTGGGAGCTTTAATCGTAGCGTTTTTAATGACAAAGTTATTAAATTGTTTCTTCAATAACATAGCGGTTTTACGCATATCTCTTACTTCTTTTTCGTAAAAGTTTCCGGCTTCCCAATATCCACCATGTATAAAAATTTCATCTTTAGTTCCTTCTTGAGAACCGGGGCTTCCAGCAAAAGCATTTGGACTTCCAATTGATGTGCAATTTTCAAAATAAATACGGCCTAATTTACTTTCGAGAGGGGTTTGACCAAGGTGGAAGCCAGCAACTGTTCGTGTCACACCGGCTGATGGGGTATTATTGATTGCGAAGCAGTTTATGAAGTGGATATCTGTAACATCATATTCTGAAGTATGAACGTGAACTTCAAATCCTGATCCATGATTATTTATAGCTCCACAATTTAAGAGGTAGATGTGAGACATGCCATCATCGAATTCATATGCGTTTGCATCCGGTGGAGTGTCAGAATTAACAAGACATGAGTTTTCAACTAGACATTTTTCGAAAAGTACCCGAGTAGAAATACCTCTTTCTCCAGTTAAAGGCTTAAAATTCTGATCTGAAATTGAAATGCCGTCTTCTTTAACGTTATCTAAATGTAAGTTGACATATGAATCTCTAACAGCTCGGAAATCTAAACCTCCAGATGTATTGATAACATCACAATTTATAATGGACACATAATCAGCAGCGACCATCTGTATACCGTAGATTGGATGATTCTGACCATCAAAAGTTATGTTCTCTAAGATTATATTTTTATTTAAGCCAGTTTTATATTCTCTGGTAGCATCATTTGGTTTTTTATATGCAGGTAAGTTAGAATTTGCAATCATCGCACGTGGAAATGGGGAAGACCAACCGGTTGATAGGTTGTGCTTAATTGTTGTTTTTCCTAGACCAAAGAAGTGAGTGTTGCTGTTTATCTTTAGCTGACCAACTAGATATGTTCCAGATGGGATAATTACCTTTCCGCCTATATCTAAAGCTTTTTGAAATGCATCTGTATCATCTGTTACTCCATCACCTTTAGCACCGAACTTGGCAATGCTAACACCAATGCTTTCAAGCTCTGTTCGTAATGTGTCTGTGCTCTTTTTAAATTCATCAAATTTACTGCGAATATCATCTGCAGTGTATCTATTGTCATTTGATTTTAAACCTACTGCATCTAAAGGTATCCATTTTTGGGCTTCTTCATCATAGTAACCCATAGTATTTACAGGAATTAAATTATCGCTCAATATGTAACCTCCTTTAACTTCTGCGAATCCAAATCATGCTGCCATCAGGAGTCTCTACAGAAGTCTTTACTCGTTTTTTCACTGGTGCATTATTTGTTCTAAGCCATATTGTTCTTATGTTATAAGGTTCAATATAACTGCAAACAACATCATAGCCATCAAACTGATCTGAAATACTAATATTAATCCAGTCAAAGCCATCCCATCGATACTCAATTCCTGATTCTTTAACCGTGACAACCCATCCTATTTGAGGGGTAGGGTAGGTGTTCAATAAATCGCTATATGTATAAACCATTGGCAGATATATTTTTCTGGTGTTTTCAACAACATACTCATAATCAGAGGTAGCTTGTCTACACCAGTTTGTAATTTCAATACAGCGTTTTGTAACACGCTCACATTCAGCAATTCGCTCATTCATTCGAATAATTGCATCTTCGGCTTCATCAATAAGCCCCTGAAGAGTTTCGACAACCATGTTTCCTTGGCGTTTAATCCAAATTCGAGAGGCAGGGAAGAAGGAGGCTCCTTCGCCACTATATTTGAATGTAAGCGATTTTCCTTCATTTGTAGCCTTGAAAAATACAACACCCATTAGGTAATCAACTTTAAAATAGTTGTTTTCAAGTTCACCATCTTCAATTTCTCGCCATTCTTTGTTATCGCCAATAACTTCGACCCGGAATTCACGGTTGGGAACTTCAGTTAGAAGAACTCTACCATTGTAAACCGTAAGTGATTCATTATATGTTAAGTAGGGATCTTCAACTGTTCCTTTTCTTTTTTTGCTTAAAATCGGATCGTTATATAGCTCAGCAAAATCAGTCAGATTAATCACCTCCATTAATTTTGTTGGTATGCTTCCCAAATATATTTGACGTTTAATTTATTTCCTCTACAATTAGCATCAGATCCAGTTACAAATAATTTGTCTCCCAAGGCACCATAACTTAAATCTCCTCCTATTAAAGAGAGTCCAGAAGAAGTTATTTGATATGCATAGCCTCCAGAAGAGCTTTCAATAACCAACTGGCTATCCTCAGAAGAGATAGGTGTAATCTTGACCATGTCTGGAGAAAAGGTGAGAGGGATTAGTTTGCTCGTAGTCCCATCACCAATATAAGTTCCTTTAGCAAACTTGGGTGTGACTGGAATGCTTTCAACTAGAGCATATTCTGAGGCTAATCTGCCACCTAATGATTCTGCATTCCCATCAATAGAGGCATTAATTACACCTGAGTCATTACGAACAGGTATAGAATTTGGAAAGTTAGTTGTTGATGCTATGTATCCGTTCAAGGAGTCTGCCGAGCCAGAGGAAGAGACAATCCATTGTTCGCCGTTAAAAAGCTCTTGTTTATTTGTTTTGGGATCAATCCAAATTGTTCCTGCCTCAGGGATTTCAGGCTTTGTTTCTGTAGAGATTGTATAGAGGCCATTAACTTTTCCACTAAGGCTTCCTTTAACTTCAACAGAAGGAGAAGGGAGGTAGGGGTTTTCAGAAGGATGATTCGATTTAACTATATCCGAAAGAAGAATCTGATTTATGTCTATATCCGCATCAACTCTTCGATAAGCTTGAACACCAATAGTGTAGAACATATTTGAAGGTAATCCCGTAAAAGTGGCTGTGCGTCTGTCATATTTAACATTTTGTAAGTTCTCGCTAGCTTGCACTGAGCCAAATGTGTACTCTTCATTGTCATCACTACCGTGCAAGTAAATCTCAAATCCATCGATGTTGTATTTGTCCTCATCGGAATCAACATAGTCCCACTGAATGGTAATATCAACTGACCCGTTATCATTTACCTTATGGGTAATTGCAGTGCCATCAGAAGCAATAGCAGGGGAGGCCGGCGGCACTGAAATTCTGTCATTTCGAATATTGAAGTTTTCAGTTGCTTTGTCCCATTCGATCTTTCTTTTATTTAGTTCAGTACTTATTTTGTTTGTTCTGTAAACAGTCTTTATGATTTTCTCAAAATCAGATTGAACTCTTTTTCCATTTGTAACTGTGACACTAATATTTGATTGTTCAAAATCAATTGTTATTGCTGAAAGTATGGCTTTAATATCGGTATTTAAATCATTCTGTTGAACTCGTACTATGTCTCCTAAACTGAGCCTATCCCAGTTATGTTTTTCACTAAGACAGTTAAAAAAGTTCACTATATCTAGTGTTACATTCACTGGCGGTGTATTGCGACTTTCAAGTTCTTCATTAGCATCATCATAAAGTTCATTCTCGTCATAGATGCTGTCATTTGACCATTCAGTTGTTGAAATGAAACGTGAGAGCAGTTTTTGCTGATTTTCACTAAAATTGTTCTCAAAAGAAAGCTTTTTTTTAAGCTTGGAAATTGAAGCAGATATTTGAGAAATTGTTGATTCAATCGTAGCAATTTGGTTTTTCTTTTCTACTACTGCTTTCTGCTTTATGGCGAGTTGAGCTTTCAGTTGACTTGTGTCATCTCCAGATTTCTTCGCAACTTCAATTCGATCTAATAGCTTTTGGACTTCAAGGTCAAGGGTGTAAAGCTCATTATTCAATTCGGTTAAACTAATTTCAGCTTCGTTCTTTTGTGTGAGGAGTTTATTAAACGCATTTCCTTCGTTATTAACAAGGTCATTGTAATCAAGAATTGCATGACAAAGTTCATCTGGCATATAGGCACTTTGGGAAATAACATTTCGTTGTTGGTCACGTTGAAAGGGGAAGAGGAAATAAGAAAAGTCATCAATGTAGGATTGTCCAGTTGGGTTCACTGAATTAATACCGATACCATCTTTTCCAGTAGCATATAGTCTTGTTATTAATTCATCTGCATCATCCGAATCGTCCATGCTAATCATATACAGTCGGGGGTTAAGTTTAAGGCCTTTGTATTTGGAAATGTCAGATTCTTTATAGAAGCTTACAGTTTCTTTTACTGTATCAAAGACTGGAATTGTATCGAACTTTTCGCAAATTGAATATAAGAAATCAAGCTTGTTAGTCGATGATACATCAAACTGTCTTCGTTTTATGTTAAAGAGAGTATCTATGTATCCAATCGTCCAGCTTGTATGTTTTAAGCAGTCTGTAACTACTTCCTGCAGGTTTTTAGACGTCTCCTCATATTTAAGAACGCTCATTCTGCTTAATTCATGTTGAAGTGACCTACATTCAACTTGTATTGTATCCATATCGCTACTGTGTGACTTAGTTCTTTTAGTAATAATAAACCAAACAGTAAGTCCGTAAAATTCAGTTTTAATTAAATACCAGGGTTTGAGTAAATCTACAACATGGTTTCTTTTAATTATGCCATCATAGGTTGCTTTAAGCGGAATAGAGAAGGAGAGTTCGTGCACGCTGCTTCCATGATTTAAAGTTACAGTTGGATTCAGAACTTCATCAATGTTGGCTATTTTAGTCTTGTCTGGCTTAGCAAGGGATAAGCGTATGTTTTTTATTTCTGTGTCCTTGCGAATAGTTATCAATTTTTCACCTTCTTATCGATACTTAAATCTGAAAGTGAATCTCACTTTGCATTTTCCGGTCACTTTTAATCGGTTTTTTCCGTAATCCAATCTAATATAATTGTCATTAAAATCATCATATCTTTCATTCCCATATAAAGACGATTCAATAATTTCTTTGACGCCATTCACTTTAACCATTTCTCTGTCTTTTAGATTGCTGAAAATAAAGGGGTCAGTATAATCACTTAGGTTCTCGATTTTCACATCGCCATCGCCAATTTTAAGAATTTCAACAGTGGGGTAAATCGCAACATCGCCTTTATTATGGAGTTCAATGATTTTCATTTCTGATGATATATCAAAGGAATGGGTACTTGTGTTTCGACTGTATGCATAAGGGGAGTTGCATTTCATTGTTAAACGAACATATCCATGTCTTGCCGCATTATGAACTAAATCACTTGTATCCACAGGCATTGCATAATATACAATGTCTAAATTTTCGCTGAATGCCAACGGTTTGTAATCATCGACATCTAGCCAGCGCTTAATTGCTCTTATTTTTTTCTCATCATAATTTTCACCAACATAAAAGTTTAAAGGGAATTGTTTTGATTCTCTTTTGACGCCTTCAGTGTACGGCTCTGATCTTCCTTTTACATAAGTTTCATTAACTGATCGTGAACCTAAAAAAGATTCCTCAACTAATCCAGACTCTGTATTAACGTTTTCCACACCGTAGTCGATCGACTTTACGTTATCAAACATGAAATATTGGCTCTGCCTAATCAATTTTTCACCCCCAATATAAATAGAGCCGGCAATCTTAGCCGACTCATGTGATGTTGAAATTTAGTCCAGTATTTTTAAGCCCATTTGCTAATTGTTTGTATACTAAGCTTGCAGTCTCTTTAGCATTACTAGCTTCTGTTACATTAATTGTGAATGAGTTCTGATTGTTTGATGTATTCCCTTGAGGTGTAGAAGGGGGTACAGTAGGGGTCGAGAAGTTCTTAAGAGTTGGAATTAAGCCTTTTGTTAGATTTGTTTGACTAGAAACTGCGGCGTTCATAGCAGGTGTTACAAGAGCAATACTCTTACTTAAAACATCAGAAATTTTACCAGGTTGACCCCATTTAGAGGCAGTCTTTACTGAGTTATCAGTGGACGTTTGACGAACTTGTTTTACAGCTTTCAGCATGTTTTCAGTATCTGTCTTGTTTAAAATAAGTTCCTTGTCATGTAAGAATGCAAGCTTTCCTGCTCCAAGCCCTGTGCCTGTATATCCACCAGAAGCAAATGATGACACCTTTTTACCTGTTGTATTTCCAGTTGTAACTGTATTTAAAGCATTGGCAGCGTCCTTAAGCTTATCAATCAAATTATTGGAGATACTTTTTCCAATAGACTTCATATTCTCGTTTATAAACTTGGTGAATTCATTAAGCTGTTTAGCGATATCAGTGATTTTACCATCCATGAGCTTATCTTCAAGCTTTTTGAATGCTCGTTCATCATTTACCAGGTCATCGTACTTGTTGTTGATTGACTCCTCGTCTTTTTCAAGCTGATCCTGAAGGGCTTCTTTACGTTTTGTGTTGCTACGGTCTTTAATATACTCATCCAAAGCTTCCTGTTGTTCTTGAAGCTGTTTCTCTAGGTCTTTGACTTGCGATTTAGCCTCAGAGGAGTCGTCCATGGAAAGCTTATTAATCTTATTTTTTGTTTCCTGTATTGCTTGGTTTTTCTCCTTCAATTCCTTCTGATACTTAGCTTCTTCGTCTTCTTTGTCAATCTCATCAATCAAGTCTTGTGTTGCTTTCTGATGCGCTTTTAACTCAATATCCCGCATCTTTTCGTACATTTCTTTATAGATTGACACAACTTCATCAGCTAAGGATTTATAGATATCCTTGATAGACTTTTTGGTGTTATAAAGCTCAAGATTGAAATCTTTCTGTTTATCTTTCCAGTTTTCGATTTCTTCAGTGATCTGTTCCTGAATGTCAGGGAAACCTTTCGCAGCTTTCTTTTGCTCTTCAAGCTGTTTGATATATTTTTTGGCTTCCTTTTGTTGTTGCTGAATGAGCTTTATCTGTTTGCTATAGTACTTAACCTTGTCTTCATCTTCTTCAGTCATTGAAATTTTGTTATCGACATCTTTAATTTTCCCTTGGGTTTTAGAAGATGACTTTTCAATTGACTTGAGTGTTTCATCAACTTTAGATTGAACAAGTTGTTTCTGTAGCTCACGTACCTGGTCTTGAACAGAAATTAAATCTAGCTTGGCTTGTTTAAGTTCTTCTCGAAGCTGAGCACGTTGAGCAGAATTCAATGCTTTATTTGTTTTTATTTCATTTTGAATCCAGTTAACTTTTTGTTGTTGAATTTTAGCTTGCTCTGCTACAGCTTTTTTCTGATCAGAGGTGTATTTGCGGAATTCCTTGCTGTCAGAAGTGTATCGGTTAGCCATTGATTCATCTTTAGCTATCCGAACATCAAAATCCCCAATTCTTTTATCAAACTCATCGAGTTTAGATTGAACTAGCTCATACTGAAGTTCTTGAATCTGATCATTGACTGAACTGATATCTCCTTGGAGGGAGAGAAGATCAGATTTAGCCTGTGCTATCCCTTGTTGCCGTTCTGCCTCAGCTTGTGACGCATCTGAAATAGAAGTTCCAATACCTTGCATGTACTTTTCAGGATCGATTGTTTTCCCATTTTGTTCGATTTGTAGATGAAGGTGGTTCCCAGTTGAGTTCCCTGTGCTACCAACTTTACCAATAGTTTGACCGGCTTTAACTGATTGACCTGCTTTTACAGAAGGAGTGTTAAGCATGTGCATGTACTTGGCAACTGTTCCATCATCCTGTTTAATAACAACCCAGTTACCTGCAGTTTTACTGTAGCCAGCAATTTGGACTTTACCACTTTGAAGAGATTTAATTGCTGTACCTGCTTTTGCAGCAAAATCAGTTCCTTTGTGTGGGGAGGAGCGGAGACCGGATTCCTGTTGTCCATATTTGGAGCTTACCCTAAAAGCGCTATTATTTGTATAATAGCTGGCGATTGAAGAAGTGGCAGAGGAGAGGGATTTGCTGTAGTTGGCCATAATCTTCTTAACATAATTCTGTGTTTCTTTAAAAGGAGGGATACCGCCATATTTAATTACGTTACCAGGCCCAGCATTATATGCAGCCAATGCTTTTTCAACATTACCGCCAAACTTTTCAAGCTGTTGGGCAAGATATTTGGTTCCACCCATAACATTTTGATAAGGATCGTAAGCGTTATTTACCCCTAATCTTTTTGCTGTTGCTGGCATCAGTTGCATTAGTCCCATAGCGCCTACGCCAGATCGTGCTTTAGCATTGAACCCTGATTCTTGCTGAATTACAGCTGCAATAAGGGCAGGGTCAACATTGTATTTACTAGCTGCAGAATTTATGTAGCTTGAATACTTTCCTGTATATGAGCCACCAGTTGAAGAGGAGGTTCCGCCAGATGAAGTTGTGGAGGTTACAATACCATATTGCGTAATGTTACCGGATTTAATTTGATCTTTAAGCAGCTTAGCTTGTTCCTGCATAAGCTTTTTCTTTTGTTGTAGAGCTTTTATCTCTTTTTTAATCGCATCTCTATATTTCTGAGAATACTTCGGATAATCATTGACCCGTTTGTTATACTTGTCAATTTCGGCATTAACTTTTTCTAATGCCTCCTTGTATTTATCAGCAACATACATTGAAGTTTTTACTTCTTCAGAAGCTTTTTCTGCAGATGAAGACATGCCTTCCATTGATGTGCCAGTCTCTGAAAGGGAAGAAGAGGCTAAATCAGCTAATTTATCAAGTTCTTTAAGTTGATCTGTAATATCAGTAACTTGATTTAAATCTTCTTGAGTTTTAGGAAGGTATTGAATTGCTCCACCATTACCTTTTTTCATTTCATCAAGAATTTTTTGCTTTTGTTTTTCAATATCTGACTTCATATTATAAGCATCTTGAACGGTCTTGATCGCTTTAACTTCAGATTTATACATATTAATCTTTTTGTTTAAAGCATTAGCTTGATTTATTAGATCCTGCTTAACAGACTGCTGCATATCATTGTACGCTTTTAGTTTTGTGTCACGAAGCTTAACAACTGCATTTCTATTTATTTTTACAACGCCATTTTCTACTGAAATAGCACCTGCAAGATCGTTTTCTTTCTGTATAAGCTTCATAGCTTCTGTAGCTGATAAACTTTTACCCTTCGCCATTTTCTCAAGTAATTCATTTAAAGGGGAGATGTTATCAGCCATAGCATTATAAGCATCATTTTGCATTGCCGAAATAGCTAAATCATTTTGTTTAGATTTAACAAGGTCACTTATAATAGAGCTAATTGCTTCAAAGTCACCTTTAGCATCTTTTAGCTTGTCAGACAGGGTGCCAATAGATTCTCCTAAAGCATCAACACCTTCTCCATTTTCGTCCCATGTTACTTTAGATGCTTCTGCTGAATTGTTTGCTGAGTCAATAGCATCTTTAAGATCTCCATAAGAGAGCACAAGACCATTATTTTTGTCTTTGCCACTCATAGCTTGATTTATAAGCAGTTCAAGCCCTTGTGAAGCTTTTGAGAAGTTATCTTTGTTGCCTGATTGAAGAGCTCTTTGTATCTCGTCCATATAGTTTGCTACATTAATCGAAAATGACTCAAGCTCATCAGGGTTCATTTTACTGAAATCAATTTTATTAAATGCATCATTAATTTGTTTAGAGAGGTTTGGATTGATCTTTACTGAGTTGAACGCATCGACAGTTTGAAGTACTTGTTCTCTGATTTTAGCCTGGGAGCTAGACAGTTCCTGTTCAGTGCGTAGAGCGTCTTGTTCAGCTTTAATCCCTTGGTTCTTTTTATCATTATCTGAAGAAAAAATATCCCAGCTTTTTCCGTCTTTATAATAATCAGCAATTTGTTTATACTGCTCAATTTTATCATTTAGCTTTTCAATATCTTTTAAACTCTCTTTAAAGTTGCTTTTTGCACCAGTCTTAATATCTTCTTTATTAAGATCTGCTAGTTCTTTAGTATATTGAATAGCTTCTTTTAGAGCGTCATTGTTTTTGATTATTGCTTGACCTTGTGAATCGTATCCTGCAATTAAATTTGGGAAAGTCTGAGCTAGTTGTTGTGTAACTTGAAGGTATTCTTGCTCTTTTTCAGAACTAAGGGTTCCAGATTCCTTTGCTTTTTGTAATTCTTTGTATTGAGCAATTAACTTATCCGTTGAGTCTTTGTTTGTTGTTATAGCTTCAATACTTGTTATCTTAGCTTGTTCGAAATCTTCTCGAGCTTGTTTTAATTTGGAGTATGAGGATATTAGCTTCTCAATAACAACACCAAAGGCCATCATTGCTGCCATAGGTAGGAAGCTACCAGCTAAGAAAGCTCCAGTAGTCATTGCGGCCTTTTTTAAGCTTGTGATTGAAGTTGAAAAAGCAGCGGTGATTTTACTCCAAATTGCTGTTTTGGCTGAAGCTGCTGTCACTCCAACCGTAAAAGTATTAAAATTAAGAATAAGATTTTTTAGAGCTGCACCCATTGCAGTGCCTGAAGTTAAAGCACTTGCACGAAGTGAAGAGTTAAATAATATAACTGAAGCTGTTGCTGCTCCAAATACTTGTGGAAGTAATCCAACGGACTTGGTTACTTGCGCACTTAATTGCATCAAACTTTTTAATGCATCTGCGAACACTACGATACTATCAGATATTAACGCTTCACCTGATGCCACAGACATTTCTGTAAAAGCATTGGATAAACGATTGACTCTAGCTTGCAAGCTATCGGCATATTTTTGTTGTTCTTTCCATGAGCTACCGACTGAATTAGTGGCAGTATTAGCGGCACTTTGGGCAATGGAGAAGTTATTCATCATTGCGTTAAAACGAGACAATTGATAAATACCCGCAACGCCTATTGATGTATTTTGTTTTTGGGCATCAGAGAGCGTGTCCCATTTTTCAGCGAGTTCATCAATTAATTCACTTGAAGACTTAGCTTCACCACCAGCTGTTTTTACTGAGATACCGATCTGTTCTAATGCTTTGATTGAACTCTGGTTATTACCAATACGAGCAAAAATCGTCTTTAATGAGTTACCAACAATATTCCCGGATTCACGAGTAGTACTAGCAATTGCTGTTGTATACCCAATTAAGTCGTTTAATTCTACACCGAAAGTAGAAGCTGTAGAGCCTGCCTTTCTAATACTGTTTGCAAGATCTAAGGTACTTACTGCATAATTGTTATCGACTTCATTCAACTTATCCGCAATCGATATAGAATCACCGGCTGCTACATTAAAGTTAAGCATTGCTGCTGTTAAAGTGTTTACTGTATCAGTAGGATTTAAATCTGAGATGTTCTGTAATATTTGAGCAGTTTTAGTTACGTCACCAAGTTCAGATTCATCATATCCCATTCTCCCAAATGAACCAGTGATTTCAAGTATATCTGAAATTTTATTTGAAAGCTGATCACCTAGAGCAATTGAAGACTTAAGGAGTTCATTAAACTTGTAATCAGGCTCGTTCATAACCCGGCGAATATTAGTCATAAGTGTGTCAATCTGAATAACCTGATCCACCATCGATTTCAATGCTTGAATGCCCGAATAGAATATTGTCCCACTCAGAAAATATGCGGGCATACGGCTGAATGACTGTGTTAATTGTTCCCCAAAACCTGAAACATTGCTAGAGGCAGAGGATGCATTTGCAGATACTTCTCTGAATTGCATGTTTAGATTCTGCATCTGTGTTCTTAAATTAGGAGTTCTTGCCGAGAGTTGGTTTACTGAGTTGAGATAATTCTGCAGGACAGAGGAGTTAGCAGTGCTAAGTGAACTGCCGTAACGAGTATTGAGGTTTTGAACATTTATTTGCGCTTGACGTTGATATAATTGAACTTGATGCTCAAGTTCTTTTGTTTTTGCTTTAGCGGTGGATGAATCATCAAGACGCTTAATACGGTTAGCAATTTGATCAATATGAGAAGCTGTTTGTGCACCATTAATTGAAGTCGAGAGACGAGTGAGCACTTGGGAAGAGACTAGTCCTTTTTCTCTCAACTTTTCTAGGCTCTGGTTTAGTTGTTCAACTGCTTTCCGTTGCTGATCATAATTAGTTGTAGTTCTTGATGAAGTTGCATTAGTTTTAGGGTCAGTCGTATAAACAATGTCTTCAAAACCGTTACGATTTTTCTGTACAACCTTAGTGGTTTGACCCTGTAAGTTCTTTTGTTCGGTCTTTTTTTGTACTTGACCTAGTTTTTCAGTAGCTTGAGCGAGTTTGTTAATCTCTTGAGTTTCTTGCCTTAGAGCAGCATTACGATTATTGATTATTTTCGTTTCACGTTGAAGAATCTCACCGTTTTTCTTGTATTGCTGGGTGAGCTTTTCAACTGATCCATCAGCATTCTTAATTACTGTGGACGTTTCTTTTACTGTTTGATTATAAGAGCTTAGATTTTTTTGATACGCATCTACAGCAGAAGAGAATTCTTGCAGAGCTTTTAAGGTTTTAGAATCAATATTTGTGTTGAGTTTGAGGGAGTTAAGCTTTTTTTCTAAAGATTTGATTTGCTGATTTAACTGTTCGACAGTTTTTGATGACGTATCAGCTTGCGGGGTTAATATGATTTTGAGGTTTTGACTCAAGTAAGAATCACTTCCTTTCAGTAGGGGAGGGAGGAAAATAAAAAAGCCACTCAGCTATTGAGCGACTTTACTCCCTTTGCGTATTGCTATTTCCATAATCCCTTGCCAAATTTCAACATTCGATAAGGCTTCTTTAACTTTTTGGTCATCTTGTTTAAATCCTTTAGTATTTTCTAAACCAAGATCATTTTTACTTGGCAAAAATTCTAGTTTAAATATAGGATTTGAAAAATCATCAAGTTTTAATTTAAGGTCAATTTTTCTAAATTGTTTCGACTCAGTTCTGTTTGATGATAACCCTCCAATAAGAGCACCAATACCGCCTGCAGCAAGCCCGCCGACAACTGTACCTGCCATTTGACTACCTCTAGATACAGTTGATATTGAAGTATCATCAATAGAAATTTCAGCTTCAATAATTTTATCGAATGGAATAACCATTTCTTCAAGATCATTGTTTGATTTAAACTGATGAACAATAAACTTATTTTCAGACTCTTTTAAAGTTAATTTTTTATTTTTATCGGGATTGAGAACATATCTGTGCTGGGAAGAGAAGTTCCCGGCAGATTCAATTTTGTTTAACCTTTGTTTTTCCTCCTCTTTTTGTTTATCTATACCAAGAGATCCAATTATAAAAAAAGCTCCAATCCCCAAAACCAAAATAATTGCCCAAATCATTTAACCACCGCCGGTATCATTTACCTGCATTATACCATGTTTCCAAAAGTATAGGACTGATATGAGATGGCCAGAGCGACAAAAAGCACCACATAAAAAGGATCTAATTATGCTGAGGTTTACGGCAGAGGGAATCTCTACTTTGGTCTCGAAATTAATGGTTATGGCTTGGTAGTCAAAGATCAATATATATAAGTTAATTTAACCGGCAATAAAAAAGGAACAATTAGTAAGAAAACAAGCGTAAAATAAACAAAGGAGCTGATGTTTTATGAAACAGTTTTTTCTTTCTAGATCCTTCACATTGTCTTTTCTGTTTTTCGCTTTGTTTTTCGGTTTCCAAATAAACACTGATGGATTACAAGTCAGTTCAATTTTGAATTTGTTATTGGTTAGTTTGATTTGTTCATTGGTGTTCACCTTTGTCGTACGATTATTCAAAAACAAAAGACCCGTAACGAATTAGCAGTATAATTTTTAACTAAATAAAAGAGGAACGCTCAATGCATTCCTCTTTCTCATTTTATATTTAGTTTTCGTGCTCATATAATATGTAATAATCACCTTAAATAATTGATTTGCCGTTTTCATTTCTTAAAAAATAACATATGTGACACCTCTACCAATTATCCGAGAATACGGAAAAATTATGGGGCGTTGTTTTTTTATTTTTTAGAAGCTAATCTTATATCCTTAAATAATTGGGGTTCTTCAATAGAGAATACTTCGTTAATGCTTTGTTCGATAATATTGTATGGATTAGCACTGTAGGAAAGAGGGTTTACATTACGCTGGAAATCATTAAAGATAAGTTCAGCTTTTTGTACATAAATCAAACAACAATTTTTATATTTCATGCCACTTTTACAGACACATCTTTCATTTCTTTTTAGATTCTTATACTTACGAAAACGAAAAGATGTAAAAAATTCATAAGATGTTAGATCTTCTTCATAAAAAAACACTTCTTTTTTAACTTTAAACTCTTTATATCCAGAATTATAATGGGCAAATGAACCGACTGGATTCACCTCGTTAAATCTATCCAATACTCTTGTTAATGCCTCATCATTACAACTGATGCACTTTTGATAAGAGTTATTTAGAATAGCCACGTTTATTTCAAATGTTTGACTTTCATTTAGAGTGCATAGTTGCTCTTTTTTTATATAATTTGGCTTTTTCCCATTGTAAAAGACAAAATAAAACCGACTAGAGATTGGGATTAGTATTATTACATCTTTAAGACCCATATGTCTGTTTGTAATATTTAAAAAACGACTTTTAGCTGAAAGTGCTGCTGTACTGATGTATTGATCACTTAGAATAAAATCATTTTTATCATTTTTTATTATTGACCACTCGTAATTATTCACTATCATTGTTTTAAGATCATTTAAATATTTAAAATTGATTATCTTTTTTATCAAAAGTTCTATTTTTTCATCACTTTTAACTAGCCCATATTGAGAAGTGAACTCATGAAGTAGGGCACCACTTCTATAATAGAATACTAATAATTCTATAAAGATAGAGCAAACCAATTCATAAACTAATCTTGTATTACTCATTTCCTTTTCTAGCTCATTAACAATTTTTTTTAATGTAGGTGCCACTTTGCTTTCCAATTTGCTGAAATATTTTTCAAGGAGATTTTGCTCAAGTTTATTATGCTCATAAGTATACTTAGAGCTCATCGAGCGGTTGATATTGATAGGATATGCTTTCTTGTGCTTTAGTTGGCATTCCACTACTTGTTTTTTTTCATTGGCGAAGTTCCTTAGTATAAATTCTGAAACATAATGTTGATTCTTTACAATATTCTTTGACATTGCTGACATCCTCGCTAAATTATTTTCAAATAAGATAATTCGATAAAATAGGAGGATACTCCTTTTTTGTGTAGAACATTCTATGCTTAAGCAAAATTCCTCTACTGAGGAATCTTGATTCTGCATAAAAGAGGGATTTTAACTAAACAAATATTTGATTCTTTTCTTCTTCAAAATCCCGTAAATCATAGTGCTTGATTGTTGTTGAGACATCTTCATGATGAGCTACATATTTGCTTATCAATTCGATTTTGATTTTCTTAACTTCTAGGAGATAAGTGATACATGAGGCCTTAAAGAGGTGAGGATTAATACGGCGGCCAAGGATGTCTGATAATACATCAGAGCAAAAATAATCAGCCCAAGACTCTGACATCTGTTTAGGTTCTCCGCCATACTGAGTAGTGAAGAGATATTCATGATCATAACCACGTTTTTCATGCCACAATCGAAGGTACTCCAATGCTTCTGTGTTAATCATGTACTCAAGAGGCTTTCCTTCGCCTTTACCTTTTCCAAATACCTTATGACTCATCACATATGACTGACCCTCTAGAATAGGGTAATCTAATATTTCTGTTTTTAATTGTATAAGTTCTGCTCTTCGTCCGCCAACATTAAAGGCAGTAGCAAGCCATGCCATCCCCAAATAGTTTTCATCTTCTTTTAGGGCGTTCATCATAAGCTTATAATCATCATATGTAACTTTTACTTTTTCATATGTAGTTGTTTTTGGTATAGCTGGGAGTCCACGAGTGAAGTTTCTAAATTTCTCATAATTCTGATCATCTTCTGAAACAACATTTTCAATATAATTATTTAACGAGGATACACCGGCTTTTTTGAGGGCAATCCCACTTGAAGACATACCACGATTCTTTAAGAAACTTTGATACCTAATGAAATCACGCTTTGAAATCTTATAAAGCTTTTTCCCGTTAAGAGAGGTATGTACCCACCAAAAGAATTGACGAAGGGAGGAGTAATATTGTTTTCGTGTTTTATCTCTAAACGAGTGAGCATCTAAAAACTCTTGAACCAGGTTTCTATGTTCCTCGTCAACTTGCTCCCACATTGATTCCGTGACCTCAGGAAGCTTTACTGCTCGAGATCTGAGCATATTCTTTTCAATTGATTTGGTCATTAATTCACCACCATTAGTATATTTTAATACCGTCTACTTTTAAATCTCTTTTTAATGCCTCTGTTAACCGTCCATCTTTTAGAGTCTCGGCAGTATTCTTCATAACAGGACGAGGTTTACCGTAGCCATATCCATATGAATCAGGGTAAGTATAACCTTGTCCGGTTTCAATAACTGTAACAACATCTTTCCCATCATCTTCTCTAATATTGTCCAAGGATACCCCGTTACTCTCGTTTGCGGTTATAAAAGCGTCTTTAAGCTTTCCTGTGCGTTCATAGAGTAGGGGGCTATAGTTTCCGTAAACATCTTCTTCAACATGATCTTGACCTGTTTTGGTCATGACTTGCTTAACGTTAGAGGAAGATTTATGTATAGACTGAATTGCAGCTTGTTCAACCATAGCTTTGATTTCTTTTATGTTTTTCGCCATTACTGTGGATCAGTGTTACTTTCAATCTCTTCGACCTTCTGAAGGATAAGATTATTTGCTTCTTCCTGAGATCTTTTTGATAACTCATCTATGTTTTGTTGCAGCATTACAGTGGCTTTACCCAGTTTTTCTAAACTCTCTTTAGGGAAGCTATTGATAATTAAAGGGAAGAATTCTGAGTCTACGAGTTTAAGATACCATTTGACTTTATTTTTAATGTCATTTGGAATGCCCAAGTCCGTAAACTCTTTAATTAGTGAAAAGAATGCCCACTGAACTTGATTTATATCCTTAAATGATTTAATTCCTACTTCTTTTGCTTCTTCTTGATCAGAAATCAATCCGGATAACATTTTTGTCAATCGAGAAGGAGAGAAGTATGGATAGATGAATACATGTACGTCACCAGTTAATTGGACTTTTTCTTTCTTGTCATACTTATTGACACTTTCCTCGATTAAACCTAAATTCAACTTTTTTGATGCCATTTATTATCCTCCTTTAATATCCTTGAAATAATAAAAATACCTAGTTGAAAGGCAACTGGAATTTTAGCTGTTAATATGTAGCCTTATTGCTGAATGTCTTCATTAGTTATGGCTTCATATTCTTGCACTGAAATTAACCCTTTCTCAACTCCAAGGGCTAATTCGTCTTTAGATATATCATTGTATCCATAAGCGATTTTTACTTCCTCTGTATTTGCCCATTCTTGATTTAGCGCTATAACCCAAAAGTTCATGATGAGCTAGTTCCTTTCAATTGCAATAGTTCTAGCTTGGTCTTCGTTAATTGCTTCCCAATATCTACAACTAGATTGTTTAACTCTAATTCCGTGGATACTGAAGTATTGTTGTTGCATAATGTATCAATGTATTCCTGTGAAGCGGATTCATACCATTTGCCAGTTTCCTCGTTAAGTTTCGCCTTGAAAAGTCCACTTTCAGGTTGTATATCTGTATAACCAGCGGGAATCTCAGCATTGTCTTTAATTTCGATTTCTTCACCAGGAAGCCAAAGTAAATTTTCATCATATTTATATAATTTTTTCATTTAACACCTTCCTAAACTCGGAAAATAGCATCTAACCTAACATAAGAGTTTCCAGCTTCAACACTTTCAATTGTGACAGTCCCGTCTGTGCCTATTGATATCCTTGCAATAGAAGGGGAAGAGGAGCCTGTTGAATTAGAGGAGATAAAGTTAAAAGCTTGGGAAGGACGATAGCCACTTGGGAGCGTAAAAACAGCTGTATTAATTGCACCATCTTTTGTAGCACCTCTAATATAGACGTTACCTAAGAAATCAATCCCATATTGCACGTCAGCGCTACCATTGTAATGCTTCCAACCATTTTGCAATGTAGCTGTATTCCATGTGAATGAAAGGTCAGCTGTATCAATTAGCCGGCGCCATATTTTCCATCCATTGCTTTGTGTGTTTCTCCAGGTCGTTCCATCATTACCCATACCTAAAACTTCACTAATTCCGTCTTGACCAATTTGAAGACCACGTAATGAGACAGTTCCATTGGGATTATTTGTTGTAGTTGAGTTTGTATAAAAGGTTGATGTTCTTGCGTTCGTTAACTCAGTAAACATATCCTTATTAGCTAACCCTAATTTATGTGATCCTGAGTCAGATGAAATTTTATACAGCTGTGCATTATTCCATTTTGTTTTATCATCAGCCGTAACATGTCTATTGATGTCAGTGTTGTGAGTGTCAAAGTCACCTTTAGATGCTTGCTGGACATTGTCAACTAAATCTAGACCAACTTGACTCTTTGTGACATTATGAGGGTTCGAAGTATTTTCAGTGTGGGTCTTTAATTCAGAGTTCTGCTGTTCCATGAAGAGGTTTATTTGGTCAGTTAAGTTCTTCTCGTGGTTGACCATATGTTTTTCTGTTTGGGTAAAATTTTCTTTTAGGTTGTTAATTTGCACGTTGTTCTGTTTTAACTGTCCAATGAATTCACTATTGCTCAAATTAGCTCACCGCAGTTCCTTTGATTGTTATGTCTCCATTAGTTGAAACCACCTCAAAACATACTTTGAAGAGTCCACTAATATCGAAATCCCAATACTCATTTGCGGATAAGGTGCTTGTAGATAGCTGGAAGTCAGTTCTATTGACTCCGCATAATGCTGTTTTCTCGCCCTTTTCATCAACTGCATAAAACTTTATTTCTCTTGACGTAGAGGAACCAGAGATCTTAACAGTAAGTGTCTGAAAATGACCCACTACAAATTCTTCACCTTCAGACGGGGCAGTTGTTGCTTCATGAAAAGTAAATGAAGTTTTGTCTGGAATCGTTATGACGACATTTTCAGTCGTTTCTGTCAACAACTCCACCTCCTTAATTTGTATAAAAACTGTCTTTTATCTAGAAAAACAAGAGGGGAGGACTTATTCAAAAAGCCCATCCTCTTGTAGCTTTTTCCATATACCTTCCCAAGCTGGGGTAGAAGAAGGGGATGACTCAAGCGAACTTAAAGGTTCGTACTCATTGAAGTCGCCTTCAAAGCGTTGCTTGAAATCATCAACACTGATATAGGATCCATCTGATAGCACTAGGAATTTTTGTTCCAAACCATCAAATTGTTTGAACAGACCACATACTTCATCAAATGTCATTATTCCATCCCCCAAACAACGATTTTTAACCCAGTTAGATCAACTGTGCCGGCTGCTTTAACTGTCAGATATATTTTTGGAGCAGTGAAAGTTAATTGTTTTTGCAAAGGATAGTTCTGAACAAAGGCAATGCTGTTAAAAAGAACAGAACTATCATTACCTGATGTAGTTGCAGAATAATATGGGATGTTTTTCGGTACGGAATAAATACTTGCTAAAACTTTGCTGTTTGAGCTGTCTGTTTGAGTTGTGTACATAGCAACACCGTAAGTTCTGAAAACACCAAGTGAATCGATTAGATCAACTGTATAAGACTTAGTTGCACCTGTAGCTACGGTATCAGCATCAGTAACAACAAATTCAGAATAGGATTTTTGAACTTGGGTTTTAATTGCTGCAGTGTTTTTAACCAAAACAGGGACAGAAGCCGTATTAGTTATATTTACATCAAGTGCAGTGTTGGCCACATTAACATTAAGAGGCTGGTCATTATTGAGACCAACCTCCAAGGGGACAGTGGAACGTTCAATTGATACAGCTGTTATGGGATTACCTGTCCCATCATCTTTTGCAGAGGTGTATTTATCACCGTCCTGGTTTAAAAAAGCAATAATAAACGCCTCCTTAATTATTCAGTTGTTCCGCCAAGATCTGAGCTTTGAGTTGAACCTGTTGTATCCTCAACCGGAGCTGCGGTATTTTCATCTCTACTTGCTTCGATTACTACAGCCATTTCGTCTGTATCTGTATCTGCTAACGCTTCAAACTTAATTTCAGGTGCTAAAGCATTTCCATTTTCTAATGACATTTCAAATTCCCCTGAAGGAGAAACATTAGGGAACTGGATATAGATGTCACTGTAAACTTCTTCTGTATCAGGGTTATAAGCAATGGTGCGATATTCAACTTCATATCGTTCTGAGAACTTGCTGGCTTTAATGGCTAAACGTCTACCGACTTTTTCAATTTGATACACAGCTGTTAGTTTGTCTTTAGCAGCCGCAAATGCTGTTGGAATTGTATATGTGCCATCAGTTGAAACAGCAATCTTATATGTTAAACCTTTTTTGTTATAGAAAGTAACATCGCTTACAGGTTTTCCTTTTAGAGTAACTTTGTTTGTATCATCTACAATCAGTCCATGTTCTCTATCGAAAACCTTTACTTTTGTTTCTTCCTGAATTGTTTCACCCTGTGTCATTGCAAGCCATTCTAAATCAAAGAAAGCATTTTTGACAGTTAGGTTAATTTCCTTCTCAGATTTAAGAATGTAAAGTGGTTTATTTCCGATTCCACCTCTGAGTTTTTCTTCGGAGATTGCTTGGGAGAATGATGCTGTTTGTGCCTCGGCTGTGAATACAAGCTTACCGTCAGATTTTCGTTTAAAATAAACGTCAGCTGTATCTTGAATAACTGTTTTCATCTAATTGTTGCCTCCTTAAATAATAAAAAAGACAGCTATGAGCTGCCTTTACCAAAACCTTTAGTTTGTTTCATGAAACTTTCTCTGCTTATATAGTGTTTTTCTTCTTCAAATAAGTCGATATGTTTTCCCCAGCTTTCCATGTGTTTGGCTGCATCAGGTGAAACGGTTGCAAACAGGGTGGAGGTATCGTACTGTTTGAATTGACCAACTCTGTAGTAAGTCATGTATAACTGAAACAGAGTCATTTCATTTATATCTTTGTACAAATATCCAGTGTGAGCAGCAACACTGCTCATGATGTCTGCCATATCAACCATATCTGAATCCTGACTTTTCACCCTTTTGCTGCGCTCGTTAGCTCGCTGGATCTCTGGGTTAGAGCTGATTTTTTCCTCTTTTAGACAAGACATTCTCAAGACCAATTCTCTTAGGGCTTCAAAGTTTTCCGGTGTAAGTTTCTCTAAAATTTCAACACCATTAAAAACTGTACTAAATATTACTTCATACGCTTCTTTAAAATTCGGAAGGATACTTGTAATTTCAAATAAAGACAGTTTTTTAAGTTCGGCAATAAGACCATCTAATTGGCCAAATTGATTATTTTCCTTTTTGCTGTAAGTATAAATAATCTCTTTCTTAGACATCTTAAACCAGCTGAGGTACGGAGTTAAAAGTGCATATTCCTTAACTTTTATAAATCGACAATCGCCAAATTCAGTAGGGATTGGTTCACCGGTTATAAAGAATTCACTATCAATCATTTCATCGCCCCAAAGGTATATATTAATTTATATCCGAGGTAACCGTCAGGTGGATTAGTGATTAACAGTCTTTTATAAGAGTTTGTTTTACCAATACCAGCAAAATTCTGATTGAACAAGAGTTTATTAATTCTGTCATTAATCTTAAGATTTCTAAATTCAGTTTCTTCAAAGGTGTTAATATGGGTGAAAACATCAATCATCAAGTCTTGATCCAGAAGCATAGCGCTTTGATTTGTCGGCTTGGGCAGCGCATTCCCTAAATAAACACACATTCTACATAATGGTGAATCTGATAGATCATCTGTTTTAGGTGCTCGCTTGAATATGGTATTGATTATAGCGGGAGAGTCATTTGTGGAGACATAATAATTTTCGAGTGATTGAACATCTGGATGAAAAGGGGAGAGAGGATCAGTTTTGTAATACAAGAGCCGATTCAGTTCAACATCATCCATAACTAATCTGAAGATTTTTGTCATCTGTTCAACAGTCATGCTCATGTCTTTTCACCAACTTTCTTTTTGGCTACCAATTTTATTGTTCCATGGTCTCCATAAACTTTAGAAAAGTCTATATCATCGACTTGATAATCTTCGCCAAAGAAGGTGAGAGTAAGTCCAATTTTCAATTTTTCATGAACAAGATAAGGAATTGTAATGTTTGCTTGACCATCTGGAAGATTTACAGCCAATTCAGTTCCATTTATTGAAGTTGTCCTTTCGAATATGCAGGGGACTTCAGTTTTTTCACCAGGTACTTTTTCATAAATTGGCTTACCTGTGATTTCGTTAATTTTGCCAGTATCGATTAGCTTGTCTTCTGAAGTAAGAAAAAATGATGTTCCACATATTTTTATCTCAGCCTTTTTGTAAATCTTATTACTGAGAGGGTGGGAGGTGATGAGCCATGTTTCATCATTAAACTTAACAACTCCGCCACGATAAATGTCAGCAATTTCACCTAATATATATCTTGCAGAACCATCGCCACTAGAGTACTTAGAGGTGATCATTACTGTTTTTTCGATTCCATCAATTGTGACTTTTTCAGATTCAAACCCCTTAAGGCCTTGTTGGAAAATAAGCTTACCATCATGAAGAAGTTTATTATTAATGTTAACCTTGTGGTAATTACTGTAGTCCTTCATTCGAATCACCGTCTGTTACTAAGTTATCCCTAAGTCTGCTTAATTCACCACTTACTGTTAAAATAATGTCCCTGATTTCTGTGAGTTCAGGATCACTTAGCAGCTTTTTATTAAGGTATTTCTCCAATTTGAAAAGGACTGAATTGTTTCTCTTACACAGTTTATTGCAAAAAACATCTAAGTCCTCAAGCTTTATTTGTCCATCTTTATTTGCAGATTTAACTTTAATTGTACTCATAGATAATCCACCGCAGCATTCAATATCAAACGTTCAATTTCGTTTTTCTGATCTATTACACTTTGTTTAAGAGAATTGAGTTGTGTGCCAAAGTTCTTGATCCCCACGTCATTAGTGAAGGGCTGCCACGTATTCTCAAACAAGGTCTTTTTATTTAACAAAAAGATGTATCTCAAGAAGTGTGCAAGAATAAGAAGATCATCCTCAGATAATTCTCGATTAACAGTTTCAGTTGAATTATCAGCTTTTAAATTGTCTCTAAGCCGGTTATTGAAATGAAGGATCGCATTTCGAATTGATTTATAAATGTCCTCTTCTTCTTGAGGAACATCAAAATCAGATGTTTCACAGTTATTTAAAAAGGTTTCCCATATTTGATCATAAGATGTCATAAAAATCCCTCCTCTTAGTCAAAGAGAAGGGAAGGATCAGCGACTCCCATCCAATCAGCCAAAACTTTTAATTTGCCTGCAGCAATGTCATCGCTAAATTCTGAAGCAACGTCAATAATAAATTGCTTCTCAGAATCCACTGTGATTTTATCGAGCTTATTTTTTAGTTGAGCAATATTTCCCGATTTAATCATCTTTTCAATTTGTTCTTTGGTGTGGATGTTATTTTCATAAGCCTCCGACTCAACAATAGAATCTTTAATTTCTTTGGTTGTATCATTATCTTCAATAATAACTAATTCACCTTTATCGAAACAAACGCTGTTCATTGTGAGCCATTCAACAACTTCTTTGGGAACTTCTTTAATATCGGCCTTCCCATTTTTACTTCCAGCCCAAGTGTATTGTTTATGCCCACCATCTCCGGTATACCCTACAAAATAAGATGTACTTCTGTATCGTGCTAACTTAATTTTTTCAGTCAAATTTATATCCTCCTAAAAAATCCTCATATTTTGATTTAGATAGATACTGCAGCTTGTTCTTCAATAATTCCGATTGCTTCTCCAAAAAGAAGGTTAACAGAAGCATCTTGAACAATTTTCATTTTGATTCTTTCATCTTCAATGTCTTGTTCAGTCAATTGACGTAGTCCGCCATACTCAACAACAGAAAATGGTTTTTGAGAAACGCCGCCGGCAAACATATATCCTTTGTTGACAGGAAGTTCGACTTTACTATTTGTATCATCAGTAAATGGGTTAGTGAGGTTAACAGCAGTTGTTCTGCCGATTGTAGTTGGATTTAGGGCAGTAAGGAGTTCTCCTTTTACTTCTTCTGTTAAGAAGTTCTTAAACGTGGAGTCTGTTCCTTGTTGGAATGCGAAGTAGTCGATAAGAAGGGTATCAGCTACGAAGATAGGTTTTCCACCATAACGTTGAAGCACGGAAGCTACTTTGTTGTATTGTTGAAGAGTAAGGTTTGAGCCTGTTTGAACATTTTTTGCAGGAATTTTACCAGCTGTAATTGCGCTTGCAGTTAATTGATGAATTTTATCGAGGTACAAACGGACTTTAGCATCTGCAATATCATTCACCAATTTATTGAAGTAAACAATTGAATCTGTTACAAGATCTAGTGGTTCATAATAGAAACCAGTTGACATAGTTTTCGGAACAGCAGGAACTGTTTCTTGTCCTTCAACACGAACTAAATCAACACCAGAGCCTGTAGCAGACCAAATGACTTTTGCCTTATTCTTTTTCGGAATTTTAATTTCTTTAATATTGCCTCGTTTTTCTTGTTGGACATTGGCCAAAAGGGAGAGGAGCTGTGTTACTTTTGGTTTCGCAATTTCATCTGCTTGTTCAACGACAAGGTTATTAAATTGATGGAGCATGGAAGGGTCAGGTGTAGTACCGCCATCACCAAACACTTTCTTAATGTAAGTTTGGATATCAGCTTGGTCTGTACCGTCCATTTTGTTATTTAATACACGGCTAAACAAGCCTTTGATTTTCACAGTATCTAAATTCATTTAAAATACTCCTTTTATTGAAATTTATTTGTTATGTATTAGGCCTCGATTACTTCAAGGCGAACAAGTTTTTGTCCCATTGTGTAAACAAGGTCATCTTCATTATTTACAACGAGGAACTTAGCAGAAGAATCAGCATAATCCTCATGAGGTGAAGCAGGATCACTGAGAATATACTTTTGAGTAGCAATATCAAAGTGAGCTACTTGACCTTGTTTAACCTCAGTCACTCCTGTATTAAATGAAAATGCAGAAACATCAAAACGGGTATAAGCTGGCTCAAGGATAACAATTCGAGCATGTTCTCCTACACCGTTATAAAAATCTCTCATTGATTCACCAAGGTAGCGTGCTTCAGGAGATGCAATTAAATATGCTTTTTTTGTTTTATCTGATAGTTTCGAAGCTGTACGGTTCCCCTCAGCATCAAAACCAAGTTCAACAAGCATAAAGTTATCAATGTCTGAACCAGTCACTTTTGCACCGTGAGCAACTGTTTTGATTTTTAAAGAATTCAAGTTTCCAGTAGTATGATTACCTACTTCAGTAAGGGCTTTTTGTAATCTTGTAGCCATATTTTATTCCTCCAAGTTTAAAATTTATTGTGAAAAGCGTGATTCAAAAGAGTCATCGTTAGGGATTAAATTTTCCCGTTTACTTGAAAATTCTCTAATGGTTGTATTTGTTTCAGTAGGAACACTAACTAAATCAACTAACATTGTGTTAAGTTGTAATACAGCTTTTTCTCCTTCTTCATCTTGTTTAACCGAAGCATGGATAAGGTTTTGTACTTCTTCTGTACTGAATTTTTCCTCAGCATTTAAAGCTTCAAATTTCGCTCTATAGAATTCATTTTTCTCATTTAGTTTTTGCTCTAATAAAGTTTTCTCGTGTTTTTCTTTGTAAGGCTTCAATTGTTCCACTTCAGAATTTAATTGCACAAGCTTTTCACTGGCAGTGTTGAATTGCTGTTCAATATCTGCCTTATTCTTATTGATTTGATTTACTTGTTTTGTTAAATCTTTAATGTGCTCATCTTTTTGGTTAAGTTGTGTTTGAATAGGTTCAGGAACAACTTCCTCCCAGTTACGTGTCATGAATACCTCAGTTTTACTGTCAAAATCAATTGAAACAGTATCGCCTGTTCTTGTGTAATTGAACTTAAAGTATTTGTCATAGCTATTGTCATCTGACCAGCTATACACGTTTACGATGAAATAAGTATCATATACATCTGCAATATAAGATGCTGACTCCTTGTCAAGGGTTGGATCTAATTGGTTATAAAGAAATGTTCGAACGTCAGAATGAGACAATTCAAACACTTTTCTAAACTTATTCATTTTTTCACCTTCCTCATTATTTTGTCTTGTAGCTGCTTGAGCAACTAATCTTTCAAATTGTTGAATTTCATTAAAGCTAAGAAGTTTGGAAGAATCATAAGCGGGGAGGACAATGTCATGCTCTCCTCGTTTCTCTGAATTTAAAATTGCATGACCTTCGAAATAGATAGGGGACTGTAGGTGTTCAATACCATCTTGCATGGTGTAATTTGAATAAAGGATCTCACAACTTGTATTAATGTTGATGCCTCGACCATACCATTCGAGTAAAAGTTCACATGCATCTTTAAATCGGGAGCTCCAAAGTATTGCATCTGCTGCCAATACTTCTTTCTTACCTTCTGGGGTTTCAATTTCAGTTATGTATCCCTCAGAAGTAAAGACACCAATTGGAGCAGTATCTCTTTTTACTTCAAGTTCTCCGTGCTTGTCTGTGTCTAGATAAGCTTCATGAGTTCCCAATGCATCTGTAGAAGTATTTAATTCATCAACCTCGTAATATTTTGCAACAATCGGTTTATTAATAATTGTTGAAGCAGCCTCAAGAGCAACATCCTTTGAAATTACTGCGTTATTGTGAGAGACATCGAAATCAAAAATGACAAAGCTACATGACAACTTTGTTGGGTCATCTGATGTTTTAATCTCATTCAATTGAAGTTGGCATAGTTTTTTCTTTTGCTTCTTTGTCAAATAATTTCACCTCCCTTCAAAAGTGAAGTTTTAAATAGGATTGTCATTACCGTTGGATGTAGCTGACTTCACTGTGTTGTCGTTGTTTTTATTTCCGTTATTTGGACGGCCTGCTTCATTCCCAGTGAAGGTATATGAAGTTTGATAAGGTCTAATTTTTTCTTGGAGTTTCAGCTCTTCAGTTTCATATAGAGTTTGTTCAAGGTAGCTTTCCCAAGACACTCCTGCCAAATTATCAACTACGTGCTTAATAGACCAACCTTTATCGTTTAATTTAATTAAAATGTCCATTTTTTCTTTAAGAGTGAGCGGCTTGTCTTTATCGTAATTCATATAGTAATTGTCTTTTTGGGCAGCAGGCAAAACAAGGTTGAATAACTTTTGATAAACCTCTTGTTCAATATCCTCCATTAAAACACCAATACGCTTATAAAATGTATCCAAGTTTAACGACGATGTTGCGTAGTTACCCCCATCACCATTTAAAAGGGAGCCGGATAAGCCGTAAGCAGATTGAATGTCGCTATTGATATGGTCAAACTTTGCTCCATCTAATCCATCTGCTTTAACATCTGGAAAGTTGATGTCAGCAAAGTCAGGGATTGATACTACAGTTACTCCATCTTTTTGGTTCTTCTCTAAAGCTGCTTTAACTCCACCGTGAATTTTTTGTTTAATTGCTTTAGGCAGCTTCATGTTTGTGTATTCGCCATTACCTTTATCTGTTCCAATCGTTAGAACTGCAACAGCGTTAATAATTTTATTTGCAATCGATCTTTCAACATCTTTAAGTTTCTTTTTATGGAGAACGTCATATAGACCTGGGGTAACCCAAGATGTTCCCAACCCTTGATTTCTTTTTAGCGTCCCTGTGCGTAGTGGAAAAGTTCTTTCTTGTGGCAATTCCTTAAATCGATATTTCTCTCGATCTTTCATGAAGTTTTCATAATCGCTTTGTTTAATATAAGGGGAGAGGCTTTTTAACAACTCATTTCTGTGATCATCTTTATACTTAGTGAACAGCTCCATGTCAACTACACATACCCAGTCTCCATTTCTTCTAAAGGAGGGGAATACATATTTAATTTCATCAAAAATAAACGGATAGGGGTTTTTAGCATCCCCAAGCCATATGCCAACAAGGGTGCCAGCTGTAGCTACCTGTTTTAACAGATCCCTAGTAAGTCTTTTATGTTTGACCTTATGTAAGGATTTATTCAAAAGGGAAATGTGCTTATCTGAAGACTTAACTTTATTAAAGGAGTCAATTTTATAGTTGAGGGTAGGGAGGGCTTCAATCAATTCAAACAATTGGTGAATCTCTGCAGTCGAAATGTAAAAATACTCAGCAAGATCTTCAATTTCTTCTTGAAATTCATCGGGGTTAGAAAAATAATTCTTTAATTGTTCGGCCTCAATTTCCGTAACAATGCCATTGGAAAACATATTTGAGATAAAGCCGGAAGCAAATGTAGAAGTATAAGTTGAATAGTCATTCAGCATTTGCTTATACTCTTCAGACTCAATGTCAACTTTATTTAAGGTTACCATGTTTCACCTCATTTCTTTTAAAAATAGACTAGTTCATCTTCAACGTCATATCTTTTAAAAATAGACTAGTTCATCTTCAACGTCATATTCAGTTTGTTTGTTTAACTGTCTTTCTAATACGGTAGCAATATAGTTGCCATAAGCCACTGAGCTATATCTGTCTTTTCGTTTACTCTTTGGCTCTTTAAGCTTAACTTGTCCGTTATCGCTATATTCAGCTTCCAAGTTGATCATTTCATTTATTAGAAGGGTAATCTGAGCATAGCTTGAAAGGAATTTTCCTTTAACTTCAGGAGATAGCCCTTCATAGCCTTTAAATCTTTTCAGATATTCTTTTCCTTCATTTTCGTTGATAGGAATTTTGATTTTCCCTCGTTTAAATCCATCTTTGAGTAATACAGCAATTTCACTGTTCAATTGTGCATTACCTTTAATGCTATAAATTACTTTTTCGGCATTTTGATAAGTACAACGCTCAGCCATTCTGTCATCGTTAATACATGAAAATGGCTCATATTCTTTTGCACGTTCTTTATCATATAAAGGCTGGCATAATGCATCATACACACCTAGTCCGATACTCTGAGTATCCAATACAATATAATCGCATTCATAATCTTCGTATATTTGTCGAATTCTTGTTGCTTGAGTTCCTGTGTGACCACCTACGATGCTCTCCATGTATACAATATGACGATCATATCCATTGGAGTTTGGGATAAGTCTGAATACAGTGTAAACACTTGCGTCATTATCCTTACCGGCCATTCCAGCGATATCATTGCTTACCAGCCTAATTTCTCCTGGTTTCTTGCCTTCATATTTGAAGTTGGAATCCTTGATCAGACTGTAATAGTCAGGGGGGAAGAGGGGGGAAGCAAGCTTGCGGTTCTTTTCAATGTCTTCAAATTTATAATAAGCTTTTTCAGATTCACCAAACCATAGAGCTTCCATTTCCATTGACCAACCAATAGGGTCAAAGTCTTCTTCAGCCATTTCATCTCTAACCTGATCTTTATCCAAAAGGCCTTCTTTAATTGCGATCTGGTAAGGAAGACCGCAAACAAAGTATTTGGATCCTTTCATCATGGCATTGTAGTAAGTTATGAATCTGTTAAATGACCAATGAACCTTATACCAGCAGGATGACAAGTAAATTTCTTTGTTTCGTTCTTTTAAGTGAGCGTATTCTTCTTTTTCGAGATATTTAGGAGAACGGGGAGCTGTCAGGAATTTTCTAAGTACCTTACTGATGATTTCAAAATCAACCATTCTGAATTCATCTACAATAAGGAGGTTTGCACGCTTGGAGCGGGCGCCATCATTTGAGGCTACGATTTTAATCCAGCTGCCATTATGGAACTCCACTTTAGCATCATTCGTTGAGGTTTTTAAATCTTCTATTTCTCGCCTTAAATTAGGCGATTCTTTACGTAAGTCATCAATTTTCTCTATGACTTCACGAGCTTGTCCTTTTGTGCCCGATGCGATAACTATTTTAGTGCCTGGGAAGAGTATGGCTTGCACACAGCAGTATACAGAGGTTAACCATGTTTTACCCTGCCCACGACTGGCTAGATACATAAAGTAATGATTATGTACCATCATGTAAATTAAAATACACTGGAACAATTTAAGTGTAATACCCAAGTATTCTTTTACAAAACGATGTGGGTTTGCTCTATAGAAAGAAGTCCATGCGCCGATACCATCCATTAATCGTTCGGATTTTGATTTCTTTTTTAAGTTGTTTCCCTTTTTAAAAATATTGATTCCTCGACTGTGCTTGTTGCGATCTGTTGTAAAATTTTTATGCGAAGTCATTTTCTCGATCCTCTTCTTCTGCAACAGGTTCTTCAACAGTATGCTTATTCATTTCTTCCCAATATTCCTCTGAATATTGATTTTTCAAACCAAGCATTCGGGACAGATGCCCAAGGAAAAATACCTTAATGTATTTCCCGATTTTATCAGGATCTTTCCATCTAGGCTCTGGCTCAGGAATAGGTTTCTCATTCTCATATTTTTTGATCAGAGTGCCAAAAGACTCTTGTTCAACTCCACTTGCTCCAGTTTCTTGAACCGGTTTTAAATTACTTGACCCAAGTAAATCTTGAAGAGTTTTTTGCTGCTGATCGACTTTTTCGCCATTTTCACGCCGTTTGCGGATATCTAGCCGAGTCAAACATATTTCATTTATAAGAAGTTCCATTCCTTTAGAATCACATTCATACCTATTCGTGAAGTCAATGTACTCATTCTGAAGCCAAATGTAATCTTCAACATCAAGACCACGACCCCAGAATTGCATTAATTCATCTATGTCTTCCTTAGATATATCTTCTGTACTTTTAGCTAGTAATAGCTGTGTTGTATATTCTTGTTCTTCTTCAAAGTCAAACTCACTGTCTGCCCAATTTTTTGACTTGTAATCTTTCATTCCGATATTTTTCATATACGTACCTAACACATTTCCAGCTGATTTTTTCTTGGACTCTGATTCATTAACAGCGGAAACCCACAAGTCGTAAACAAAAGGACGGTCAATCATTCTTAAGATGTTTTGAACATTCTTTAAGTTATCTTTGTCTTTTTGGAATTCATTTTGGAGACAGCTTTTACATACTGACAGCTTGCCGGTTGCAGTATTGAAAGGAGATTCCGAGATATAATATTGATTGGCATTTTGTTCTTTGCCGCAGCATGAGCATTTGATTTTCTCTGCAGACATATTTCACCTCCATAAAGTTGATGTAAACACATTTTATGAAACGCCCAGCAATAGAGCGGAAGGGGAGTACTGCAATCATCGCTGGGCGTTCTAAAAAAGTGCTTATCTGGATAAAATTAAAGTTTTAAACAAAGTTGGAGCCTACATCGAGGCTCCCTTAGTTGAAAAAATAATGTCCTAACACTTCGATTAGGCTCAGTTGTAGGAATTAACCAGCAATAATTATGGAAAGCTCCGTTTTAAATTTATCTGTGAAATTAACCCAATGACCACTTAATTCGTTAATAAAACTTTTTGTCTTCATTTAGTTTTACTCCTTATTAAATTAATTCAATATGTAATCATACTGAATAGTACGACCTTTACCGGACTCATAAATTGATAGGTTTGCTCCAGCTTTGGCACCTGTCATTAACCTGTCACTGTATTCATCGGATCCCATTATAGAAGGGAGTTGTATAACTTGGATATTATGAGTGGCTGCTTCACCTACAGTGAGCATGTTTCCGTGGTGGAAGTGGGAGATGTACATGTAATCGTAAAATTTTCGTTTCATCTGTGAAATGTCACGAATAGCATTCTTTTTGTTTTTAATCTGGTGTCCGTGACAAGCAACAATTTCAAATTCAAGTAATTTAAAATCCACAATTCCTTCGTCGTATAAAGGAACTTCAATTCGCTCATTGTCTTTGAGTACGTCATGAATATAAGTAACGATAATACGTTCTACATCTTCTTTAGGCATTTCCGAGCGATTTGTATTATGTAATCTTAGTTCAGTATGATTTGCAGAAGGGATATGTATGTACTTAATTTTGACGTGCTTAGAAAGTTCTAAAAGCCATTCAGCTTTGTACCTAGAGTATTTTATCACTTGGTCAATAAACCCGTACTGAAGGGCAGTTAATTGCGATACGCGCAATGCCATACCTTCAACACTATCAGCACCATTTAACACGACCAACTCATCTAAATTTTCTTTTTGAATGTACTCAACAGTTTCAGAAAGGATCTGATTCATACGCTGCAAATAAATCTGTTCGTTGTATTCATTGTTGTTGCTTTTAAATTGCTTTCCGAAGTGTTCGTCTCCAAACCCTAGAACAGCAGCTCTTTTTCTTTCGCTCTTATTTAATGGATAGAAGGAAGGGGGAGGGAGAGTGCCTACTTTCTCAATTGCTTCAGTTACATTTTCATATAGCAGCTCTGTTCGGCCTTTGACACGTGTGTTTTTATGTATTTCATGCTTTACAGCTTGAAGCTTTTTTCTCTCTTCCATGATTTCAACCTTTTTCAGTTCCAATTCAAGGAGAGAATTATTTGATTCATCTGACTTTTCTCTTTGGTATTCAACCCCCTCAATGAAGTTGTTGAACCATTTTCTATAAGCTGATTCACCTTTAGATTCGCCGGTTTCTTTGTTTATTAACTCTTTGATTTCTTCCCAGTTTAGATTATAAATGTCTTTATTAGAGCAGATTCTTATTTTCCATTCTTTAAGGTTTTCATCTGAGTGACGCTTAGTTTGAATAGGATCGATCATTCAGTCATCTCCTTACTCAACGTCTTTAACAGGAAGTTCATTTTCTTCTTTTACAGTAATTGAAACATTCTTTCCATTAAACTCTGAGAGAATTTCTTTGAAGTCATATGTGTATTCAGCTTCTTTAGTTTGTTCAGTAACTTCCATTACGTCCATATCGAAAAAGCCTTTAACATTAATTTGATGTACTTTTTTGCTTGCCATTTAATTTCCTCCAGTAGTTTTCTATTTACGTACAATAAGCTCCTTCGGAAGCCCGATGATCCGAAGCATCGGTAACGTCCGAGAAGGGGATATAAAGGAGATGAAAGATAAGTCGGATAGGCGTTGGGGAAACGCCCGAAGGAGATTATTGATAACTTGCGTACATATGTATTACAGACCTATTCCAGTTATCAAGAAGTGCTCTGTGTGGTAAAATAATCCATGTGTATAATGAAGTGTAGATGAATTTGAAAAAGGGGTGTTTTTTTGATAGACAAAGTTTTGAATACCTGTATTATAATAGGTGTTTTGTTGATAGTTGGAGCGGTTACTGTTTTTAAAGATTTTGAATATCATCAATATCTTCGTTTTGGTGGGGCAGCATTGATAGCTTTTGGCTATATGTTTGGTTATGATAAAGTAAAAGCTACAAAAAAAGAGTAAATGACTTTTAAATACTATTGTTCTAGTTATTTTCTTACCCATCTCACCTACGTCAGTAGCTCACGTAGGAACGCAAGCCTTCGGATTGACAGGGAAATTTGAAAACAATTATACGGAAGGAAAGACCCATTATAATCCTTCTCAATGGCATTTTCAGTCTCTCTTGTTAGGTTACACGCCTTATTGAGAAACAAAGCGTCTCAAACGCTCGCCATTTATTTTGCACAGTTTTCTCTGACCCGTGTAAGGAGGTATGTGCATGGGAAAGGTAAATCTCCATTCAGAACATTTAAGGAGACATAGCGAATGTATTGCTTAGAAAATTGAAAAGGCAAGACCGAAAATAATCCTTTTCTGTGAAATAGGAGCGGTGATCAATCGCTCAAACACTATTCCCCTTATTTTACGAGTATAGAAGACTCGCTAACCGGAAAAAGTTTTTATGTGACCGCATAATTAGCTTCAAAGCTTACAAGGGCATTATTTAAAGGGAAGGAAGACGCATCTGCCTTACCTAAGTGTAAGCCGAAGCATTACACCGCAATTAATAATCAGGTTATATGCCACCCATAATAAGACCCTGATGGGAATCAGTCGCAATTTATACTAATGCGTTAAGTCTTACCGGCATTTTTAGCCCGATAATAGCCATTTATCCGAAACCCTGACACTCCAAGTCCACAAACTAATGAATATTAGCAGAGAACTGATATCCCACATATCAGTACACCCCCATGCCATCAATAATAAAAGAACTCTAATTAATTAACCTGGAGATGAATGCGGGAGAGGATTTGCACCTCACATAAGTTTACGGCCCTCCGGCTTGTCTGCGTCTACCTATTCCGCCACCGCATTTATAGGTGAAGAGAGGGGAGGGATACTAATCTAATCCTTCACTATAGATTGTTAAGCTTTCACTGCGTCCTTGAGAGCCTTAGCAGCCTTAAATGCAGGTGCTTTTGTAGCTGGAATATCAATTTCCTCGCCTGTCTGGGGATTTCTCCCTTTACGAGCTGCACGTTCACGAACTTCAAATGTTCCAACTCCTGGAATCTTGATTGATTCACCTTTTGCTAGTGTTTCAACGATGACATTAAATACTGCTTCTACTTTAGGATTAGCTTCTTTATTAGTAACACCTAATTTTTCTGCAACTGCTCCAACAAATTCTGTTTTGTTCATGTTTTAATTCCTCCTAGTGATTTTGTTTATTTTTGTGGTAAAGTATAATTACGGTAATGTTTGTACATTTTGAAAAGTGGGAGACTTACTCACCCTTTTATGTGGAAATTAGCTTTCTTTCTCCCTTATGGCGATTATCTCAAAAGGGGCTTTCAGCCCAGTTATATCAAGGGTTCAAGGCACTTTTTTTGTTAAACTTTTTCCGGTAAAATCGCTGTACCCCTTGGGGGAGTAAGGCTCAAGGCGCTTTCTAAATGCTAACAACTTCTTTTCTTTTTTTACGCATCAAATTTTTTTGATAATTCCTTCTCTCAATTTTAGAGCAATTTTGACACTTTTTGTGTCTATTTGTTACAGCTTTAAATAACTTTCCGCATCCTCCGCACTGATTAAACTTTTTAAAATTGTATTCTAAGTTAAGCAAAATCTTTTCTCCAAAACACTCCCACAAAGTTGTCTTAAACTTACTCTTTTTCTTGTATAGATACTTAACTAAAACATCAGTAACATATTGCTCATCATTATGGATTTTCAACAATCTGTCTTTAATGATCTTATAGACATAATGTTTTTGCCCAGGCTTAATGTCTTCATCATTCATAAGCCATTTCTTGTGCTGGTCTAATCGTTTGTATTCACTAATAATTGCCTCGTCCAATTTAATCTCCTTGTTCTTAAGCAGGAAACGATAATCGAACTTTCCTGCAACAGTTGCGAAATTAATTCGGTCGGAAGGGATAATTGAGTCTAACTTATTTACTGTACTTTCATTAATCAACTCTACGCTATGTTCTTCTTTATCCTTTGCATTGATGAAGAAGTGGGGCACTTTATTTTTTATGTAATCTTTGATTTTCTCATCAACAAGATCAGGGCGGGTGGGCATGAATAAGGTTTTTGCAAAATCGATAGTAAAGTTATTCTCCATGCATAACCATTTGATCACGTCCATGTTTATATTGTCACTGTTCCATATCTTAGTGATGTTGTTACTGTACTCCCCGATATTGATTCCATAAGCAAGAGTTAGTGCTTCATAGATGTTTCTGCTATTAATCTCTTGTTTCTGGGCTACAGACATTTCATAATACAAAGGAACGATGTTCTCCATATTACGCTTGGCAATATTGACGATTAGCTCATCAGAAATAATTAAAGCCTTATCCCCGTCATTATCAAACTGCAGCAGTTTCGATATCGGATCATGAATGCTGGTATAAACACCTCGGGTAATAAACCACTTTTCATATTCCTCATCTTTTTTGTTCCATCTAACGCCATGTTCTCTGTATAGGTGAGGGGAGCGAAGGATATCAATATGCCCTTCATCATATAAAGAACAATAGACATTGCTGCCGGTGAGAAGTCCTTTTGGATTCTCAATTCCAAGAAACAGTCTTTCACAAAAAGCATATAGATCTGGACATAAATATGTATACCCAGCATCACTGACAAGTAATTTTCCTGATTTGGCGTCCTTAATCATACTCTTCTTCTTATTCTTAATGATTTCTTTGGTGTGATCATCATTTAGCAGCTCTGGATATGATAGTAGAGCTTCTTGAAGGCTTGTTTTATGTTTATTTTTCTCGGTAGCCCCCAAAACTTTCATCATGGTTTCTTTATCAGTGCCTAATTGAGTAATCTCACTAACAGTCTTTGAGCTGATTTGTTTCAATTCCTCATCTGTGATATCAGTGAGTGTTTGTAGCATTTGGTAAGTCAGTTTTCCCTCAACAGATGGATCTTCTTCATTTAACTTAGCGCCTAGACATCCATGCTTTTTAAATTTAGAGCGATAGTCATCCCATGAATCATAGTACTTCCACATCTTAAACTGGCTTTTCGTAAAAATTATTTGGATATCATCTTTAATAATGTCCCAATCTTTACCGTAGACGTCCTTAACTATAAATGAACTGTGTTTTTCAGCAAACTTTCTAAAGTCAAATGGAACAAGTAGACCCTTAACCCAAGGTAATCTGACCATAAAGCTTTTCTGGCTCAAACTGGGAAGCATCATTCCGCAACCATCTGTATGTTCTATAGGAATATCCATAACTTTACGATTGATTTCATATGTATCACGATCAATATAATCAACCAGGCTGGAAACGTTTGTTTCTAAGTCATTTACGACAATTGTTTTATCAATATCAATTTCCCATGGACTGCTGGCGCTATTCGATAAGGCCATGTAGCTATTCCATTTGTTTATGCTACTCCCACCTTGAGCATTGATTTGCTCCACACTAAGGCCACAAGTTAAAGCATTTTGATACTCATCTAAGGTGCTTTGCTTGATAAAACAAGACTTTTTGGTTCGTATTTGACCTGCACTGCTAGTGAAATAAACGTATTTCTCATTGTTATGTATGAATCCTTTATCAATAATGTCCCTTAAAATTTGAAAGTGATAAGTTTGGACAACCATGATCTCTTCAGAGAGAGAGTTTTCTTTGATTCCCAGCGTTCGAGTTAAGACTGAATCAAATAATGAAATCACATTATTATCTTTCAGAGAATCTGTTCTAAGTGTTCTTATTTGAATATGATCGTTAAAGGCTTTATAAAGCTTTTCTTTTAAGGAAATAATCCTTTGCGTTATGTACTTCTTATGTTTTTTATCAACATGTTCAAGTTTTTTGAGATGATCTCTGTACCTATATGATTTTAAAATCTTGTTATGTAATTTGTTTTCTTGATCATTATAAAAAGCAGAAGTATCAATACTGTAAATATGTACTTGCTTATTTAGACCGTCTTTTTTTCCTTTCAATAAATTCTCCCCTTATTTCTTTTATGCATATTTTTTGATTTAATAATCGCTGTTTAGATACTTATGTACAAGATTTTTGTATGTATAGCTCTTTTTATCGATTGTTCCAAAAAGTTTATAGCCCTCATAAAGAGTGTTTTCTTCTTGTGAAGCAGTTCCTTCAATAATAGTAGTCTCTAAAAATCCAATTAAATTACTAAACATGTACGTTACTTTCTTTGAATCCTTTTGCATTATCTCACCTCCTCACCTATGAGATGATTATATACATATTATTTGTATTTGTCTATTGTTTTTTCGCTAGTATGTTAACAGCTCCAGGTTATTGAGATGAATTCTAAGCCATATAGAGTGATTATCGTAATCTAAAAACATGCCTATCGTAAATAATATAATAGAGTTCAAAAATCCAGTAAACGTAAGGGGATTTGATGCATCGAATGGTGATTAGGGATAAAACGATCGTAAAACATAAGTGAGAGTAGGGGGAAGTGGATGCTTTATCTAAATATTGATGAAAACGAGGTAATTTGAAAAGGGGAAAACGTTGATATAAAAGGCTTTTACGAAAGCAATTACGATGTGAAATAGGGCGATTTTGAGGTGGAATTAAGAAAATGAAAATTTGTATAGGGTGTGGAAATGGAAGTGCTATGGGTACATCTGTTCCCTTGATTTTACCATTAGATGTAAATATACCCCCATATATTGGTATTGTAATACGTGTATAAGGTACATTATACGTGCATTTAATGACTTGGGCAGGTCTGCAACAGTGCTAACATAATTCCAAGGCAAACACAAGAATAAATTTTTAAAAAAATAAAATGATTAGTAATTTGAAAATGAATAACCATTCATTAAAAATAATCGTATTTATAACGGATCCGAGGGAATCGAAGACATATTTAACCTAACCTCATCACTATACATAACCATACCTTACCCAATCATATATCCTACACTAACCACTCATCACACTCACACGATCTCAGAATCAATATAACAACCTCTAAGCATCCTTAATCAATTCCCAATCCAATTGCATTCTTGTTCACTCAGACAGCAAACAAAGTATCTCAACACCATCCATTAACACATAAATAACTTAACACAAATATAAAAAATATGTATATAAAGATAACGAAATGTGTTATAATAAAGTCATAGGAAAGGAGGTGTACATAGTGCTTGAGAAGGTGGGTATCTTAGTTGCTTTCCTTATCTCATTAACAGTTCTTACTATCAACTGCCTCACAATAGTTGAGAAGGTAAGAAACTTAATGAATGGGACAAGCAAAAAGAAAAAGCGTACACGTAAGCGACTCCGTAGGAAGAGACAACGCAAACGTATACGCAGATGAGTACCAAGCTAAAGGGGAATGAACTTCTCCTTTAGTTCCTACTCATATTATAACATGATCAAGCACATTGCAAACATGAAACGATTTTCATTATGGTTTACTCATATCACATTCATTGGCTTATTCTTAATGTTTCAACTCATTAAGGATTACTTCAGCAGCGAAGCACAAACACTTATTAATACAATATTTGTAGTCACATGCATCATTGTCATACTGTTATGGATCATCTATTTTGTATTCTTTAAACTAAGAAACAAGTCACACTAATCATATAGGCCTCATGGTATGATAAAATCATTGAGGTGAGATGAGTGGAGAAAAAATTCCCGGATGCTATTCGGCAGCTTGCTAAGGAATTAGAAATGCTCAAGAAAGATATTGACTCCATCAAAGACACAACTGACAGAATTGATTCAGAGCTATTAGAGTACAGAGAAGAGATAAGCAAAGTAAAACAAGATGATTCTTATTAATCATTCAGCGAACATAAAAGGATAATTTAATATGAACTACAAATTAAGGAGCGGTAAAGCAATTATCGTTCCTTATTTTTAGATACAAATTTAAAATATAAGGGGATTGTATGGAAAAGGTTAAAGTGATTGATTCTATTATGGGATCCGGTAAAACAACTGCAGCAATTGACATGATGAATAATTCAGGGACAGACGAAAACTTTATTTTCATTACACCATACTTGGATGAAGTGGATCGTATTAAGAAGAGCATAAGCAGTAAACAAATTTATGAACCTAAAGTAAAGAAGAAAGGTGACAAAACACAATATAAGTTTGAGTCATTTCATGAACTTTTATCTCAGAACAAAAATATTGTTGCCACACATAATCTATTCAAAAATGCTAATGACGAAACAAAGGAGCTGATCCTTTCAGGTAACTATACATTGATATTAGATGAAGTTATGGAAGTAGTTGAACAGTTACGCGTTAAGAAGCATGATCTTACTACACTATTTGAATCAAAGTTAATATATGTTGAAGACGGATTTGTGAAATGGAACGAAGAAAAAAAGGACTATGAAACACGTTATGATGATATTCGTGATATGGCTTTAAACAATAATCTGATGTACTTTAAAGACAATATATTGATTTGGAATTTTCCTGCAGATATATTCAAGTTGTTTAAAGAGGTTTACATACTCACTTACATGTTTGATGCTCAAATACAAAGATATTATTATGATATAAACAATATCAAGTATCAAAGATACGTTTCTGAATTTATAGATGGGCAATATAGGTTTACAAAACATAATACTGAATTTGAGAGTATTCTAAAGGCTCAATTAAGAAATAAAATAAAAATATATGAAGGTAACTTGAATACAGTTGGCCAATTGGATTATTCTTTATCATCTAATTGGTATAAAAATAAATCACCATATACGATCAAGAAGGTAAAGAACAATGTATTCAATTACTTTAACAACATTGTTAAATCATCAAGTGATGAAGCTATGTGGACGACTTATTCAGAACACAAAAACAAAGTAAAGGGGAATGGGTATACAAAAGGGTTTGTGTCATGTAATGCAAGAGCTACCAATGATTTTAAGCACAAAAAACACTTGGTGTATACAATAAACAGATACGTTAACACTGTTCTATATAATTATTTTAAAGAGAAATATCAAATAACAATTGATCAAGATGCATTTGCATTATCCGAATTAGTACAATGGATTTGGAGATCTGCAATAAGAGATGGTGAAGAAATAACATTATACATACCCTCATTAAGGATGAGGGAGCTACTTATTGAATGGTTAAATGGGTAGCTAAAGAGAATAAACCTCTTAAACTCTAAAAAAAGCTCAATAATACCAAGGGTTTTCCCGTCTAAGTCTTTAAGAGAGACAAAAATAAATTAAATAATAAAATAAGAGAATGGGGGTGCTGCTAATTGTTCAAAACGGTTCGTTCCTCACCTGAACAATTTTTGCTCACACCACCCCCAAACCCCCTCATGAGCGATTTATTATAGAGATAATATAAAAACAAAAAATATGTATAATAAATGGTTGATCATTAAGGGTAATCAGGTTATAATACAATTAACAAATACAAAAAATATAAACATTATAAAATGCATATTTTAAACAGAAGGGAAATGATGAAAATGGAATTTATTAAAACAAATAAAAACACTTATGAAGCAATGAAAATTATTGGAACAACATTTAACTGCGTAGGAACATATGAATACATTTTAGATAATGAGGTTATTGAGGGCTATGAATATAAGGAAGTAAACGAAAATAACAAAGATGAATTTACACCAATTGTAAAAGTTGAATGTACTGATGGATATTTCTACGCAACAAATTATAAAAATGATGTTAAAAATCGACTGTAAGTTATGAATAAAACAACAATTTTAAGGGGTATATGAGATGTCTAAGAATGAGCAATTAAACACTATTCTAAATTTAAAAGGTAAAGTTAAATATGATGAAGAATCCGGCAGCTGGTATCTTGTTGTTCAAAAAGGAAGTGAGATTGAAGCGGCAGACTTTTTGACAGGGGTAGATTTTGATCTAGGAATGAATACAGAGCCGGGAGATATTATTGAAATAACCGTGAAACGTATACAAGAAAAATCAACAAAAAGCAAGGAAAAGGTAAGTGATATGTGAATTTTGTATCGACGAGGTACTTGAATTCAAAATAAAACAGCAGTTTAAACCCAAATAAGTCTTTTAAGAAACAATAATCATTAATTCTAAGGGAATAAGGAGTGTTAAACATGTACACGATTGGTCTATCGTATGACGTGTCAATGGAATTGTTTTATTTGAAAAACTGGAATGGAGACATCAAAGAAGCGCTTGAAACGATTACTTTGTACGGTGATGAAAGTGTTGAGTTTGTTTTTGAAGGGAAGCCAGTTGAAACACTATATGAGATTTCAAGCCTTAAAGATAAACTCGATGACTTTGAAAAGAATGATTTGTTTAGCACTTACTTCAATGAAGATCAAAAAGAATATGTTGATAAGCTATTAGAACTTTTGAAAGAAAATTTAATCGAAGAGAACATTTAAATACTTACTGCAGCTTTAATGAGAGGGGTTCTAAGTGATGACAGTGTTAAATGAAAACAACCTTAAATTTTTACTGGATAAAGGCTTTAAACTAAAGCAATATGAGGATCAAGGATTAACTTTTTATACAAAAGAAATAAAGGACAGCCACTCTTTGAAGAAATTGATTGAGTATCATTATGAAATTCAGGAAGATGAAGAGATAAACACAAAAGGATCAAGTTTTATCATGGAGATACAGACAAATGGGGAAACCCTCAATGGCTTTTTACCGGTGAATATGAAAGCTTGGTATTCTTCAAGACCAAAATCAGTTTGTTGAATTTGTAAAGAAGGTTGAAAAGTTGGTTACATGCTGACTCCATACACAAAAGCGACAATAATATA